>JACQZV010000015.1 GCA_016213695.1 Acidobacteriota bacterium | reverse complement strand
GCGGAGGCAGCGAGCCGAGGTACGAGGCAATCGCGATGATGTCGTCGTCGGACAGATTGGTGACGACGGCTTTCATCAACTCCGCCGCCTTTCCCGCGCTCGAGCCGTATCGCATGTCGAAGAGCTGCCGTGCGACATACAGCGGCTGCAGCCCCGCGAGGCGAGGGACTTCGCCCAGGCCGTTCAGCGCCGCGCCGTGACAGAGCGCGCATTGCACCGTCTTCCCTGACGCCGAGCCCGCCGCCAGCGCTTTTCCTCTGGCGATGCTGCCGGGCGGCACGTAAGCGATGAACCCGGAATGCGGGTCCCGGATTTCGGTGCGGAACGGGTCCTCGGGGATTTCAAGGATACGGTGTCCGATCGGCTCGGTCCCTCCGCCGGGATGGAGCTGACGATGACGGCCGGCGGTGGCGATGAAGGTCTTGGGCGGCGTGGCGGTTTCGATCACCTTGACCCATGCGGAGGGCTTCAGCGCGGCGAAGTATTCGGCGGCCTCGCGCACGTCTTCGTCCGACGTGGCCCTGGCGAGCGGACCCATCCGCGCGTCGTCCTTGCGCGAGCCGGACTTGTAGTACGCCATCTGCCGGATCAGGTACTCGGCGGGCATGCCGGCGAGGTCGGCGGATTCGGGATGGCCCTGGCCGGACATCAGGTGGCACGAACCGCACGCCAGCGTGATCCCGGGCCCGCCCTTTACCGATCGCGGCGCCGCGGGGTGTTCATCGGGAAACCAGTCCGGGGGATTCGCGTTCCCGGCGATCGCGGCGGCGGCGTACTCCTTCGCGCTGCCGGGCGCCTTCACGATGCCTTCAGGCCGCACGGCGCTCGGCTGGAGCGTGTCGGGGATGTTGAAGGCCCAGTCGGGGAGCCCCGCGGGGACCGCGAGTGCCGCCTGCGCGGTGAGCGCCCGCACGACGAGGAGCGGAGCAAGGGCGCACACGAGGATAACGACGCGGACGGACGTGCGTGTGCGGAGGATTCGGCGGATCACGGCGGATCTCCTTTGAATACGGGGCTCGACGCTTGGGCTACGGCGTCTGCACCACCAGATACCGGAAGGGCTCCTCGATGTTCCGGTACATATGCGGCGCGCCCGGAGGAATGATCACCACGTCTCCCTTACTGACGCGATGCGACTCACCGGCTCCAATCAACTGACCGCCCTCCGATGTTTCTCCTGCTCCTCGGGCGGTTGAGGCGGCCCCTGGTGTAATAAACGTTGCCGCACCGTTCATGATCACGACCACGCCTGTCCAATCCTCATGTGAATGCAACGTGCCTTCGTCGGCTTTGCCGCGGCTGTTGGAGTGAATGGTCCACGTGCGGCCTTGTCGATCCTTGCGGGCGAACAGGTCCCTGCTGCCTGTTGAGGCGAGTGCCTGCGCGAACGATGCGTCGACTTTCTCGTGGCTGAAGTACGTGATGAGCGGAGCGGGCGCCTTCTGCTGCGCGCTGGCCCTGGCCAGCCATCCCGCACTGAACGCCACCGCCACCGCGGCGGTCACCACCACTGTTCGCATGGAGAGCATGTGATCTTCGTCCTTTCGGCCCGTCGGCAGCCGCGCCCGCGTGCCCGGAAATGAGTGACCTTATCATGGCTGGGAGGAGGGATTGGAGCCAAGTCGCGGCGAGCTCCAGCGTCACCTCGGGGCTGGCTGGTCGAACACGCGCGGCTGTCGCTGCCATATAATTGCGCCACGCGAACGGACCCTGGGATCAATCCCACCATCGAGCGAGGCGCCATGGCCAAGCCGACCGATGACCACGAGATCTCCCGGCGTGAACTCCTCGAAGGCGCGGGCGCGACGCTCGCCGCCGTCGCCACCGTGTCCGCGCTCGAGGCGCAGCCCGCCGCCGCGCAGTCCGTCACCACGAATGACACCGTTCCGCGAACCACCATTCGTGTCGCCGTCAACGGCATGCGGCACCGCATCGAGGTGGAGGATCGGTGGACGCTCGCCGAGCTGCTGCGTGATCGCCTCGGGCTGACGGGCACGAAGCTTGGCTGCGAACGCGGCGAGTGCGGCGCGTGCACGGTGCTGCTGGACGGCACGCCTGTCTACTCGTGCAGCCATCTGGCTGTCTGGGCGGACGGCCGTTCGGTGCAGACCGTCGAAGGACTCGCACGCGACGGCCGTCTCGATCCGCTGCAACAGACGTTTGCCGAACACGACGCGCCGCAATGCGGGTTCTGCACGTCGGGCCAGTTGATGAGCGCGAGAGCGCTGCTCAATGCGAACCCCCATCCGACCGCAGACGACGTGCGCGCCGCGATGGCGGGGAACCTGTGTCGCTGCTCCAACTACAACCGGTACGTCGAAGCAATTCTGGCCGCGGCGGCATCGCCGCGATCGCGAGGGTAGACAGGAACGCCCAGAGGCGTTCCGGAGGCGTTCTGTGGCTGAACCCATCACACCGCTCAAGACTGTGGGCCATCCCACGCCGCGCATCGACGCGGTGGACCGCGTTACCGGCAGGGCGACCTATTCACGCGACGTGACACTGCCGGGCATGCTGTACGCGCGCGTGCTGCGGAGTCCGCATCCGCATGCCCGCATCCGCCGCATCGACACTACGAAGGCGGCGGCCCTCTCGGGCGTCAAGGCCATCGTCACCCACGAGAACTGCACGGTGGTGTGGGGCGCCGGCGGGATCGCCGGCGGCAGGCAGTACGTCGACGAAGTGAAGGCCATCACGAAGCAGCGGCGGTACGCGTTCAACAACCCGGTTCGCTTCGTGGGGGATCCGGTGGCCGCCGTCGCCGCCGTGGATCGGCACGTCGCCGAGGAGGCGCTGCAGCGCATCGTCGTCGACTACGAGATGCTGCCGTTCGTGCTCGATCACGAGGAGGCGTTGACACCCGACGCGCCGAAGATCTGGCCCGAGGGGAACCTGTCGCTCGACGTCGAGAACCAGGCGAAGCCGCTGGCGCAGCGCCGCGGCAACGTCGACGAGGCGCTCGGCCGCGCCGCGCACGTGTTCGAGGATCGCTACTCGACCCAGTTCGTGCACAACGCACAGATGGAGCCGCGCGCGTGCGTCGCCGCGTGGGAGGGCGACAAGCTCACGGTGTACACGCCGACCGGCGGCATCGCGAACTGCCGCCACGACATCGCACGCGACCTCGGCCTGCCTGACGAAAAGGTTCGTGTCGTCTGCCGCTACATGGGCGGCAACTTCGGCAACAAGAACCAGAACCAGGACAGCGACCTCATCGCGGCGTCGCTGGCGAAGCTCGCGGGTGCGCCCGTCAAGCTGGAGTTCTCGCGCAAGGAGGACTTCATCGGCATGCACGGCCGCTGGCCGACCACGCAGTACTACACCGTCGGCGTCGCGGACGACGGCACGGTCGACGCGATTCGCCTGCGTGCCGTCAGCGGGATGGGTCCCTATCGCAAGAACAGCGGGGGGATGGCCGGTCTCGATCTGTACGGATGCGGCAACGCCGAGGGGATCATCCAGCCGGCGTACACGAACAAGACCGTGTCGGGCAACTTCCGCGGTCCCGAATTCCCGCAGGGCTACTTCGGCATCCAGTCGATGATGGACGACGTCGCCTACCGGATGAAGATGGACCCCGTCGAGTTCGTCCTGAAGAACATGGCGCGAACGGCGCCGGGCAACGCGCCGTTCACGAACTTCACGCTGGAGGAATGCATTCGCCGCGGCGCCGAACTGTTCGACTGGAAACGGCGGTGGCATCCGCAGCCCGGGTCCGACCCGGGTCCGCTGAAGCGCGGCGCCGGCATGGCGTTCATGGAATTCCGTTCGGGGATCGGGCAGAGCAGCGCCGTGATCACGCTGAACGGCAAAGGACAGTACACGCTGTTTGTCGGCGTGACCGACGTCGGCGGCGGCGCCAAGACGACGATGGGGCTGATCGCGGCCGAGGAGCTGGGCGTCCCGCTGTCGAAGGTCGAAGTCGTGTGGGGCGATACGGATCGCTGTCCGTACTCGGTGGGCGAGTCGGGCAGCCGCACGACGATCATGACCGGATACGCCGTCATCGAAGCGGCCCGCGACCTGAAGCGCCAGATTGCCGCCAACGGTTCCCCGGCTGGCGAGCAGGTCGTGATCGCATCGGCCACGCCCAACCCGACGATGGAAGGGCGCAAAGTGCGCAATGCATTCGGCGCGCATTTCGTCGAGGTCGAAGTCGACGTGGAGCTCGGGCACGTTCGCGTCGCGAAGTACCTGTCGGTCGCCGACTGCGGCCGGCTGATCAACCCGCTCTCCGCAAAAGGGCAGATGGCCGGCGGCGCCATTCAGGGGATCGGCATGACGCTGCACGAGGATCTGATCTACGACCAGCGCACCGGCCAGCCGCTCACGGCGGGGTTCTACTACGACCGCATCCCGACGCACCGCGACGCGCCGGAGATCGAGGTGCTCTTCGTCGAGAGCGACGATGGCTACGGCGCGTACGGCGCGAAGAGCCTGGGCGAATCGGGCAAGGCGCCGGGGCCGGCCGCCATCGCCAACGCGATCTTTAACGCGACCGGCCACCGCTTCAAGGACCTGCCGATTACGCGCGCGAAGATTCTGGGGGCGCTCGCATGAAAAGCTTCACCAACGCCAACCCGCGTGACGTTGCGCACGCGGTTGCCCTGTCGGCCCAGGCGCACGGCGCCAATCGTTCGGTGTCCTTCGCGGGCGGCGGAAGCGATCTCCTCGCGCTCGTGAAGGACCGCATCGTGGCGCCGGACGTGATCGTCAACCTCAAGACGGTGAAGGGCCTCGACCAGGTGGCGGCGGCGCCAGGCGGCCTGACGGTCGGCGCACTCGTCACGCTCGATGCGCTCGACCGCCATCCAGTCGTCCGCCGCGATCATGCGGCCCTCGCGGAGGCGGCGGGGAGCGTCGCGACGCCGCAGATTCGGAACGTGGGCACGATCGGCGGCAACATCTGCCAGCGGCCGTGGTGCTGGTACTACCGAAACGGGTTTCCGTGTCTCAAGAACGGCGGGAACACCTGCTTTTCAGCCAACGGCGAGAACCAGTTTCACGCCATCTTCGGCGGCGGTCCAAGCTACATCGTGCACCCGTCGGATACGGCGCCGGCGCTCGTCGCGCTCGACGCCACGTTCCGCGTCGTCGGGCCGGCGGGCGAGCGCATGGTGCCGGCGGCGGAGTTCTTCATCCTGCCGCGCGACGACGCGAAGCGCGAAAACGTGCTGGCACCCGACGAGATACTGGCGTCGGTCCATGTGCCGGCCGCCCGGCGAGGCACGCGCAGCACGTACCACAAGATTCTCGATCGCGAGGCGTGGACGCACGCCGTGGTCAGCGCGGCGATCGTCCTCGAGCTGGAAGGTGGCGTATGCCGTCTCGCCCGCATCGTGCTCGGCGGCGTGGCGCCCGTGCCGTGGCGCGTGCCCGAAGCCGAACGCGTCCTTGTGGGTCAGCGCATCACGCCGGAACTGGCGGCACAAGCTGGCGAGGCGGCCGTGAGTGGCGCGCGACCGCTCGCGAAGAACGGATACAAAGTGCCGCTGACCCGGAACCTCGTGCGGCGAACGCTCGTCGAGCTCGCCGCGCGTGCGTGATCGTCCAATGAACCGGCGCGAGTTTCTGACGTTCACCTCCGAGCGTCGCCTGCGCATCGTCGAGCTCTCGTGCGAGCGGCTCTACATGCACGTGCTCGACGCGCAGCTGACGTGCGAACCGTGCCGGCAGACGGATGCGGACGACTCGTGGGGCGGGGAACCGCCGGCCGTCTTCGAGAGGCGCACGCCGGCCCAGGTGTTCGACGAGATCGACCGCGATGTGACCGGTGCCGACGTGCTCCGCATCGTCGGCGCGGGCTGGCTGGCATCGGATGCGCTGAGCGGCCGGCTCGATGGCATTGTCGATCGGTTCCGCGCGGCAGGTGGCCGCGTCGAGGTCACCGGCTGACGCACCCCGGCACACTCGCACGTGCGAGGAGCACATCACATGTCTGTGTGCGCGCGCTTCGCCGGCGCCCTGCTGCTGTGCGCCTGTCTCTCTGCGCAGGCAGGGGCCGGCATCACTCGCGCCGACTGGGGCACCACGGCCAGGGGCGAAAAGGTTGAGATCTATACCCTGACCGGCGCGGGCGGGCTGGAAGCGCGCATCAGCAATTTCGGCGGCGTCATCGTCACGCTGAATGTGCCGGACAGGAACGGCTCGAAGACCGATGTGATGCTTGGCTATGACGATCTCGCCTCGTACGAGACAGGCGGCGTCTATGGCGCGGTGATCGGGCGGTACGCGAACCGCATCGGCAGCAACGGCACCTTCCCGCTGGACGGCAGGACGATTCACCTGGAGCGCGGCACTCCCGACCAGCAGATCGTGATCCATGGCGGGACCGCGGGCTTCCAGAAGAAGGTCTGGCGCGCGGAGATGCATGACGGAGCAGAACCCAGCCTGACGCTGACCGTTGTCAGTCCGGACGGCGACGGCGGCTTTCCCGGCGCCCTGACCACCACGCTGGTCTACACGGTGACGCGCGACAACGCGCTGACGCTCGAGTACCGTGCCGTCAGCGACAGGCCGACCGTGGTCAACCTGACCAACCACGCCTATTTCGCGCTGCAGGGCGAAGGCCATGGCGAGGTGTCGGATCAGGTGATGCAGGTATTCGCCGACCGCTATACGCCCAGCGGCCCGGACAATCTACCCACCGGCGACATCGCATTGGTGGCGGACACGCCGCTGGATTTCCGGACGCCAGTGCGGCTTGGCGATATTCTGGATTCGCGGTTCGACCAGATCGCGCTGCGCCGGGGTTTGGACATCAACATGATCGTCAACGGCACACCCGGTGTGCTGCGTCCGGCGGCGCGCATCAGCGATCCGACGACCGGCATTCTGATGGAGGTGTTCACCACTCAACCTGGAATGCAGCTCTACAGCGACAATGTCACCCGTACGGTCCCGGGCAAAGGCGGCAGGCCCTATGGCAACCGGTACGCGATGAGCTTCGAGACGCAGCATTACCCCGACTCGCCCAACCGGCCGGAATTCCCGTCCACCGTGGTGACGCCGTCAACGCCGCTGCACGAAGTGACGGTGTACAGGTTCTCGACCGCGAAATAAGCAGGGTCTACGGCGTGAAACGGCGAAGGCAACATGGCAGATGCGCACCCCAACGCAGGTCAATCACCACAGGTTCTTCAGATTGGTGAACAAGTCATCCGTGTCGTTCGTCTACGCGAACGGTTTTCTGCTGCTGACCGTCGTGTTCATGCCGTTTCCCACGGCGTTGCTCGGAGAGTACCTTCTGACGGACCACGCCGCCCCGGCGGTCGTCCTCTATAACTCCGTGGTGGCCGTTCAGGCGGTTGGCTGGATTCTGTCCTCTGGTGCGGCACTGCGATTGGCCAGGGATGAGACGTCCGCCGTGCTCGTACGTGACGGCCAGCGAAATGGCTACTTTGCGCTGGCGGCCTATTCTCTTCTGGCACTCATCGCGTTCTGGTTCCCTCTCTCTATTGCGGCCGTGACCACGACGCTCTTCACGTACTGGCTGGTCTACAGCCTGAGGGCGACGTAGGGGCGAATACGACGCATCAGTCCTGCCTGGTCTACTGCACGTCTCGATGGCCTCGATGATTTCGCGTGAGCAACTCGACATCCGGCAGCATGCCGCGCAGCGGATGCGTCCCGTGCACGTGGTGTGGGCGACGGCGACCGGCATGGCCCGGGTCGTCATCATCACGGTCTATGAGCCCAACCCCGAAGAGTGGGACAATACCTTCAGCCGGAGGCGAGCATGACGTGCGTCATCTGCAAACAAGGAAAGACCGCTCCTGGCACGACACGCATGGCGGTCGAACGCGGGGCGACCGTCCTCGTCGTTCGCGGCGTGCCGGCCCAGGTGTGCGACAACTGCGGCGAGGCGTACCTGAGCGCTGACGCGGTCGACCGCTTGCAGGAGATGTTGGCCGTCGCAGCGCGCGGCGGCGTGCAGGTGGAAGTCCGCGAATACATGGCCGCCTGACAAGGGTGCCCATCTAGCCACCGTCGGTCCTGTCCAGGCCCTACGTTACGATCCGCGAGTACGACCGCCCGAGTCTTGAGAATGGGCAAGTATTCAAGCGTAGAAGTACGACCCGGACTTCGAAGTTGGCTGGGAGGCAGGGATTCGAACCCCGATAACGGCGTCCAGAGCGCCGTGTCCTACCGTTGAACGACCTCCCAGTGCCTAGGTGGCGAAGAGCCGCGGGGCAGGAACTTCTGATTCTACTGAGAGGGCGGTGCCGAGCGCAATGCGGCCAGGAAGCCGACCAGCCGCTCGAGCCGCGCCACGCTCGTCTCCCGGCCGAGCAGCACCAGCACCTCGAAGATCCCTGGACTGGCGGTCCGGCCCGTCACTGCCACTCTCGTGGCGTGGATGAGCGCGCCCGCCTTGATGCCGCGCTCTGTGGCCGTTCCCCGCACCGCCGCTTCCACATGCGCTTCGTCGAAGGGGTCGGTCGCCCGCAACGCGGCCGCGAGCGCCGTCACGTGCAACGCGAGACCGGGTGCGGTCAGATGCTTCTCCACCGCCGCCGGTTCGTACTCCACCGTCTCGGCCAGGAACGGCCGCGCGAGCTCCACGACGTCGGTCAGCCGCTTCGCGCGCGGACGCAGCAGATCGAGCAGCCGGAGGAACGACGGATCCGACACCGGCGCCTTCACACCGGCCTCGGCGAAAAACGGCGCGACGGCCGCCGCCAGCTCCGCGACGGGGAGCCGCGCGATGTACTGGCCGTTCATCCAGTCGAGCTTCTCGGTGTTGAACACGGCGTTGCCGCCGCTGATCCCGTCGAGCGAGAAGCTCGCCACGAGCTCCGGGATCGACATCAGCTCGCGGTCGCCGCCCGGCGACCAGCCGAGCAGCGCCAGAAAGTTCACCATCGCCTCAGGCAGGTAGCCCTGCCGCCGGTATTCGGTGACGGAGGTGGCGCCGTGGCGCTTGCTCAACCGCTTCTTGTCGCCGCCGAGAATCAGCGGCACGTGCGCAAAGGACGGCGCCGGCGCGCCAAGCGCCTCGAAGAGCAGCACGTGCTTCGGCGTGTTCGAGATGTGGTCGTCGCCGCGGACGACATGCGTGATCCCCATCTCGATGTCGTCCACGACGACCGAGAGGTGGTAGGTGGGGTGCTCGTCGGACCGCAGCAGCACGAAGTCTTCGATGCTGCGCGTGTCGAACGCGATCCGTCCGTGCACCGCATCCTCAAATGCCGTCTCGGCGGCGGGCACCTTGAACCGGATCGCCCGCGGCGCGCCAGCGGCCTCGAGCTCGGCGATGCGCTCGGGCGGGAGCGCCAGGCACGCGCGGTCGTACTGCCACGCCTCGCCGCGCGCCTCGGCTTTCTCGCGCTCGTCGCGCAGCCGCTCGGGCGCGCAGTAGCAGTAATAGGCGTGGCCGTCCGTAACGAGCCGGGCGGCGGCGTCACGGTACCGGTCGAGCCGCTCGGACTGAAAGTACGGGCCGCGAGGTCCGCCAACGCCGGGCCCTTCGTCCCAGTCGAGTCCGAGCCAGCGGAGGCCGTCCAGGATGCCGGTGACCATGTCGGCCGACGACCGCTCGACGTCGGTGTCTTCGATGCGGAGGATGAACGTGCCACCGTGGCGGCGGGCGTAGAGCCAGTTGAAAAGCGCGGTGCGCGCGCCGCCGACGTGCAGATACCCGGTCGGCGACGGAGCAAAGCGCACGCGCGGAGCCACGCCGGGCATTATTCCATGCCGCCGCCCTGGGCTCACGCGTGTTGGCCGGCGCCGCCGACGCCTTCGCCGTTGTGATAGCATGATATCAACACGCAGGAGCAGCCCGAGGCATGGCCCAATTGCTGGTGCGCAATCTCGACGAGCATGTGAAGACGAAGCTGCAGCGCCGGGCGCGGCGGCACGGGCGCAGCACCGAGGCGGAAGTGCGCGAAATCCTCGGCGTCGCGGTTCACGATGAGGCCACGGCGCCGCGCCGCCTTGGCAGCCGGTTCAAGGCTCGGTTCGCACGAATCGGCCTCGACGCCGACATCGAGGAGTTGCGCGGGCAGCCCGCCCGCCCGGCCGCGCTCCGCTCGTGATCGTTCTCGACACGAACGTGGTGTCCGCGCTGATGCGCCGGGACCCGGATCCCGGGGTCGTGGCGTGGCTCGATGAGCTTCCGGCCGAATCGGTGTGGACCACAGCCGTCACCATCTTCGAAATTCGGTTCGGGCTCGCGCTCATGGTTCCGAGCCGCCGCCGGCGCCAGCTTGAGGAGGCATTCACGCGGTCCCTCGAGGAGGATCTCGATCAGCGTATTCTCCCCTTCGACGAGAGTGCCGCAAGCGCGGCGGGCGCCATGGCTGCGATGCGCCGCCGGGCGGGGCGTTCGGTCGAGATTCGGGACGCGTTGATTGCCGGGATCGTCTCTGCCCGGAAGGCCACGCTCGCGACCGGCAACCGCAGGCACTTCGACGCGTTCGAGATTCGAATCGTCGATCCCTGGTCGTCGTGAGGGCATCGGCAGTAGGTCGACGCCTGTCGTATACTGGGCTTTCTCGCGCGGTGAGGTGGCCGAGAGGCTGAAGGCGGCGGTTTGCTAAACCGTTGTAGGGGCTTAAACTCCTACCCAGGGTTCGAATCCCTGCCTCACCGCCAACTTCGCTCGCACGCACGCTCGTCGGCGGCTCGGCCGGTCTTCAGGCGCGCCCCGACTCACCTTCGGCTCGTCGGGAGCAGGCCCGAATCCTCGCCTCACGCTTTAGAATTCGCTTATGAAAGTGCTCGGAACGTCTCCACTGGCACGGGCCGTCGCGCGCTGCGCGTCGACACGCCGGGAGGTGGCGGCGGCGTACGTCTTTGGATCCGTCGCGACAGGTCGCACGCGGGCGGACAGCGACGTTGACGTGGCCGTGCTGCTGGCTCGACCGCTGCCGCCGAATCGATCGCTGCGCTATCAGCTGAAGCTCATGGCCGACCTCGGATCCGCGTTGCATCGTTCGGACGTCGACCTCGTACTGCTCAACGACGCCTCACCGCTGCTGGCCCATCGCGTGCTCTCGAAGGGCCGGCTCGTGTTCGAGCGGTCGCGATCGGCGCGCGTGCGATTCCAGGTGCGCACCGCCAGTCGTTACGCGGATGTCATCCCGATGTACGAGACGCACATCCGTTATCTGAAGCGCCAGGCGCAAGCCGGCAGGCCTCGTGGTTGATCGACACGTCGTTCGCGCGCGGATCGCGAAGATCCGCGGATACGTCGCGCTGCTCCGGAAGATCCGCGGCATGGCGGACGAACGGCGCTTTGTGAGCGATCCACTGATCTACGGCAACGCGGAACGCTACCTGCAGCTCGCGATTCAGGCCGTTCTCGACGTGAGCAATCACATCGTCGCGGATCTCGGCGCGAATCTGCCCGCGGACAACACGGAACTGTTTGATCTGCTGGCGAAGCGCAAGATCGTGCCGGCCCGGCTGGCGCGGAAGCTGGCGCCGATGGCGGGGTTCAGGAATCTGCTGGTGCACGAGTACATGGAAATCGATCGGCATCGCGTGTACGCCGCGCTCGAGAACGACCTCGGAGATTTCGAGGCGTTCATCAAGGCCGTCAGCAAGTTGCTGTGAACTCGCCCGCCACGGCCGACCCGCGGGACACCCCCTCATCCTCCTCCGATCGCACGCGATTCGCGCTCGCCCTCGTCCTCGTCGCCCTTGGCGCCGCCGCGTTCGGGATTGCCTTCCGCCTCTCGCTCGTCGCCGTGTACCGCCAGCTCGCGGGCGTCGACAACGTGGTCAGGGCGGTCGCGGCGCTCCCCGGCTGGGCGCGGCTCCTGGTGCCGGCCGCCGGCGGGCTGATTGCCGGTCTCATCGCCCGCTGCTGCATCGTCCGATCGCAGGGCGTGAGCAACGTGATGGAAGCCGTGGCGCTCGGCAACGTCAGGCTCTCGCTCGGCACCACGGGATGGCGCGTGGCCGGATCGTGGATCGCCATCGGTGCCGGCATGTCACTCGGGCGCGAAGGTCCGCTCATCGAATTCGGCGGCACGCTCGGCGCGGCGCTTGGCCGCGTGACAGCCCTCCCGCGGAACCGGACGCGGGCGCTCGTCGCCGCCGGAACCGCCGCCGGATTCGCCGCCGCGTACAACACGCCGTTTGCGGCGGTGCTCTTCGTGCTCGAAACCATCATCGGCATCGTCGCCATGGACGCGCTGCTGCCGACGATGGCCGCCACCGTGATTGCCGTCACGCTGACGCGCGCCGTCGCGGGCGGCGGGCCGATCTACGGACAGCGCACGTTCGAGCTCGTGTCGCCCTTCGAACTGCTGCCGTACGCGCTGCTCGGTGTGCTCGCGGCGGTCGGCGCGGCCGCGTTCAAAGGACTCCTGGCTGCCAGCCAACGGTTCGTCGAGGCGCATCCAATCCCGCAGCCGATGCGTGCGGCGGCCGGCGGCCTGATCGTGGGCGCGATCCTGTTCTTCGTGCCGCTCGTGGCGGGCAACGGCTACGAGCCGCTCAACGCCGTCCTCGACCAGGAGTATCCGCTGCTGCTCGTCGCGGTCCTCATGCTGGCCAAGGCGCTGGCGACCAGCGGATCGGTGGCGTCGGGCGTGGCGGGCGGCGTCTTCACGCCGGTCCTGCTGCTCGGCGGCGGCCTGGGTACGCTGTTTGCCGCCGCGCTCGGATTCGTGTCGGCGCCGTTTGCGCCAAGCCCGGGCAGCTATGCGCTGGTCGGCATGGCCGCGATGACGGCCGGCGCCATCCACGCGCCGCTCACCGCCGCTGTGATGATCTTCGAGCTGTCGGGCGACTATCCCATCGTGCTGCCGCTGCTGCTGGCCACCATTGTCGCCACGGCCGTGTCGCGCTGGCTGGGGAGCGAGTCGCTCTACGCCGCCGAGCTACGGCGGCGCGGGCTCGGATGGGAGCTGACGCTCGACGGCCGGATTGTTGCCGACGCCGCACCCGAGCCGCCGGGGTCCACACAGCAGCCCACGCGGTCCTGAAACCGCCGCCGGCCCCGCTCCGTATCCATAATCATCCGTGGCACCGAGCGACGCCGACCTGGCGCGTCAGGCCCTCGCCGGATCCCAGGAGGCGTACCGCACGCTCGTCGCGAGGTACGCCTCGGCGGCCGTCAACGCCGCCGCGCGGCTGGTCGGCGACCGCGCGATGGCGGAAGACCTCGCCCAGGACGCGTTCGTCCGCGCTTTCACCAGGCTGAAAACCTACGATCCGGACCGGCGCTTTTCCGCCTGGTTCTTCCAGGTGCTCCACAATGTCGTCGTCGACTACCTGCGGCGCAGGCGGCTCGACATGGTGTCGCTCGACGCCCTGCAGGAGGGCGGCTACGCCGGGCCGCCCGACGCGACGGTCGCGTCGCCGGCCGTCGATCTGGAGCGGCACGCGCTCGCCACGGCGCTGAGCGCGGCGCTCCTGCGCATCCGCGTGGAGTACCGCGAGGCGATCGTCCTCAGGTATCAGCAGGATCTCAGCGTGGAAGAGATTGCGCGGGCCCTTCAGCTTCCCGAGGGCACGGTGAAGACGTATCTGCACCGGGGGCGCAAGGAGCTGGCGGCGATTCTGGGAGCGCTCGGGTGGAAACCGTGACCGCCGGGTCGGGCGAAACCGACCCGGTACGTGAAACCCCGGGCCGGCACACCCCGTAAAGGAGATGAGCGCGTAATGGGAAACTGGCGAGACTTGGCGAACTACTGGCTGTCGTTCGAGCGGCATCTGGACGAGGCAGCCGGGGCGGACGAGGCCACCGACGCGGCATTCGCCAAGGTGTTCGCGGCGCTGCCGGCCGTCGAGCCGTCGGCCGCCTTCGTGCACCAGGCAGTCGATGCGGCATGGGCGGCGCGCGCCCGCAGCCGCCGCGCGGCCGTGTTCGCCGGCCTGGCGGCCTCGGTGGCCGTCACGGCGAGCGGCGCCGCCGTCGCCTACGCACTCCTTGGCGCGGCGGGCGGGTGGCTGTTGACGAGCGCGGTTGCCGCTGCCACCCGCATCGCCATGTCGGTGCTCGGCGCTGCGACAACGACGCTTGAATGGTGGCTCGCGACAGTGCACGTCGGAGGAGCCATGGCCGACGTGGTGACGATGCCGCAGGGCGCGGCGGCGCTCGCCACGATCGGGCTGATAGGCGTTGTCGCGCTCTACATGCTGCGGCGGTTGCTGCAGACCGAGCTGCGGTTCCGAGGCCCGCGCGCGTTCGGCGTGCTGGCGTAAGCGACTTCGAGGCACATGACCATGACCCACCACCCCATGACCCGCTTCATCACCCGCTTCGCGGCGGCTGCCGTCGTGCTGCTGACCCTTCAAATCGTCGGGCACGGCCAGACGGGCACCGCGCCCGACCTGAGGACACGGCTGCGCGACCGCTTCGACGTCGTCGCGCTGCAGCAGGGCATCGCGCTCGTCCCGCGGCAGGCGGGGAGCAGCGTGCGCATGGTGCAGATTGTGGACGGGGTGGTCACGGTGGACGGCGACACGGTGACGGGCCGGCAGCTGCGCGACCGGATTGGCGCCGACGCCGACCTGGTGCTGCAGGCGAGCTATCTGAGCGGGCCGCAGCAGCAGGAGCTCGCGTCGAACGCCCCGGCCGCTCCCGTTCCCGCGCCGCAGGCCGGCGACACGATCCAGCGCACCGAGATTCGGCGGGGAGGCATCCTGCGATTCGGCCGCGACATCACGGTCGGCCGCAACGAGCGGATTGACGGCGATGTCGTCTCGTTCGGCGGCGACGTCGATATCCAGGGCGAGGTCACCGAGGACGTGCTCACGTTTGGCGGCTCGCTGACGCTCGGCCCCGATGCCATCGTCCGGGGCGACCTGACCGCGGTCGGCGGCCCGTTCACCCGCGCCCCCGGCGCGCGCGTGCTGGGCGACGTCAACGAGATGGGCGGGGAAGGGCGTGGGTTCCGGGGCCGCCGCCCGTTTCCGGGGATGTTCTTCGGCACATTCTGGTCGCGGCTCGGCGGTCTGGCCGCCACCGTGATGCGCCTGTCGCTGCTCGTGCTGTTCGGCATCATCGCGGTGGCGTTCGGGCGCGGCTGGCTCGAGCGCGTGGCCAGCCGGACGAGCGCCGGCCCGCTGCGCGCGGGGCTCGTCGGCCTGCTCGCGGAAATCCTGTTCGTGCCGGTGATGATCCTGACGGTCGTCGTGCTCGCGGTGTCGATCGTCGGCATCCCGCTGCTGGCCCTCGTGCCGTTCGGGATTCTGCTGCTGGTGCTGGTGATGGTGGTCGGCTTCCTCGGCCTCGCGTACCAGATCGGCGGGGCGCTCACGTCGCGATTCGGGTGGACCGAACGCGGCGCCTACGCCGCCGTGGCCTTCGGCGTCGTGGCCATCGGCGCGCTCACGCTCCTCGGAAGACTGGCCGGTCTGGGGGGCGGATTCTTCATTGCCGTGCCGCTGCGCGTGGTCGGGTTCGTCGTGGAGTACGTGGCGTGGACGGTGGGCTTCGGCGCGGCGATTCTGGCCTGGTATGAACGGAGACAGGAATCATAGCCCCATCGCGACGACGCGCGAGGCGGCGCACGCTTTCATGATGTCGATGAACTTCCCGAACTGGTCCTTCGAGTAGACGAACTCGTTTGGACCCTTCGGGTTCTTCCGCAGCGCGTCCATCCAGCCCAGCTCGTCGCCGAAGAGGCCCGGATGGCCGTTGAAGAGCGCCTGGGCGCCGGCGGCTTTCGCCGAGTCGAGCGCCTTGGTGAACGCGTTCAACGTGGCACGGTCGGGCGTGATGTTCGCGCCCGAGAGCATGAGCGCGGTGAGCGGCTTGCCCTGATACGTCACCGGAATCAGAAACGCCAGCGATCCCACGGTGTGCCCCGGCGTGACCATGAGCGTGATGGTCGTGTCGCCGACGGTGATCTTCTGGCCGTCGGTCACCGCGATGTCGCGCTTGGGCCGCGGCCGGCTCGCCTGGGCGGGGTTGGCGTTTGGATTGGGCCGCTCGATGAAGTCCCAGTCGAGCGCGCTCATGGCGACGCGCGCCTTGTACTTGTCCTGGAAATACGGCACGCCGCCGAAGTGGTCGAAGTGGCCGTGCCCGACGATCACGTATGTCACGTCCGCCGGGTTGAGGCCGGCCTGGCGCAGCGCCGGCTCGACGATCGTCTCGGCTTCCTGCACGGTGTTGAGCGCGTCAATCAGGATGATGCCGCCGCTCGTGCGGACGGCCCAGGCGCCCACGGTGTTGAAGCCGAAGTACCAGAGGTTGTCGAAAATCCGCACCGGCTGCATGACGGCGGGCGGCGCGGGCTTCTGGCCCGCGTTCTGCGCCTCGAGCGCCGGGCGCTGCGGACCGAGCGCGCCGCACGTATTCTCGAACCGCATCAGGAGCCTCGTGTCGCTCCCGGCAATCGCCTTCGCCTTCGCCACGTACTCCTGCGCGTCTTTCGACGCGGCGTACTGTTCGGGCGTCGGATACCCGCCGGTGCCGGCAATCGTGCCGCCCGCCGCGAGGCCGCGGCCTCCGCCACCCGGTCCCTGCTGCGCGCCGACCTGACTCTCCACGCCGACGGCCGCGCACGCCGCCACGGCTCCTGCCACCAGCCACTTGCGCATCGGGTGCTCCTCTTTCAGCCGAGATCCCAGCCCAAACTATAATCCGGGCCCGTGCTGTCGAGGTTGCGGTTCCTCATCTGCGCTGCGTTCGTGCTGTGCGCGGCCGGCCCGGCCGCCGCCCGCCAGGACGCGGCGGCGCCGGGCCCGGCGGCCCCGCCGCCGCCGGCCCTGACCGATGACGGGCGCGCCCAGTATCCGCCGCTGCTGGCGAACTCGTTTGTCAGCGTTAACGTCGGTTACATCAACTACGCGTTTTCCGAGCGGCAGCTCGAACCCGGCTACCGCGCGGAGTCGGTGGCCGTGCCGCATGTTGCCGTCAGGGCCGTGCTCTTCGGCCACCACTTCGGGAAGTACCTCTCGGCGCAGGCCAGCTACATGCGCCCGGTGCGGTACGTGAAGTACCGGAACCTTGAGGGGAGCGGAACGCATTCCGTCTGGCTGCACTTCGGGACGGTCACGCTTCAGGCGCGCGCGCCGGCAGGACGCCGGGTCTCGCTCTACGGCGAAGGCGGCCTCGGCATCACGAACCGTAGCGGATTCGAGGTGGACGGCCATCCGGTGGTCAGGGACGCGCATTTTTCGTCGCTCCTCGTCGGGGGCGGCCTCGAGTACCGCGTGAGCCCGGCGGTGGACGTGGTGGCCGGCGGCGCGTTCATTCCGCGCCATCCGCAAGACCGGGAGCCCGAGACGGTGTTCAGCTCGATTGGCGTCCGCTACACGATGCGCCCGCTTCCCGCGTCACGGGTGCAGGAAACCGTGGCGGCGGGGTTTGCCTTCCCGACGCATCTGATTCAGGTCGGATATGCCACCAATGCGTTCGGCTACCGGACGAACAACTTCTTTTCCCGGACCGTGCCGGTGTTCTGGGGCGGGACCGTGAAAGTGGAACGCAGCCTCGTGAGCGTCCGGTACCAGCGCAACGTGTTCCACACGAAGAAGCGGCTGGCGTTCGACATCGGCGCAAGCGCCGGCACGTGGCGGAGCCTCGGCGGGGAGCGGTTTCAGACCTTCTCGGTGTATCCGCTGGTGCGGTTCGTCTTCTTCCGGCCGCGCGCCGCCGACCTGTACATGTCGTACTCGGTGGCGGGCCCGAGCTACATCTCCCGCCGCGTCATCGACGACTTGAACACCGGCGGCCACTTCACGTTTCAGGATTTCATGGGCGTCGGCCTGTTCACCGGTCCCCACCGGCATCTGAACCTCGAAGTCGGTCTCAATCACTATTCAAACGGCAACCTGATTCCCGACAACGCGGGCGTGAAAATTCCTCTGACATTCAAGGTGGGCTATGCGTTTTGACCGATCCCGGGTGGCGAGGGTGGCGCTGGCGATCGCGGGGCTGCTGTCGGCGCCGGCGACCGCACGCGCCGACTGGACGGCGGCGGCCTTTCTCGGCCACGCGGCGACGAGGCCGAGCACGATCACGCTGACGCAGCCCGATCGCCAGACGCAGGTCGAGATCGCCGGCGTCACCTATCGCGGCGAGTCCTTCCGGTCGCCGCAGTACTACGGCGTGCGCCTGACCTGGATCCCGGACGGAAGGTGGTTTGGTGTCGAAGGCGAGTGGATTCACGCGAAAGTGTTCGCCGAAACGCAGCGGGCCGTGCGCGTGCGGGGCACGCTGGCCGGCGCGCCGATCGACGCCTCGCGTCCGCTCTCGTCCGTCGTGCAGCGGCTCGCGATGTCGCACGGCCTGAACTTCCTGCTCGCCAACGTCATCGTCCGGCGCGAGTTCGGGCCGGCCGGCGCCGGCGGCACGCGCCGGATCGCCGTCGTGGCGCGCGCGGGCGC
>JACQZV010000127.1 GCA_016213695.1 Acidobacteriota bacterium | reverse complement strand
GAGATCTCGCTGCTGCTGCGGCGGCCGCCCGGGCGCGAAGCGTATCCGGGCGACGTCTTCTACCTGCACTCCCGGCTCCTCGAGCGGGCGGCCAAGCTGAACGCCCAGCATGGCGGCGGGTCGCTGACGGCGCTGCCGATCATCGAAACGCAGGCCGGCGACCTGTCGGCCTACATTCCGACGAATGTCATTTCGATCACCGACGGGCAGATCTTCCTGGAGGGCGATCTCTTCCACCAGGGCGTGCGGCCGGCGATCAACGTCGGCAACTCGGTGTCGCGCGTCGGCGGGTCGGCGCAGATTCGCGCGATGCGCCAGGTGGCGGGATCGCTGCGGCTCGACCTCGCGCAGTACCGCGAGCTCGCCGCGTTCGCGCAGTTCGGCAGCGACCTCGACAAATCGACGCAGGCGCAGCTCAATCGGGGACGGCGGCTCGTCGAGATCCTGAAGCAGGCGCAGTATCAGCCCCAGCCGGTGGAGAAGCAGGTCGTGCTGATCTTCGCGGCGACCAAGGGCTACCTCGACGCGATCGACGTCGAGCAGGCGCACCGGTATGAAGAGGAGCTCTACCGCTTCCTGGAACGGCGCCACCCGGACGTGCTGACCGGCATCGCGGAGAAGAAGATCCTCGACGATCCGCTGCGCGCGTCGCTGGAGTCCGCCCTGGCCGAATTCGGGAAGCAGTTCACCGGCAGCACGCCGGCTGCAGCGGTCGCCTGAGGCCGCCCATTCGCCTGAATGCCATCACTCCTCGACCTCCGTCGGCGCATCCGCGCGGTCAAGTCGACGCAGCAGATCACCAAGGCGATGAAGATGATCGCCGCGTCGCGCCTGAAGCGCGCGCAGGATCGCGTCGTCGCGGCGCGGCCGTTCGCGCAGCGCATGCAGCGGGTGCTCAACGGCCTGGCGGCGCGCGTGGACCCCGACGCGCATCCGCTGCTCCGGACGCCGGACACCGGACGGCCGCTCCTCATCGTGGTCACCGCCGACCGGGGGCTCTGCGGGAGCTTCAACGCCAACGTCATCAAGACCAGCGTGCAGTGGATCGGCCAGGAGCGCGGTGCCGCCGGCGTGAGCCTCGGGTTCGTCGGCCGCAAGGGGCGCGACGTCTTTCGCCGCCGCGACGTCGAGGCGCTGTTCGAACAGATCGGCATCTTCCAGCGGCTGTCGTTCGCGCACGCCGTCGACATCGCGAACGCCGCGATCGACGAGTTCGTCGCCGGCCGCGCGTCGCGCGTCCAGATCGTGTTCAACGAGTTCAAGTCGGTGATGTCGCAGCGGATCGTCGTCGAACAACTGCTGCCGATCCCGCGGCTCGAGGGTGACGGGGCGCCCGGCGCCGACTATCTGTACGAGCCGGGGCCCGAGGAGATCTTCCGGGATCTGCTGCCGCGGTACGTGCAGGCGCAGGTCTATCGCGCGCTGCTCGAGTCCAACGCGGCGTTCTTTGCCGCGCAGATGACCGCAATGGATGCGGCCACGCGCAACTCCACGGACATGATCGACAGCCTGACGCTCTACATGAACAAGGTCCGGCAGGCGGCGATCACGCGGGAGATCATCGAAGTCGTGTCGGGGGCGGCCGCGACGTAGGCCGGGGGGCGCCACGCGGACCCGGCGGAAAACAGGTATATGGCACAGACAGTAACCACGCAGCGCAGGGGCCGGGTCGTCCAGGTCATCGGTCCCGTCATCGACATTGAATTCCCTGAAGGACTACCCGAGATCTACAACGCCGTCCGCGTGGTCTCCGACGGAGCGGGCGGGACCGGGGCGATCGATGTGGTGGCCGAGGTCGAGCAGCATCTGGGCGAGAACCGCGTGCGGGCGGTCGCGATGAAGGCGACCGACGGCATGACACGCGGCATGACCGTCATCGACACCGGCGCGCCGATCTCGGTGCCGGTCGGGCCGGCCACGCTCGGCCGCGTGCTCAACGTGCTCGGCGAACCCGTGGATTTCCCCGACCGCCCGATCGAGTCGAAAGAGCGCTGGCCCATCCACCGCCACGCGCCGACCCTCGAGGAGCAGTCGACCGAGCTCAGGATGTTCGAGACCGGCATCAAGGTGATCGATCTGCTCGAGCCGTATCTGCAGGGCGGGAAGATCGGGCTCTTCGGCGGCGCGGGCGTCGGCAAGACCGTCATCATCATGGAGCTGATTCACAACATCGCGCTCAAGCACGGCGGGGTGTCCGTGTTCGGCGGGGTGGGCGAACGCACGCGCGAGGGCAACGACCTCTGGCTCGAGTTCCAGGAGTCGGGCGTGATCGACGTCAAGGATCCGAGCAAGTCGCGCGCGGCGCTGGTCTACGGGCAGATGACGGAGCCGCCCGGCGCGCGGCTGCGGGTCGGCCTCTCGGCCCTGACGGTCGCCGAATACTTCCGCGACGCCGAAGGCAAGGACGTCCTGCACTTCATCGACAACATCTTCCGGTTCACGCAGGCCGGCTCCGAGGTGTCGGCGCTGCTCGGCCGCATGCCGTCGGCGGTCGGCTACCAGCCGACG
>JACQZV010000013.1 GCA_016213695.1 Acidobacteriota bacterium | reverse complement strand
CGGAGCCTGTCGACGGGCTGCGCCGCCGCAAGTCGTCACCCCTGGTGCGCCGGATCGCCCGCGACAACAACGTCGACATCGCGCAGATTGCCGGTTCCGGACTCGGCGGGCGCGTGACCAGGCACGACATCCTCGAACACCTCCATCAGGAGTCCGGCCCTGGACCTGCGCAGTTCCCGCGGGCGGTCCCGTCGCCGCAGACCGCCGCGCCGCCCGCTGCGGCTCCGGAGCGGCGACCCGGCGCGGCAGCCGGACGCGTCGAGGTGCAGCCGCTCTCGCCCATGCGCAGGGCGATTGCCGAACACATGGTGCTCAGCCGCCGCACGTCGGCGCACGTGCACTCGGTGTTTCACGTCGATTTTTCGCACGTCGAGCGGATCCGCCGGGAGAAGAAGGAGGAGTACGCGCGGCTCGGCGTCCGCCTGACGTACCTGTCCTTCATCGCCAAGGCGGTGATCGATGCCATCAGGCGGCACGCCATCATCATCGCCTCGCTCGACGCCGACCGCATCATCTACAAGAAGGACGTGAACCTCGGCATCGCCGTCGCGCTCGAGAGCGGCCTGATCGTGCCGGTCGTCAGGAACGCCGACGAGAAGAACCTGCTGGGCCTGAGCCGGGCGATCGCCGACGTCGCCGACCGCGCGCGGGCGAAGCAGCTGAAGCCGGAGGAGGTGCACGACGGGACGTTCACCATCACCAACCCGGGACAGTTCGGCGCGCAGTTCGGCATGCCGATCATCAATCAGCCGCAGGTGGCCATTCTCGGCGTCGGGACGATCGAGAAGCGTCCGGTCGTCGTTGACGACGCGATTGCGATCCGGACGATGGCGTACCTCACGCTCGGCTACGACCACCGGCTGGTCGACGGCGCCGTCGCGGACGCGTTCATGTCCGATGTGAAGACGCAGATCGAAACGTTCGATCCCCATCAGGTCTAGCCGTGAGGCCGCTCGACGTGCGCCGCCTGGGCGTCGTTCCGTACGGTGAGGCGCTCGCGCTGCAGCGGGCGCTCGTCGAGGATCGCCGCGCCGGCCGCGTGCCCGATCTGCTGCTCCTCCTCCAGCACGCGCCGGTCATCACGCTCGGCGTGCGCGGCGACGGCGGCCGCTCGCACATCACGGCGACCGCCGAGCGCCTCGCCGCGCTCGGCGTGGAGGTCTCGGAGACGGGGCGCGGCGGCGACGTCACGTTCCACGGCCCGGGCCAGATCGTCGGCTACCCGATTCTCGACCTGCGTCCCGATCGCTGCGACGTGCACCGCTACGTCCGCGACCTGGAAGACGTCATGATCCGCACCTGTGCCGACTACGGCGTGCGCGCGGGGCGGATCGAGGGACTGACGGGGGCGTGGGTCGGCCGCTCGAAGATCGGCGCCATTGGCGTCCGCATCTCACGATGGATTACGAGCCACGGGTTCGCGTTCAACGTGAACCCGGACCTCGACTGCTTCGACCTGATCGTGCCCTGCGGCATCCCGGACCGCGGCGTCACCTCGCTGCAGCGCGTGCTCGGGCGCGCGGAGGCCCTCGATCAGGTGGAGGACGCGCTCATCCGCCACGTCGCGGCCGTCTTCGAGCGCACCGTCACGCACGCGGCGCCGGCACCCGCGTAATCACCGCGTCGGCCACGCCGCGGCCGGCTACCGCCACGACTTCGATTCGCGCGTGCTGCCACGTCACCGCGTCTCCCACCGAGGCGGGGCGTCCGAGCAGCAGCAGCACGAGACCGCTGATCGTGGTGACCTTCGGGTGCCCGAGGGTGCAGCCGAGCGCCTTGCCGGCTTCCTCCAGCCTGACTGTCCCGCGCGCGCGGATGCGGCCGGGCCCCTGCCGGACAATCGCGGTCGGGCCGTGCGCCTCTTCGATGTTGCCGACGACCTCCTCGAAGAGGTCCTCCATTGTCACCAGTCCCGCCGTGCCGCCGTGCTGATCCATCACGACCGCCATCTGCGCGCGGTAGCGCCGCATGATGGCGAGCACCTGGTCGAGCGGCATCGGCCCCGGCACGTAGGGCAGCGGCCGCGCGTCGCCGGCCGTCACGGGCGTGCCCGCGACCAGATGCCGCAGGATCTGCTTGATGTGCACGCTGCCGACGATGTTGTCGAGGTCGCTGCTGTACACCGGATACCGCGTGTGAACCTTCTTCTGGACGATCGCGCGGAGCTCGTCGGCCCCCTCGCCGACCGCAATGCCCGTCAGCATGACGCGCGGCACCATCACCTCGCCGGCGGTCAGATCGCCGAACTCGAACAGGTCGCGCAGAATCTGTCCCGACTCGCCGCGAAGCAGGCCGCCTTCCTGGCTCTCTTCGATGATGTACTGCAGATCCTCGGACGTGTGGTAGCGCTCGGCCGCCACCGACTCCCGCCGCACCCCGACCAGTCCCAGCAGCCCGTTGCCGACGGCGTTGAGCGACGCAATAACCGGCAGCAGCGCCGCCTGGAGCAGCTCGACGAACGGCGACACGAAGAGCACCGTGCGCTCGGCGCGCTGCAGCGCCATCGCCTTCGGCACCATTTCGCCGATGACGATGTGCAGGTAGGTCAGCAGTCCGACGGCGATGACGCTGGCCACGGCGTGCGCGGCAAACCAGCGGCCGGCTTCGAACGTCGGCAGCCAGGGCGCGATCCAGCCGGCCAGGGCGTGCTCGCCGTACATGCCGAGCCCGAGGCTCGCCACCGAAATCCCCACCTGCGTCGTGGCGATATAGCGATCCTGCCGCCTCGGGTCTTCCAGGATGCGGAATACCCGCCGCGCCAGCCGGCTCCCCTGCGCCGCCTGGTGTTCGATGCTCGCGCGCGGCGCTCCGACAATGGCGAACTCGGCGGCGACGAAGAGGCCGTTGGCCAGCACCAGCAGGAGGATTACGAGCAGGGTGAGGGCGATCCCGGTCACTCGTCTGCCTCGGCTGCTGCGGGCGTGGTGCGGCGGGCCAGCACGGAGTCCACCGCGCGCTCCGCAATCCGCTCGATTTCGAACTCGTAGTCGCCGACCGTGGCGCGGTCGCCCGGCGCGGGCAACCGGCCGAGCGCCGCGGTGACCAGTCCACCGACAGTGGCGGCGTCGGTGTCCCAGGCGGTCCCGAGCAGCGCGGCGGCATCGTCCACGGCCATCCCGCCCGGGATGCGGATGCGGCCGTCGGCGAGCGTTTCGGCGACCGGCTCGCCGGCCTTGAACTCGTCGCCCACGTCGCCGAGCAGCTCCGACAGCACGTCCTCCAGCGTCAGCAGGCCGGCCGTGCCGCCGGACTCGTCCACGACGAGCGCCTGATGGGAGCGCCGCTCGCGCAGCTCCCGGAGCACGCGATCGACCGGCACGCTCTCGTGCACGCTGGCGATCGGACGGAGCAGGCTCGCGAGCGTGGCCCCCGGCTGGCCGCCCACGCGCCATCGGACGACGTCCTTGGTGTGCAGCATCCCGATGACGTTGTCGATCGAGCCGCGATAGACCGGCAGCCGTGAAAACGGACTCTGCACGACGAGGGCCGTGACGTCGCCGAGCGGCGTCTCGATATCGAGGGCGGCGATCCTGCGGCGCGGCACCATCAGCTGCCTGGCCTGCTTCAGGTTGAGACGCAGGGCGCGCTGGAGCCGCCGGTGCTCGTCCGGCTCGAGCAGGCCGCCGTCGCGGCTCTCGGCAATCAGCAGCTCGATTTCGTCCGGCGAGTGGATGTGCCGGTGCGTCTGCGCCGAGGATCCGAGGAGGCGCAGCAGCAGGAGGCCGGTGCCGTTGAGCCACTTGATGAGCGGCCCGTAGATCCAGAGCGACGGCATCATCGGCACCAGCGTGTAGAGCGCCGCCTGCGTCGGGTACTGCAGGGCGAGCGACTTGGGCACCAGCTCCGCGAAAATCACCTGCGCGACAGTGAGGACGAAGAGCACGGCCGCCGCCGACGTCGACTGCGCGGCGATCTCCTGCATCCCGCCGAGGCGCGCCAGGAGCGGCGCGAGCCAGACCGCGATGGTGTGCTGCGCGTAGGCGCCGAGGACCAGGCTCGAGAGCGTGATCCCGATCTGGCAGGCGGCAATGTAGCGATCGAGCTCGGCGGGCGACTGGATCCGCGGCAGCAGCCACGCCGCCAGCGGATTGCCGTCGTCGGCGAGCTGCTGCAGACGACTGCGGCGCACGCTGACGGCGGCGAATTCGGCGCCGACGTAGACCGCGTTGATGAGGATCAGCGCCGCGACGATGAAGACGGCCGACACGACCACGTGGAACGAGTACTTAACACGTTCTCTGTGCCTCTGTGTCTCCGCGGCCTGTGAGGACGAACTTCAGGGCCCGGCGAACGGCAGCCGGTCGGCGCGGGCGGCCAGGCGCGCCGCCAGCTCCAGCGCCAGCGTGGCCACCCGGGCGGTTCCGGCCGCGTCGATCCGCGGCCAGTCGTCGCTCGGGGCGTGATAGTCGTCGTGGAAGCCGGTGAAGAAATGGAGCGCCGGCACGTGCCTGTCGAGGAACGACGAATCGTCGCTGCGGCCCGCGCCCGGGCCGCCGGGCCGCGCGTCGAGGCCCGCTACCCTGGCCGCCGCCTCGACGTCGTCGCGGAGCGCCGCCGTGCTCATGCCTCCGACCTCGACGCGGCCGCCCGCCCGGCCGACCATGTCGAGATTCAGCATCGCGACGGTACTAGCCAGCGGGACGGACGGGTCGCTCGTGTAGTGCGCCGAGCCGAGCAGCCCGCGCTCTTCGCCGGCGAACGCGACAAAGACCAGCGACCGCGGAAACCGCGAGCGGTCGGCGGCGGCGGCGCGGGCGATCTCAATCAGTGCGGCGATGCCGGACGCGTTGTCGTCCGCGCCGTTGTGGATCTCGCCGGTCTTGTCGGGCGCGGCCGAGAACCGGCCGCCGAGCCCGACGTGGTCGTAGTGGCCGCCGAACACGATCGCCTCCTGGCCTCGTACGGCATCGGCGCCGGCCAGGATCCCCACGACGTTTCGAACGGTGCGCCGGTTGGTGGTCAGCGCCTGCGTGTAGTCGATCGTCACCCCGGTCAGGGCGCGCGAGCGCGGAATCAGATCCCGGTCGATCATGGCGGCCCGTGCATCGAGATCGAGCTCCCTGATGAGCGGCGCCAGCTCGTCCCGGCCGACCCGAAGCACCGGAATGCCCTGATCCTCCGGATCCGGATCGACCGGGAAGCTGCGGTAGTTCGCCTGGTCGGTTGCGTGCGTGGGATCGGAGACGACAAGCAGGGCGCGCGCGCCGCGAGTCCGCGCCGCCATCGCCTTGGCGTACAGCGTCGTTTCCCGAATCGGACGGGCGCCGTTCAGGCGGCTGTCGCGCTGCTGCTCCTGCGGCTCGTGGGAGAAGATCAGCACCGCCTTGTCCCTGACGTCGAGACGATCGTAGTCGTCATAGTTGAGCCCGGGCGCGGAGATGCCATAGCCCGCAAAGACGACAGGGACGTCGTGGAGTATCGTCGCCGACTCGCTCGGCGTGGCGGCCAGCGGATAGTACGACCGGCCGAGCGCGAGGCGAACCGAGGTCGTCCGCGTCCGCATCTCCAGGACGTTGCCGTCGCCGATGGCGACGCCGGCGACCAGCTCGAACGGCTGAAACCAGTCGCCGTTCGACCCGGCCGGCTTCAACCCGGCTGACGTGAAGGCGTCTGCGATGTAACGCCCCGCCCGCTCCAGCTCCGGGCTGCCGTTGGCGCGACCTCGCAGGTCGTCGGAGGCGAGGAACTTGATGTGGTCGAGAATCCTGCCCGGCTCGATAGGCGGCGTCGCCGCGCCGGGTGAGGTGACGCCGGCCAGGATGAGCAGGAGCGCCGCGCCGAGCAGTCGCCGCATCGGTCTCATCCTAACCTCAAAGCTCGGGGGTGCCGGTCATCGCGCCGCGGGGTCCCCTGGCCGCGTTATCCCCCGAGCGCCGTCTGCAGCTGGACGCGCTCGCGCGTGGTCAGCTCGGGGACGAGGGTGTGCACGATCCCGCGCGTTCCGAGCCGCGCTGGGACGGCGCCCGCCCGGTGCCGCACGCCGAATTCACCGTCGAGGTACGTGAGCACGCTGAACGAGCGCCTCGATCCGGCGACCGCGGCTTCGGCAATCTGTGCCGCGGCGGTGCCAAGCACGCCGGGCCCGGGAGGCCACAGATGGGGGACCCGCGCCTGTATCCGTGCCAGCTGCGCCTGCGGCACGACGTCGTGGAGCGCGTACCCGCCGATGGAGGCTTCGGTCCACGGCACCACGAAACCGCTCGGCGGCGCGCCGAGCACCGTGAGCATCACCTCGCGGGGCGAGCAGCCCGCCTCCATGGCGACGATGGCTGTGACGGCGGAGACGAACGCTTCCGCCGACGATCCGATGAGCCGCCGCCGATCGATGCCCGCCTCAACGGCGCAGTGGACGATCAGCTCGAGCTGGGACGCGCCCGCGAACACGATCGGCGCGCTGCCGAGATACGGCGCGGCGTCCTTCAGCATGGCGAGGCCCTCGTCACCGCGCCACTCGCCCTCTGCGGCGCCGAAGCGATCCGCAACGATGCAGACGTCGCAGCCGGTCACGCGGCTGAGATCGCCGGTGCCGTCGAGGCTGGTGTGGAACCGGCGCACGGCGCCGGACTGCCGGAGGTCGAGCGCCTTACCCTCCGCTGCGGACGCGGCGGCGTCAACGAGCAGCACGCGGCCGATCCGGTCGGACGCGGCGAGCGCGTGCGCGGCCGCGCCGCCGATGTCGCCCGCGCCGAGAATCGCCACCACGGCCATGCGTGGCATGTATTGTATAAAGGCGGCGTCATGATCACCGGCAAAGTTGCGATGGTCACCGGCGGATCGCGGGGCATCGGACTCGCGATTGCGCGCGCGCTCGCCGGGCAGGGCGCCCGCGTGGCGATCACCGCCACGTCGGACGACAGGCTGAAGCAGGCGGAGGCGGAGCTTGTGGCGGCCGTCGGCAGCGCGGCGGTGCTGCGCGTTCGCGCCGACGTGCGGCGTTACGGCGATGTCGAGCAGGCGCTCGCCGCCGTCGTCGGGCGGTTCGGGGGGCTCGATATCCTTGTCAATAACGCCGGCGTCGGCATCTTCCGCCCGGTTGCGGAGATGGCGCTCGAGGAGTGGCACACGACCATCGACACCAACCTGACCGGGGTGTTCCATGCGTGCCGCGCGGCGCTGCCGCACCTGCGCGCGCGCGGCGGCGGCTGGATCATCAACATCAGCAGCCTGTCGGGGAAGCATCCCTTCGCGGACGCGGCGGCGTACTGCGCGTCGAAGGCGGCGCTCAACGCCTTCAGCGACGCGCTGATGCAGGAAGTGCGGCAGGAGAATATTCGCGTCGCGTGCGTCATGCCGGGATCGGTCCGGACCGGATTCAGCGGGCGCGCGAGCGGCGGCGACGAATGGAAGCTCTCGCCGGACGATGTGGCGCAGGTGGTGCGCGACCTCGTGGCGTACCCGTCGCGAAGCCTGCCGAGCGCGGTCGAGATCCGATCGTCGCGGCCGCCCAGGAAAGGCTGATGGAGCCCGGCGCGATCGCGCACTACAGCCTGCTGGAGCGGCTCGAGCCGGCCGGTCCCGGCGAGCTGTATCGCGCGCGCGACACGCGGCTCGGGCGCACGGTCACGGTACGCCTGCTGCCGGCCGACTTCGCGGCGGACGCCGGCGAACGCGCGGCCTTCATCCACCGCGCCGGCTCGCTCGCCACGCTGTCACACCCGAACGTGACGGCCGTCTTCGATGTCGGCGAGCATGCGGGGCGGCTCTATGTGGTCTTCGAATTCCTCAGAGGGCAGTTGCTCCGCGCTGAAATGGCGGGGCGCGTGATGAACGTCCGCCGCGCCGTGGAGCTCGCCATTCAGATTGCCGACGCGGTCGCCGACGCCCACGCGGCCGGCTTCGTCCACGGGGGCCTGAGCCCCGATACGATTGTGATCACCGCCAAGGGGCACGCGAAGATTCCCGCGTTCGAGCTGGCCACGCGCGGCGGCTTCGCCCATGAAGGGTCGGCCGTGACCCTGCGCGACTACGATTCGCCCGAGGAGGCGCGCGGCCAGCAGTCCGATGAGCGCTCTGACATCTATACGGTCGGGGCCGTCCTGTACGAGATGCTGACCACCCGGCGTCCGCCGCACCGCGGCGCGGCGGCGCCGAGCGCCGCCAACACGCACGCGCCCCGCGACCTGGACGACGTCGTCCTCAGAGCCGTGGCGCCGAACCCCGAGTTGCGCTGTCAGAGCGCCGCGGCGCTGGCGGCGGAGCTGCGCGCGGTGGCCGCGATTCTCGACGTGCGCGGCGTCGCCGGCGACGAAGAGGAGCACGCCGATCCACCTGCGGCCCACGTCGGCCGCGCGCTCACGATTGCCCTTCTGATCCTGCTCGGCCTGGGCCTGCTGGTGTGGTGGGCGGCGTAAGGAGAATCTCACCGAGTCGATCCGAAAACGCCGAGCGGGCCAGCACCTCGTCGATGCCCGCGGCGCGCGCGGCGGCGATCACGTCGGTCTGCACGTGCGAGACGTAGCCGAGCGTCCGGACGGTACGCAGAGACGGGTCGGCCTTCATCGCGGCAATCGCCTCCATCGGCCGCAGCTTCGCGCTGTTCAGGTCGAAGATGACGAGCGACGGCTGCTTCTCCCGGATGCGCGCCAGCACCATCCCGGGATTCCGCTCGAAGAACACCCCGGCGCCGAGCGCCTTGGCGGCCGTGGAGATTTTGACCGAAAAGATCAGGTCGTCGACGACGCACAGCACCATGGGGATTGCTATTGTAGTGGAATGATTCTGGAAGCCCGCGCGGTGGCGCCGTTCCACAAGAACGGCTTCGTGGCCGGCTGCGAGCGCACGAAAGAGGCGATCCTCATCGACCCCGGCGACGAAGCCGGCGAGCTCGTGGCGGCCGCGCGCGACCGCGCGCTGACGGTCACGCACATCCTGCTCACGCACGCGCATATCGATCACATCACGGGCGTCGCGCTTGCCAAGGCGACGTTCGGCGCGCCGGTGTACCTGCACCGGGACGACCTCCCGTTCTACGAGCACGCCGTGGAGCAGGGGCGGATGTTCGGCCTCGACGTGCGGCAGCCTCCGCCGATCGACGTGTTCTACGACGCGAGCTCAATCCGGTGTGGTGACCTCGAGGTGCGCGTGCGTCACACGCCCGGGCACAGTCCGGGCGGCGTGTGTCTCCAGGTCGGCCGCCACCTCTTCGTCGGCGACACGCTCTTCGCGGGCTCGATCGGGCGCACTGATCTGCCCGGCGGCGACTACGGTGTGCTGATGCGCTCGATCACCGAGGTGCTCTTTCCGCTCGGCGATGACGCCATCGTGCATCCCGGCCACGGGCCCGACACGACGATCGGCCGCGAGCGGACGACCAATCCGTTTGTGCTGGAGTTCGTGGCGACGCCCAGAGACTAGAGACT
>JACQZV010000126.1 GCA_016213695.1 Acidobacteriota bacterium | reverse complement strand
GAAGTGATTGCGACGCGCATGCTCGCGGCCACCGATGCCGCGCGGGAGCGGGCCGTCTGGTCGCCCCTCGCCTCCATTCCCGCGGTCAGGCGCGGGCGGATTCACTTCCTGAGGGGCAACTATCTCGTCGTGCCCGGCCCGCGCGTCGTGCTCGCGGCCGACGCGTTCGCCAGGACGCTGCACCCGGAGGCCTTCGAGTGAAGATCGCCGCGGGACAAACCGCGCGTGGTCGGCGTTTCTGAACGCCCGCTTCCGCAGGATTGACCCGTCATTGTTATGGACATATATTATAACTGGTCATATAATATGTCCATGAAACAGATCGGGGCCGCGCGGTTCAAGGAGCAGTGCCTGTCCCTGCTCGACGCGGTTGACCCCGAGGGCATCGTCATCACGAAGCACGGCAAGCCGGTGGCCAGGCTGATTCCGTTCGCGTCGGATTCGGCGAGCCTCATCGGATCCCTCACGGGCAAGCTCGACATCAAGGGCGAGATCCTCTCGACCGGAGTCCGGTGGGATGCTGAACGTTGACACCCACGTGCTGCTCTACGCGGTGACCGGCGCGCTTCGCCCGCGCGAGGCGCGCCTGCTCGGCGCCGACCGCTGGGGCATTTCCGCGATCGTCTTCTGGGAGATTGCCAAGCTGGCGCAATTGGGCCGGATTGCCGTGGATCTGGACGATCCGGAGGTCGTCCGGGTGCTGGCGCGGGTGCACGTCTGGCCCCTCACGCGCGAGATCGCCTGCGCGAGCACGCACCTCGACGTTCGAGCGGATCCGGCGGATGAGCTCATCGCCGCAACCAGCGTGGTGCACAAGGTCCCGCTCGTGACGAGAGACCGGGTACTGCTCAAATCGAAGATGGTCCCCATCGCGCGCTGACGTCCCTCGTAATGGACACCCATTGCATCTTCCTCCGGCGTTCGAGTAGTGTGCGCGCTGCGCATCCCCATTTCATCAGGAGGCTGTCATGAGGCACGAACCGTTTCCTCGAGGGAGTACGAGCCAGATCTCGCGCCGCGGGGCCATCGGGAAGATCGGTGCTGCCGCGGGACTTGCGGCCTTCGCCCCTGACCTCCTGGCAGCGCAGACCCCGCAGGCCCAGCCAACTTCGGCTCCCGCTCCGAACGCCGCGCGGGGCGTCCCGCCGAGCGTCATCTCCACCCCTCCGCGTGATTTTGGCCCCGCGGCAGGTCCAGTGACGTACCCGGATCCCGACGTCATCACCATCGACCCCGCCTTCAACGCGCTTCGGGTCAACAACACGGGGATCCATCGGCTCTTCACCGGCGGGATGCACGACGAGGGACCCGCGTGGTGCGCGCAGGGGCGGTATCTGGTCTGGAGCGACATCCCGAACGACCGCCAGCTGCGCTGGATCGAGGACGATAACCGGGTCACCGTGTTCCGGTCGCCCTCGAACAACAGCAACGGCAACACGTTCGACCATCAGGGCCGGCAGATCTCATGCGAGCACCGGGGGCGGCGCGTCGTGCGGTACGAGCACGATGGCTCGGTGACCGTGGTGGCCGAGTCCTATCAGGGCAAGCGCCTGAACTCGCCAAACGATGTCGCGGCGCATCCCGACGGGAGTTACTGGTTCACGGATCCGCCGGCGGGCGCCTCGCTGTACGAGGGCATGCCCGACGCCCCTGGCGGTCTGCGCAACCTGAAGGGGCTGCTGAACGGCAAAGTGGGACAACCGGTCGGATCCGGTGTCCTCAAGGGCGAGCTGGCATCCAACATCTATCGAGCCGACCCCAGCGGCCGCGTGGACATGCTCATCAGCGAGGAGGCCTTCGGCGGCGGCGGCAACGGCATCACGTTCTCACCCGACTACAAGAAGGTCTACATCGTCAGTCGAGGCGTTCCCTGGGTCTTCGACATCGGCCCCGACAACCGGATCGGCAACCAGAAACAGTTCTCCGACCTCATGGTGGACGGGGTCCGGTGCGGCACCGATGGCATGCGCACCGATATCTACGGGAATCTGTGGTGCAGCAGCAACGCCGGCGCCAACCTGGGCTACAGCGGCGTGACGGTGTGGTCGCCTGAAGGGACGCTGCTCGGGCGCATTCGACTGCCGGAGACGACGGCCAATCTGACCTTCGGCGGCGCCAAGCGCAACCGGCTGTTCATGACCTCGGGCCAATCGCTGTACGCGCTGTACGTCAACACGCAGGGGGCGGCCCCGGGCTAGATTCAGGCGCTGAACTCGACCTCGATATGCTTCGGGATCAGCCGCTTCTCCCACGCCTCGTCGAACAGGCGTGCGACCGCCTCGCGCCCGCGGTCGCCATATTCGAGCGTAAGCTCGTTGACGTACATCCCGACGAACCGGTCGGCCTTGGCCCGGTCGAGGCCACGGCCGAATTGCAGCGCGTAGTCGAGCGCCTCCTGCCGGTGGGCCAGCGCATACGCAATGCTTTCGTGCAGCAGCCGCGACACGGTGGCAATCACCTCGCTGCCGAGGTCGCGGCGAATCACGTTGCCGCCGAGCGGCAGCGGCAGCCCGCCCGTCCGCTCCGCCCACCACTCCCCGAGATCCACAATCTTCTTCAGGCCGTCGTCCTGGTACGTCAGCTGCCCTTCGTGAATGAGCAGCCCCGCGGCCACTTCCCCGTCGCGCACCGCGTCCTGGATACGATCGAACGGCATCACCACATACCGGACATCGGGGTCGTACATGCGCAGCGCGAGCAAGGCCGTCGTCAGCGTGCCAGGCACGGCGACGGTGACGCCCTGGAGTGACGAGGGACTGCCGGACCGCGCGACGACGATGGGCCCGTAGTCGTCGCCCATGCTGGATCCGTGCGGCAGCAGCAGGTACGTGCCGGTCAGGTGCGCGTAGGCGTGAAACGACACGGCGCTGACTTCATACTTCCCTTCGAAGGCGGCTTTGTTCAGGGTTTCGATGTCGGCGAGCAGGTGCGCGAACTCGATCCCGTCGGTCGGCACCCTGCCGCTGGCGAGACCGTAATGCATGAACGCGTCGTCGGAATCGGGGCTGTGGGCGACGGTGATCTTCACCCGACGATTCTATTTCTTGTTCGCGCGCTCAGCCAGCCAGCGAACGAGGGCGCTGAAATCTGCGGCAGGGGCGCGGAACTCGCGCGGCGTCATCTGCTCCAGCATCTCCCGGTGCGTCGGTCCGCCGTACGGGACGGGGCCGGAGGTCAGGTTGGCATCGGGGCCGAAGACCACGAGCGGCGGCGCCTCGCCGTAGACGTCGACGAAGTACCGCAGCCGCAGGCCCTCGCGCGCCTGACGCACCGTGGAGAGGCGCAAGTGCCGGTGAATCCGCTGCAGGTCGATCGGAAGACGGCTGACGTCCACCGGCGTCTGTGCGGACGCGCCTGCCCCCGCCAACAGGAGCGCCGCCGCAGCCGATACCGCAAGACGCACGATCCCCATGTCACCTGCTCTTCCACGCTTCATACCAACGAGCCCTGGCCAATATCGGGCTGAAATCCCCTCAGGCGTCCACCCCGGCCGTCCGCAACGGGGACATTTCCCGCAGCCGCCCGACCACGCTGGCCACTTTCTGGACCACGTAGTCGATGTCCTCGTCGGTGGTCCAGCGGCCGAGACCGAACCGGATCGAGGCGCGCGCCAGATCCTCGCCGAGCCCGAGTGCCATCAGCACGTGCGACGGGTCGCGGCTGGCCGACGTACAGGCCGCGCCCGATGAGACGGCGATGTCGTCGATCGCCATCAGCAGCGATTCCCCTTCGAGGCGCGCGAAACTGAGGTTCAGATTGTTCGGCAGCCGGTGCGTCATCGACCCGTTGACGCGCACGTCGTCCAGCCGGTCGCAGAGCTGCCTGTGAAGACGGTCGCGCAACGCGCGCACCCGCTCGGCCTCGGCCGACATCTCCGCGGCGCAGAGGGCGGCCGCGGCGCCGAACCCGACAATGGCCGGCACGTTCAGGGTACCGGACCTCATGCCGCGCTCGTGCCCGCCGCCGCTCATCTGCTCGACCAGCGGCACGCGCGGCCGGCGGCGGCGCACGTACAGCGCGCCGACGCCCTTCGGACCATACATCTTGTGGGCGCTCATCGAGACGAGGTCGGCCTGCACGTCCTCGACGTCGAGCCTCACGTGGCCGACCGCCTGGGCGGCATCGGTATGGAACAGGACGCCGCGCGCCCTCGCCACGGCGCCGATCTCGGCCACCGGCTGCAGGACGCCAATCTCGTTATTGGCGGCCATCACGCTGACGAGGACCGTGTCGGGACCGATGGCGGCCGCCACCGCGTCCGGATCGACGCGCCCGTCGGGCCGCACGGGCAGGTAGGTGACGCGCGTGCCCTGCCGCTCGACCGCCCGGCAGGTATCGAGCACGGCCGTGTGCTCGCTGACGCAGGTGATGATGTGGCTGCCGCCGTCGCGGGACGCGCCGGCGATTCCCCTGACGGCCAGATTGTCCGATTCGGTGGCGCCGCTCGTGAAGACGATCTCGTTCGCCGCGGCGCCGACGAGATCGGCGACACGGGCACGCGCCTCCTCCACGGCATCCCTGGCCGCCCAGCCGAAGGCATGCGTGCGGCTCGCCGCGTTCCCGAATTCCCGTGTGAAGTACGGGAGCATCGCCTCGACCACACGCGGATCGACGGGCGTCGTCGCGTGGTAGTCGAGGTAGATCGGGAGCGTCACATTCAGTACTTCGGCTGGGACGGGTCCACCTTGTCGATCCAGTCGAGGATGCCTCCGCGCAGGTTCTTCACGCGCTTGAAGCCGGCGGTCGTACGGAGAAACTCCGTCGCGCGGGCGCTGCGCGCGCCCGACTTGCACTGGGCAATGATCTCGCGGTCGCGCGGCAGCTCCTGGTAGCGCCTCGGCAGCTCGCCGAGCGGAATCAGCGTCGAGCCCGGGATGCGGTTGATCTGGTACTCGTTGGGCTCGCGCACGTCGAGGATGAACGGGCTGTCGCCGGCATCGAGGCGCCGCTTCAGCTCGACGGCCGTGATCTCCCAGTCGTCGTCGGCGTCGGTCGACGCCACGTCCGGCTCCGGACGGATGCCGCAGAACTGCTCGTAGTCGATGAGCCTGGTCACCGTGGGATGGGTGCCGCACACCGGGCACTCGGGATCCTTGCGCAGCTTCAGCTCGCGGAACCGCATCTTGAGCGCGTCGTAAATCAGGAAGCGCCCGATGAGCGGCTCTCCGATGCCGAGGATCAACTTGATCGATTCGGTCGCCTGGATGACGCCGATGATGCCCGGCAGCACCCCGAGCACGCCCCCTTCGGCGCAGCTCGGCACGAGTCCGGGCGGCGGCGGCTCGGGATAGAGACACCGGTAGCAGGGGCCGCCCTTGACGCCGAAGACCGACGCCTGGCCTTCGAAGCGGAAGATGCTGCCGTAGGCGTTCGGCTTGCCCGCGAGCACGCAGGCATCGTTGACGAGATAGCGCGTCGGGAAATTGTCCGTGCCGTCGAGGATCACATCGTACGGCGCGAACAGATCGAGCGCGTTCTCCGATGAGAGCAGCGTCTCGTAGGTGTCAATCTGCACGTGCGGATTGAGCGCCTGCAGCCGGTCCTTCGCCGACTGCAGCTTCGACCGGCCCACGTCGGGCGTTGCGTGCAGCAGCTGCCGCTGCAGGTTGCTGAAGTCGACCACATCGAAATCGACGATGCCGATGCGGCCGACGCCGGCGGCGGCCAGGTACATGGCCGCCGGCGAGCCGAGGCCGCCGGCGCCGATGCAGAGGACGCTGGCCGCCTTGAGGCGGCGCTGCCCGTCCATGCCGACCTCCGGAATGATCAGGTGCCGGCTGTAGCGCTTGATCTCGTCCTGCGACAGGTCCGTTGCGGCCGGCGCCACCGCCGGCGCCCCGCCGGCCACAGATGGCACGATGCTCAGCGAGTCGCCGGGCTTGACCGGCGTCTGCTCGCGCTGCAGGTACCGGATGTCTTCGTCGTTGAGGTACACGTTGACGAAGTTCCGCAGCCGGCCCTCGTCGGTGTACAGGTGCTTGCGCAGCCCCTCGTAGCGGCGGGTCAGGTCCGCGAGCAGCTCGCCGACGGTGCTGCCGCTGACCTCAACCGCTTCCTTCTTGTCGGTGAAGGGCCGCAGCGGTGTGGGAATGTGGATCGTGTTCGTGTTCGACATAGGTCACGTTTTCCTGGTCAAGAGCCGATCGGTCGTCGCGCAGGCGCCACGACGTCATCTCTTCAGCGACGCCGGCGCGGACCGACACGATGATGTACGAAAACACCGGCCACGCGTGATCGAGATCGTACTGCGACGGGCGGGCCGGATGATCCGGGTGCGAGTGGTAGAAGCCCAGCAGCTCCGCCCCGCGCTCCGACGCCTGCCGCTCCGCATCCCGGTAATCCTGCGGGCGGACGCGGAACCGCCGCCGGGGCCCCTCCTCCGTCATATTCGGCAGCGGAGACGCGCTGACGACGACGCCGTCGCGCCCGATCAGCGCGCCGCAGCATTCGTTCGGATACGTCTCCACCCCGTGCCGGCGGATCGCGGCGTCGACGCCGGGCTGCAGGGTCAGCGTCGTCACCGCGCGCCCTTCGGGGACTCGTGGTGATGGCGCCGGTCGCCTTCCTCAGCGCCCTCGTCCCAGAAGCGTTCCGACAGATACTTTTCGCCGCCGTCGCAGAACACGACGACGATCACCGCGTCCGAGACGCGGCGGGCCACGCGCAGCGCGCCGGCCAGGTTCGCGCCGCTCGAAATGCCGACGAAGAGACCATGGCGGGCGAGCTGCCTCGTCAGCTCGAATGCGTCCTCGGTGCTCACGCCGATGTCCTCGTCGGCCAGCGCCGGATCGTAGATGCCCGGCACGATCGCCGTCGCCATGTGCTTCAACCCCTCGAGGCCGTGAAGCGGCGAGTCGGGCTGCACCGAGATGAGGCGGATCGCCGGATTGAACTCGCGAAAGCGCCGCCCGGCGCCGACGAACGTGCCGCTCGTCCCAAGCCCCGCGACGAAATGCGTGATCCGGCCGCCGGTCTGGTCGATGATCTCCGGCGCGGTCGTCTCGTAGTGCGACCGCCAGTTGCCCGGATTGCTGTACTGATCCGCGTAGAAGTACAGATGCGGCGCGGCGTCATACATCGCCTTCGCCGTGATGATGGCGCCGTCGGAACCTTCCATCGGGTCGGTGAACACGATCTCGGCGCCGTAGGCCTGCAGGATGCGCTTGCGCTCGGGCGTCACGTTCGACGGCACGCAGAGGCGGACGCGGTAGCCGCGCGCCGCGCCGATCATCGCGTACGCAATGCCGGTGTTGCCTGAGGTCGCATCGAGGATGATCGTGTCGCGCGTGAGCGTGCCCGCCCGCTCGCCGTCGAGAATCATCCGCGCCGCCGGACGGTCCTTGACCGACCCGCCGGGATTCTTCCATTCCGCCTTCGCCCAGAGTTCGACGTTGCGGAGCCCGGCTTCAAAAGCCGACAGGCGGACCAGGGGCGTGTTGCCGATCAGATCGACAACAGACGGCGACGTGCGCGGGACACCGGGGGTGACGGCTGGCATATCCGACTTGCAGAGTCCGATTTTATCAAATCCGGCTCATGCCCCCGGGCGCCCCTCGGGGTCGCGAATCTCGATGGCGCCGAGGTTCAGCTTCCGGAGTTCCGGTTCGATCACCGCGCGGTCGCCGACGGCAATCACGACGAGTCGGTCCCGCTCCAGATAGCGCCGCGCCACCGCCAGCGCCTGTTCGGCGGTGACGGCACCCACCTCCTGGGCGTACCGTGAGTAGTAGTCGAGCCCCAGGTCGTAGACGAAGATGTTCGAGAAGCTGTTCACGGTATTGACGCTCGTCTCGAACGCGCCGGGCAGGGAATTGGCGAGCGCGTCCTTTGCCTTCTGCAGCTCGCCGGAGGTCAGCGGCTGCTCGACCATCGCCCCGATTTCCTTGAAGATCTCGCTGACGGCCGGCGCGGTCGCATCGGTGCGGATGCCGCCCGCGACGACGAAGGGACCGGCGCTGCGGCGGAAGACGAACTGGGAGTACGTGCCGTAGCTGTAGCCGTGCTGCTCGCGCAGGTTCATGTTGATGCGGCTCGAGAAGAGGCCGCCGAGCGCGTTGTTCATCACCTGCAGCGCGCGGAAATCTGGCGACGAGCGCGGCGCGCCGATGCCGGCCACGCGCACCTGCGTCTGCGGCGTGCCGGGCTTGTCGACAATCACGATTCGGGCGCGGGTCGTGTCGGGCGCGCCGACGCCGGGGCGCACGGGCGCGCCCCGCTCCCAGGTTCCGAAGGCCTTCTCCACCAGCGCGCGGAGCCGGTCCATCGACAGGTCGCCCGCCACAACGAGCGCCGCGTTGTTCGGGACGAAATGCTGCCGCCAGAACGCCGCCATCTCGTCACGGGTGACCGCCCTCATCGACGCGTCGGTGCCGAGTTCCGTGTACCCGTACGGATGGCGCGGGCCGTAGAGCGCCGCGCCCATGACCTGCGTGGCGACCTGCGCGGGGCTGTCGCGCAGCTGCACGAGCTGCCCGAGGCGGCTGGCGCGCTGCCGGTCGATCTCGTCGCCAGGGAAGGACGGCCGCAGCGCCACGTCGGCCAGCAGATCGAGCGCGGCGGGAAAGTTCTTGGCGAGCGACCGCGCGCTCACCGTCGTCGCATCCATGCTGCTCGCCGTCGTGAGCGACGCCCCCAGTTGCGCGACGTCATCGGCAATCTGCGGCGCGCTGCGGGTCGCCGTGCCCTCGTCGAGCATCGCCGCGACAAAATTGGCCAGCCCCGGCCGATCAAGCGGGTTGGCATCGCTGCCGGTCCGGATGACAAGGGTGGCCGCGACCATCGGCAGCCCGCGCCGCTCGCTCAGCATGAGCGTGAGCCCGTTCGGCAGCACCACGGAAGCGGGCGCGGCGACCTGGAGCGGACGTGGAGGCCCGCCCTTCGGGATCTCGTTGCGCCATGGTTCGTCGGCGTTGATCGACTGCCCGCCTTCGCCTGCCTGCGCGGCGGCCGCCGATGGCGGCGGCGACGGCGGCGCCGGCTGCCCCGGCACGGCATGCACCACGACGCGGGCACCAGTCGTCAGATACTCCCGCGCGAACGCGAGCACGGCGGCCGGCGTCACCGCGCGGTACCGCTGAATGTCCCGGTCGAGATATCCCGGCGTGCCCAGATAGTGGTTGTACGAGTTGAGCCGGTCGGCGACGCCGCCGAAGCCGCCGAGGCGCTCGAGGCCGCCGATGATGGCGGTCTCGATCGTGTTGCGCGCCCGCTCGACCTCGGCCGGCGCCGGCGCCTGCATCCGGAGCGCGGCCAGCTCCTCGTCGATCGCCTGCTCCAGTTCCTGGGCGGTGTGGCCGGGTCTGGCGGTCGCCTCGATCTGGAACATCGAGCCGAGAATCAGCGAGTTCTGCTGGGCCGAGACGTCCTGGGCGATCTGCCTGTCGTACACGAGCTTCTTGTACAGACGGCTCGACCGGCCGCTGCCGAGAATGTTCGCGGCGACGTCGGCGGCGCTGTCACCCGGCTTGAAAATCGGCGGCGTCAGCCACGTCATGTACACGCGCGGCAGCTCGACGCGCGACGGCACCACGCGGCGGCGTTCCGCCGTGATGCGCGGCGTGTCCGCCGTGATGGGGGGCACGGCCGGCCCGCGCCTGAGCGTGCCGAAATACTTCGTCACGAGCGACTTCGCCGCGGCCACGTCGAAGTCGCCGACGATCGCGATGCTCGCGTTGTTCGGCGCGTAGTACTGCCGGAAGAACCGCGTGACGTCGCCGAGCCGCACCGCCTGGATGTCCTCGTGCGATCCGATGACGTTGCCGTAGTACGGGTGCCCCTTCGGGAAGATCGCCTGCACGACGGCTTCCTCGGCGAGCCCATACGGCTGGTTTTCGACGCTCTGCCGGCGCTCGTTGCGCACGACGTCCTGCTGGTTGGACAGCGCGGCCTGGTCCACTTTTTCCAGCAGGTAGCCCATCCGATCCGACTCGAGCCACAGCGCCAGCTCCAGCTGATTGGCGGGCACGGTCTCGAAGTAGTTGGTCCGGTCGTAGTCGGTGGTGCCGTTCAGCCCGGTGGCGCCCGCAGCCTCGAGCAGTTGAATGTGGCCGTCAGCGGGGGCGTGCTTCGAGCCCTGAAACATCATGTGCTCGAAGAGATGGGCAAAGCCCGTGCGGCCCGGCTCCTCGTTGGCCGGACCGACGTGATACCAGAGATTCACCGCCACCATCGGCAGGCGCCGGTTCTGGCTCAGGATCACGTCGAGGCCGTTCGGCAGCGTCACCTTCTCGAACTGCAGCTGTGGAATGTCGGTGGCGGCCGGACGCGTCTGCGCGGCGGGAGGACTCTGCACGACGACCAGGAGCGCGAGCCCCAGGAACAGATGGATGACAGCGCGTGTCTGCATGACGCTCATGACTCCTTGCGCGGGGTGTTGTCGAGACTTGCCCACAGGTACCAGCACGCCACCGAGCGGTAGGGACGCCACGCTTCACCCAGACGGGTCAGCCGCGTCGGACTGGGTACCGTCCGCATCCGGTAGGCCCGCTGGACCGCCTTGACGATGCCAAGGTCGCCGACGGGCAGCACGTCGGGGCGATGCAGCCTGAACATCAGGAACATTTCGGCCGTCCAGCGGCCGATGCCTTTCACCTGGGTCAGGGCCTCAATCACCGCTTCGTCCGGCAGGCGATCCAGCGCCGCCAGCCGCAGCGATCCATCTTCCACGCGGCGGCACAGGTCGCGCAGGTACCCGACCTTCTGGCCGCTCAGGCCGACGGCGCGCAGCTGTGCGTCGCCGACCGAGGCCACCTGCGCGGCCGTCGGGAAGCGCTCGAAGAGTGCCTCGAACCGGCCGGCAATCGTCTCGGCCGCGCGCGTCGATAACTGCTGCGACACGATCGCGCGCACCAGCGCGCGAAACGGATCGGTATGCTGCGCGCGAGCCAGGCCGCACGGCCCGTAGCGGCGCATCAGGCCACCGAGCACGGGGTCGCGCCGCGCCAGCAGGCGGCGGGCCCTGGCGTAGTCAATCATGACGCGGGCGGCAGGCATCAGGCTTCAGGCCACAGCCTACTTAATTTCCGTGGTCAGCGTCACCTGCACCGCGCGTCCAGGCCGGGTGCCCGTGCCACAATGGTCGCGTGGACATCTCGCTGGTGCGCAAGCACGTGCTGACCGCGATTGCCGCCGCGCGCGACCGCGCCCAGCGCCGGCGCGCGCTGGCCGCCGAGGCGGAGCGGACCTACGCGGCGTTCCTGCAGAACGTCGCCACCCCGGTCACCCGGCAGGTGGCCGCCGCGCTCAAGGCCGAAGGCCATGCCGTCACGGTGTTCACGCCGGGCGGCGGCCTGCGCCTGGCGCTCGACCGGACGCGCGACGATTACCTCGAGCTCGCGCTCGACACGGCGCTGGAGCCTCCGCAGGTCATGGCCCGCATCAGCCGCACGCGCGGCTCGCGCACGCTCGGTGAGGAGCGCCCCCTCAAGCCCGGCACGCCGCCGGACGGCCTCACCGAGGAGGATGTGCTCGCGTTCCTGCTCGAGGCGATTGCGCCCTGGGTCGAACGGTGACCGACGCGCACGCGTCAGCGTGCGCGTGATGCCGTGTGAATCGCCATCAACCCGCCGAGCAGCGGCACGACGCGCACGCCGCTGAAGCCGGCCTGTTCCATGAGGCGAGCCACGCCCGCGGCGCCGGGATAGAGACGGATCGACTCGGGAATATAGCGGTACGTGTCCGCGTCGCCGTGCAGGACGAGCCCGAGCACTGAGCCGACGATCGTCAGGTACGCCAGATACACCGCGCGCACGACGGCATTGGCCGGCCGGTTGAAGTCGAGCGACAGGACGCGGCCGCCGGGCGCCAGCACGCGGTGGATTTCTTCGAGCGCCGCCGGCAGGTCGGGCACGTTGCGCAGCCCGTAGCCGGTGGTGACGACCGTGAATCGGGCGGCCTGCAGCGGCAGCGCCGCCATGTCGCCGGTGACGAGCCGCACCCGAGGCACGCCCTCTTCCCGTTCCCGTTGTCGGGCCAGTTCCACCATGCGATGCGTGACGTCGAGGCCGACCGCCAGGCGGCAGGCACGCGTGGCGCTCAGCAGCAGGTCGCCCGTCCCGCACGCCAGGTCCAGCACGGCGTCGTGCGGCTCGAACCCCGCAAGCTCGATCAGGCGGCGCTTCCAGCGCCGGTCCTGGCCGTAGGAGAGAAACGCGGTGATGAAATCGTAGCGGTCGGCGATGGTGGCAAACAGCCGCCGCACGTAGCGGCGCTTGCCCTCGGGCGTCGAGATCGTGGCGCGCAGCGTCAATCGACCCGGATGGTGCCTCGCATCATCAGCCGGTGAGACCGGCAGATGTACTCGTACGTGCCGGGTGTCCCGGGCGCCTCGAAGACGACGTCGCTCGATTCGTTCCAGCGGATCGGGTCGAGCGCGGCGGCCGCCGCGGGCACGGCGACATCGTGCGTCATGCCGCGATCCTGGTTGCGCAGGACGATGCGCACGCGCTCGCCCGCCTTGACCTCGAGCGTCGGATTGGCCGTCCGCGGATCGCCGGCGAGATAGAACGCCATGTCTTTCGCCACGAGTGTGATCTCACGCGAGGGCGTGCTGCTGAGCGCTGGAATCAGCGCCGCGAGAATCATCGCCGCGGCCAGTGCGGCGATCGCCGTCACCGGCACCTGTCGACCCAAAATGCTCATCCGACCAGCATCCCTGTCACGTACATGACCGCAAATCCCGCAAAGAGGCCCGAGAGGACGGGGGCGCTCGCCAGCATGCCCGCCGCCGCCCCCTCGCGCGTCATCTGCCGCACGATCTGGCCGACCACCTGCGCGATGGCGCCGACCCCGACGGCGAGGAACACAACCGACCAGACCGGCGAGTAGACGAAGCCGCCCAGCCACGCGCCCGCAATCGTCGGTCCCCCGCCGATGAGCCCCAGCCGCGCGAGGTCGCCGATCGACACGTGCCGCCGCGCGCGCACGAGCGGCGCCACAATCGCAAGCCCCTCGGTGGTGTTGTGCAGCGTGAAGCCGACAATGAGGAGCGTCCCGAGCGCCGCTTCACCCAGCGCGAACGCCGAGCCAATGGCCAGCCCTTCGCCGAAGTTGTGCAGACCGATGCCGACGGCAATCAGCACCGCCAGCACCCATCCGCGGTACCCTTCATCGGCCGAACGCCCGCGCCCCTTCAGCCAGGCGCCGACACCCTCGAGCAGCAGGTACGCGCCGAGGGCGGCCAGCGCAAACAGCACGACGCCCTGGAACGACTCGGGCAGCAGCCCGGCCGCCTCGAGCCCTTCCTGCGCGCCATCGACAAGCAGAAACACGAGCAGCCCGACGGTCAGGGCCAGCAGAAAATCCATCGCGCGCGCGGATAATCGCGTGAGAAACGGAAACCACAGCAGCCCGATCGCCACGGGGATGACGCCGACGTACAGGCCGATCAGCGTGAAGACGCCCACAAAGTGCGCGTTCGGTATCGGCGTCTCGACGGCCACCGGAATGACCCGCTCGAATGCAGCTCCCGTCGAGGTCAGCACACGCACCGTGTGGGCCTCGCCTTCGACCCACGGATAGGGGATGCGCAGCGTCGTCTGACCGAGGTGCCGGAGAGCAACCCCGCGATCCGCCGTGAACGTCCAGAACGCCTCGTCCACCTGCACCTGCGCGATCGTGACCGGATCGGGGCCGTCGTTCAGGAGGCCGATGACCAGGCCGCCCGGCTCGAGCGCGACGCGCTGGAACGCCAGCCGCTCGACCGGTGGAACGTTCGCGCCGCGCACCGCGTCCGCCGGGCCAGACCGCACGATGACGGCCAGCAGCGCCCCCAGGAGCAGCAGCGGCAGGAGCGCGAGCAGCGTACGGCGTGTCATGCCGCCTCCTCCGCGCGGAACAGCCCCATCCACCCGAGCTCCGCGAACTCGCTCTGATGCGCGTGGAACATGAAATCGCCCGGGTAGCGGAACGTCGTCTCGAGGATGGCCCGCTCGCCCTGGCAGAGCATCAGCGTGTCGGTGCGCTCCGACGGCGTCAGGGACGTCCCGGTCCGATAGACGTCGAAAAACATCCCGTGGAGGTGCAGGCTGTTGACCGGATCGAACTCGGTGACGTTGACCAGATAGATCCGGACGGGGCGGCCGACGGCGACGCGAATCGGGTCGTGCATGTACGCGTTGGCGACGGTATTGACGGCATAGACCTCGTTTTCCGCGTCGAAGGTAGTGTCGAACGCGTTCATCACCATGACCAGTTCGTCGGCGGGCGGCCGGGCGCCGCGCGGATCCACGATGAACGCGCCGTAAAGACCCTTGTGGAGATGTCGCTTCAGCGGCACGGTGTGGCAGTGGTAGAGGTGCAGCCCGAACGGATCGGCATCGAACTCATAGACGAACGTCTCTCCCGGCGGCACTTCCTGCCCCGCCAGCGCCCCGTCCATCGACGGCGGATGCCAGCCGTGAAAGTGCATCGAGTGCGGATGCGTGCCGAGGTTCCTGAACGTCACCTTGATCCGGTCCCCTTCGGTGGCGCGGATCGTCGGCCCGGGCACCTGCCCGTTATAGGTCCACGCGGGAAAGAAGAGGCCGGGCGCGATTTCAATCTGGCGATCCGCGGCGAAGATCTCGTACTCGCGGAGCAGCGTCCCGTCGCCGCGGGGCGTTTCCTTGTAGAACCGGCCGCGCCGCTCAGGGACGAGATCCGAGAAGTTCCAGCTGCGCAGGAAGACCGACGGGTTGAATACGTCGGTCGAGGTACGCCCGACGACCCCCATCGCGTGGGAGGCGTGCGCCGAATCGGCCGGATGACCGTTCTGGCCGCGCGCCTGCACGGCGCCGACGAGACTGCCGGCCACCGACGCCAGTCCGGTGGCCTGCAGCCATGACCGTCTGCTGAGCTGCCACATTTTTTGAATAATCAAAATTATCAGTACGGATATAACAAAGTCAAATCTGGTGGCATCAAAGTCAGGTTACACTACTCATCGAATGCTCCCGTCCAGCACCGTCGAGAACTATCTGAAGGCCATTTACCTCGGCGTCAGCTCCGACCGTTCGGTGGGCGGGCTGCTGCCGATGGGACAGCTGGCCGGCGCGTTGGGCGTGGCGCCTGGGACCGCCACGACGATGGTCAAGGCGCTGGCCGAGTCGGGCCTGGTGCACTACGAGCCGTACGCCGGCGTGGCGCTCACCGAGGCCGGCGGGAAGCTGGCGGCGCTCGTCGTGCGCCGTCACCGCGTCATCGAGCTCTTTCTGGTTCAGGTGGTGGGATACCGCTGGGACGACGTGCACGAGGAAGCCGAGCAACTCGAGCATGCCGTGTCCGATCGCCTGATCGACCGCATGGACGAAATGCTCGGACGGCCCGCGGTCGATCCGCACGGCGACCCGATTCCGGATCCGGAAGGCGTCGTCAAGCCGCAGCCGGCGCAGACGCTGCTGAGCTGCCCGCTGCACGTCCCGGTCACGATCACGCGCGTCATCGATCAGGACAAGATGTTTCTGCGCTTCATCGAGAACCACCACCTGAAGCCCGGCGAATCGATCGAGGTCGAAGACCGCGACGCGGCGTCCGACAGCGTCCGGGTGCGCGGCCGCGACGAGCAGCGCATCACGATCGGGACGCGCGCGGCGTCCAAGCTGCTGGTGCAGGTCACAACGGCGGCGGTCCTGCTGCTTGCCGGCCTCGTGGCGCCGGCGGCCGCGCAGACGGCGCCGTTTGCCATCACGGACAATTCGTTCTTCGTGGAGGAGGCGTTCAACCAGGAGCCCGGCGTCTTCCAGAACATCGTTGGCGCCCGCCTCATGAGCGGCGGCGTGTGGGAGGCGAGCTTCACGCAGGAGTGGCCGGTCGTGACGCACGCGCACCAGGTGTCGTTTACGGTGTCCTCGCTGCGCGTGGATGGGCACGCCGGCGTCGGCGACGTAATGATTAACTACCGCTGGCAGGCGGCCGACGAGCGCGTGTTGGCGCCGGCGTTCTCACCCCGTGTCTCGCTCATCCTGCCGACGGGGAACGCCCCGAAGGGGCTCGGCGCCGGCAGTCCGGGCTGGCAGGTCAACCTGCCGTTCAGCAAGCAGCTGGGCGATACCTACGTGCACTGGAACGCCGGCTTCACGCACCTGCCGGCCGCCGACGCGGAAGGCACCGAGCACAATCTGTTCACGCCGCACGTGGCGCTGAGCGGCATCTGGCGGCTCCGGCCGATGGTGAACCTGATGCTGGAATCGCTGGTCGCGTGGGAACAGGTCATCGATGCAGGCCCGCCGCGCCGCCAGACCGTCGTCACCTTCGCACCCGGCGTGCGCACCGGATGGGATGCCGGCGACGCGCAAACGGTGGTCGGCGTGGCGCTGCCGGCCACGTTCTCGACCGGCACGCCCAGCCTGGGCGTGTTCGCCTATTTCTCGTACGAGCTGCCGTTCACCCGGTGAGCCGGTCGAGCCGGGGCGTCAGAGGGACGGCGACCCGCCACCGGCAAACCGTTCGATGGTCGCGAGGAGTTCCGCAGGGTCGTGCGCGACCCAGTCGGTACCGGTGAGCCGTTCCCGCGGGAACGTGTCGTAACCGAACCCGTACGCCGCGAGGCAGCAGCGCACCGAGGCGCGTCGCGCCGTCTCGTGATCGATGACGGAGTCGCCAACCATGAGCGACTGGACGGGCGCGGCGCCGGCACGCTCCATGAGCGCCAGCAGTGACGCCGGATCGGGTTTGCGGGGCAGCGGACCGTCCCCGCCGACGACCTCGTCGAACAGTTCGCGCAGCCCGAGGCCGTCCAGGATGCGCTCGCTCGCGCGCGCCGGCTTGTTGGTGAGCACCCCCACGCGCGCGTGGCGGCGCGCGGCGCGGACGGCCTCGTGGATGCCGGCGTAGGCGCGGGTGTGGGTCAGCAGACGGCCGTCGTAGATGTCGAGAAACCTCTGGAGCGCCGCCGGCGTGTGGTCGACTCCCGCGGCGGCCAGCGCGCGCTGCACCAGCAGGGCCGCCCCCTCGCCGACCATGCGTCCGATCGCCTCCTCGCCAAGCGCGGCGCCGCCGAGCTCTTCGATCAACTGATTGGCGGATTCGGCGAGATCCCGGCGGGAATCGATCAGCGTGCCGTCGAGGTCGAAAACAATCAACAGCAATGACGACAGGCCTTTTTCAGCCGGTGTAGGTGGCCCACGACGTCGGCGTTTCCCAGACGGTCACACGCGCCACCGGCAGGCCCTGTTCGCGCGAGATGTCGTACACCAGCCGCGCGATGCGCTCGACGGTCGGGTTGCTCTCGACGAGGTACACCGGCTCGCCAAGATCCTGCAGGCATTTCACGAGCGGATCGTCGCGCCGCAGGATCATCCGGTGATCGAGCTCGCGGTCGACCCAGCCTTTCACGAGCCGCTTGATGTCGCCGAAATCGGCCACCATGTTGCGCGCGTCGAGCGCGTCGGCCCGGATCTCGATCTCGGCCACCGCATTGTGGCCGTGCGGGTGCTTGCACATCCCGTCGTAATCGAGCAGCCGGTGGCCGTAGCAGAACTCGATACGCTTGGTGACCGAGTACATGGCCCTGTAATCTTAAGGGGTTTCGATGAGACACGCCACGGAGTCACGGAGCCACGGCGAAACACGTACAGGCCTCCGTGTCTTTGTGTCTCTGTGGCCCGTTGACGTGTCTGGAGCACAAGCCGGGTGAGATCGACGGCCGTCCTGCTGTCGGCGGGACTCGACAGCGCGGTGCTGGCGGCGGCGGAAGCGCGCGCCGGCCGCGTCCATCCCGTGTACGTCAGCGCCGGCCTCGCCTGGGAACAGAGCGAGCTTGCCGCGCTCGACAGGCTGTTGCAGGCGCCGCCGTTCGCGGGACGCGTGGCGTCGCTCGCGCGGCTGTCGTTCACCGTCAACGACCTCTACCCCGCCACGCACTGGGCGCTGCGCGGCGATCCGCCGGCGTTCGACACCCCCGACGAAGACGTCTATCTCACGGGACGCAACGTCGCCCTGCTCAGCAAGGCGGCGATCTACTGCGCGCAGCAGGGCCTCGGCCGCATCGCACTCGGGCCGCTCGCGGGCAACCCCTTTCCCGACGCGACGCCGCAGTTTTTCGACGCCATGGCGCGGGCCCTTTCGCTGGGGCTCGCGCATCCGCTCGCGATCGACGCGCCGTTTTCCGCGATGGAAAAGAGCGGCGTGATTCGGCTCGGCGTCGAGCTGGGCGTGCCGCTCGGCCTCACGCTGTCGTGTATGAATCCACGGGACGATCTGCACTGCGGCCGCTGCAGCAAGTGCCGGGAACGGCGCGACGCGTTCCATGACGCCGGCGTCCCGGACCCGACCGCTTACGCCGCGGTTCCGGTACGGTAGGCGTAGATTTCGCCGCCGTCGACGAATGTCCGCATGATGCGGAAGGCGCGATCCAGCACCACGACGTCCGCCACACAGTCCCGCGCAATCACGCCGAATCCGGTGAGTCCCAGCTCGCGCGCCGGGCTGGTCGAGCAGAGCACCGCGGCGTCAACCACCGACAGGCCGAACAGATCGACGATCGTCCGGAACGCCCGGTCCATCGTGAGCGTGCTCCCCGCCAGGGTGCCGTCGTCCAGAACGGCCGCCGCATCGGTCACGCGAATGCGGCGGCCGCCGAGACGCGCTTCCGCGCCGACCGGCAGCCCCGATCCGGCGGTGCCGTCGGTAATCGCCATAATGCGCTCGCGCCCTTTCGCGGCAATCGCGACGCGGCACATCGCCGGATGCACGTGGTAGCCGTCGCAGATGAGCTCGGCCGCAACCTCGTCGCGCGCGAGCACGGCGCCGGCAATGCCGGGCG
>JACQZV010000125.1 GCA_016213695.1 Acidobacteriota bacterium | reverse complement strand
CAGCGTGCTGCTCGTGCCCTGTGCCGGCCACTGGCGCGTCGATCTGCAGTGCGGCCCGGCCGACGACCCCGATGCGTTCAGTTCGGCGGCGGGCCTGCGCGAGTGGTTGCCGAAGGTGATGCCGGCCGCGTACGCGGACCGGGTGACCTGGGTCTCGACGTATGTGTTCCGACAGGCGGTGGCGAACGCGTTCACCGATCCGTCGTGCCGGATCCTGCTGGCGGGGGAGGCGGGGCACGTGTTCGCGCCGTTCGGCGCGCGCGGGCTGAACTCGGGCATTGCCGACGCGTTCGTGGCCGCGTCATCGATCGACGCCGCGCTCCATGCGCCGTCGCCGGCCGGGGCCGGCCGGTGTATTCAGGCGTGCGCCGAGTCCCGCCGCGCGGCGGCGGCCCGCAACCGCGCGGCCTCGTCCATCGCGCTCAGGCACCTGCAGGCGGCATCGCTCACCGCGCGGGCGGTGCGGTGGGGCGCGGGCCATCTGGCGCCGGCCGTCCCGGCCATCGGCCGCTGGATGGACAGGGCGCCGTTCGGACCGCCGCTCGGCCGGGCGGACGACTGCGGCATGTATTATTGAGACGGTTTCAGGCCTCAGGCCTCAGGCTTCAGGATGATCGTGACAGCACGCATAATCCGTCTCGCGATAATCGCGATCACGCTCGCAGCCATCCCTTCGTTCGCGCAAACCGGCTGGCCGAACCAGCGCGAGGCGGACTACCTGCTGAAGGACGTCCGCTTCGCGAGCGGCGAGACGCTCGCCGAGCTGCGCCTGCACTACATCACGCTCGGCACGCCGCGGCGAGACGCTGCGGGGACCATCGCGAACGGCGTGCTGCTCCTCCACGGCACGAGCGGCTCGAGCGCGTCGTGGCTCCAGGCCACGCTTGCCGGCGAGCTCTTCGGCGCGGGCCAGCCGCTCGACGCCTCGCGCTACTTCATCGTCATTCCCGACGGCATCGGCGCCGGGAAGTCGAGCAAACCGAGCGACGGCCTGCGCGGCCGGTTCCCGCACTACCGGTACCGCGACATGGTGGAGGCGACCTATCGGCTCGTCACCGAGGGGCTCGGCATCCGCCATCTGCGGCTCGTCATGGGCACCTCGATGGGCGGGATGCACACCTGGCTGTGGGGCGAGAGGTATCCCGACTTCATGGACGGCCTCGTGCCGATTGCCAGCATGCCGATTGCGATCAGCGGCCGCAACTGGATCACGCGACGCATCCGTATCGAAGCCATCAGGAACGACCCCGACTGGAACGGCGGGAACTACGACAGGAACCCGACGCACTACGTCTACACGCTGCCGCTCGCGGCGATGACGACCGAAAGCGTCGTCCGGCTGCAGGAGACGGGTCCGACGCGCGAGGCGGCCGATGCGATGTATCAGAAGCTGGTGGAGGACGCGCGCCGGAACGACGCGAACAACCAGCTCTACGCGCTCGAGTCGGTCATGGATTACGACCCGTCGAAGGACCTCGGCGCGATCCGCGCGCGGCTGCTGGCCATCAACTTCGCCGACGACGAGGTGAATCCGCCGGAGCTGGGGGTGCTCGATCCGGCCGTCAGGAAGATTCCACGCGCCCGGCACATCGTCGTGCCCGCCGGGCCGGAGACGCACGGGCACTACACGTATTTCCGCGCGGCAATCTGGAAGACGTACCTCGCGGAATTCATGCACACGCTGGAGGCCACACAAGAATGAAGACCGTTACCGTGTTCACAGGCGCGATCGCGTTGCTCGCCGTGTCGATCGCGGCGGCGCAGGCGCCGAAGACCGTCTGGGAGGGCGTCTACAGCGACGCGCAGGCCGGGCGCGGCAAGAAGTCGTACATCGCCAATTGCGCGGCCTGCCATAACGAGGGGCTGCAGGGCGGCGACCTCGCGCCGGCGCTCAAGGGCGAGGAATTCCTTCTGAAGTGGAACGACAAGTCGATGTTCGAGCTGGTCGATCGGATTCAGAAGACGATGCCGCAGGACAATCCCGGCGGGCTGATGTCCGCGGAAAACGCCGACATCGTCGCCTACATGCTGCAGGTGAACCGGATGCCGGGGGGCGCGGCCGATCTGGGCACCGACGCCGCCGCGCTCAAAGCCATCGCGATCACAAAAACCAAGTAGGGCGGGTGCCGCGAAGCGGACCCGCCGTCAGTTGTCAGTGGATGCGTCACCTCTGACAACTGACAACCGACAACTGCCAGCTGCGCTCACTGCCGGCGCGCGTACTTGTAGCCGCCCGACACGTGAATTTCGGTGACGTGCGTCGCGACACCCTTGTCGTCGACCTCGAACTTGTAGCCCAGCGTGCCTTCGAAGAGGGTCTCGCTTCGCGGCACGAGCGGCTGCGCGTCGCCTTCCCCACTCGAGACGAACAGCTGTCCGTTCGACAGCGAGATCCGCGCCGTCCGCGGATTCCCCTGGTAGATGCCGCTGTAGATGCCGACGTAGCGCGCCATCACCTCGGGCGGCACGTGGACGGCCGTCTCCGTCGTGCGGGTGCTCCAGTGATCGCTGCTGCGCTCGCACACCGCCTCGAGCATGTCCGTGTCGGCCGCCAGCGCCATGTTCGCCGTAAAGCCCCAGGGCTTGGCGTACGCGCCCGGATCGGCGAAGGTCACCTCCACCTGCAGGTGGCCGAGGTCCGTGCGCCGGTATCGCTCCGTCATCCGCAGCGCTTCGGTGTGCGACAGCCCGCGCCGGCTCACCCACGTCTTGTCGTTGAAGCCGACGCTGTCCACGACCAGCGTGTCGCCGTCCCAGCGCCCGACCGAGTATCCCATCCAGCTTGGAGCCGGGTCGGTCTCCAGCTGGCGGCCGTCCATGTGGATGAGGCGATAGGTGAGGTTGTCGTCCAGGATGGCGATGGCGGTCGGCGTCTGGAGGATGCGCTTCCAGCCGGCAAACTGCTCGGCCTCAGGCCCGCTCGGCAGGCACGCGTAGGCAGGCCGTGTCTTGAAGAACTCCTGCTGCCGCTGGGGGATGAGGGCCTTGACCCATGGCTTGATGTCGGCAGGGTCGGGACGCGGGGCGGGATCCGGCCCGTTCCAGATTCCCGTCAAATCCGGCTTGCCGTCGGGCCCGCGGGGCGCCGGCGCGGCGAGGTTCGGCTTGCCGTCAGCGGTGCGCGGGATGCCGGGAGTGGGACGATCCAGCCACTGGGCCGACGCGGGCATCGCGCCCGCGACCAGAGTGAGCGCCGCGAGAAACAGCCTCATACACCCTCCACAATCATGCGATGACCGCGCCCCGACCCCGTGCCGTCAACGCTGCCGCGCGAACCGGTACGGCCCCGTGATGTTGATCTGCACGACGGCCGTCGCGTTCCCCGTGTCGTCGACGATGAACTCGTAGTAGAGCCCCGCTCCCTCGAACATCGTCTGCGATTGCGGCACCAGCGGCCGGATTTCGCCCCCGTCCACGCCGGCGGCGCCGATCACCCTGGCGATCAACTGGCCGCCTGAGAGCGTCACCTCGACGGTGCGCGGTCGTGTCAGATACATCCCGCCGTAGACGCCGACGTACTTCGCGAGGACATCGGCGGGCACGGTGATCGCCTTGCTCGTGGCTTCCGTGCGCGTCCCGGTCCAGTGATCGCTGCTGCGTTCGCAGATCGATTCGAGCATTTCCGTGTCGGCCGCGAGCGACAGGTCGGCCTTGAAGCTCCACGGCTTCACGTACGCGGCGGGATCCGTGAAGGTCACCTCCACCTGCAGGTGGCCGACGTCGGTGCGCCGGTATCGCTCCGTCACGCGCAGCGCTTCGGTATGCGCCTGCCCGTAGCGGCTCAGCCACGTCTTGTCGTTGAATCCGTTGCTCTCCACGACGAGCGTGTCGCCGTCCCACCGGCCCACCGAGTATCCCATCCAGCTTGCCGCAGCGTCGGCCTCGAGCGCGCGGCCGTCCATGTGGATCAGGCGATAGGTCTGGTCCTCGTTCAGGATGGCGATGGCGGCCGGTGTCTGGATGATGCGCTTCCACCCGGCAAATCTGTCGGCCTCGGGCCCGCTGGGCAGACACTGATACGACGGACGACCCTTGTGGTACTCCTGCTGGCGCTGACGGACCAGTGCGTTCACCCACGGCAGCTCGTTGGCGGGGTCGAGGCGCGGCTCCGGCGTCGGCCCGTTCCAGATCCCCGTCAAATCCAGCTTGCCGTCGGGGCCCCGCGGCGCCGGCGCGGCCAGATTCGGCTTCCCGTCAGCGGTGCGCGGAATGTCCGGAGTTTTGCGATCCAGCCACTGGGCCCCGGCCGGAAGCGCCCCTGCCACCACCAGGAGCGCCGCGAGAAACAGCCTCATTCACCCCTCCAATATCGTCGTGTGATGCCGGCGTCGCCGCTCGATGGCGGGATGGTAACACGCCGGGCTATTTCCGGAAGATCGCCTTCGGCATCAGGGCATGGACGCCTTTGGTGCCGTCCACGACCTGGGTGACGACCAGATTCATGGCGGCGCTCGCCAGCAGGTACGCGTCCTCGCGCGAGAGGCCTTTGGTCTCGACCAGAAAATCCAGCATCTCACGCGTGGCAATCCTGGCGGCCTGGTCGAGGTCGGGGTCGAGGCCCATGGTGATGTAGTGCGTCGCCGTTTCGGCGCGGGGCCATCGCAGGGGACGTCCTCCCTTGTGCAGGACCACCTGGATTTCACCCTTGAGCGACGTCTCCACGGCCGACAGGCTCACCTCGCCGTACCCCTGCGCCGCATGCCCGTCGCCGACAGAGAGCAGCGCGCCGGCGACGTGCACGGGTAGATACAGCGTGCTCCCCGCTCCCAGATCCGGGTTGTCGAGATTCCCGCCGAACACGTTCGGGGGGCCGCTCGGCACGCGTCCCATGCCGGCGGGCGGCGCCACGCCGATCACGCCCCAGAATGGTCTGGCCGGGATCTCGATGCCGGGCGCGAACAGGACGACCTGGCGGCCGACGTCAATCCACGTCACGCGGCCTTTCTCGTAGGGGAATTCGTCGGGCAGGAGCCCGCGGTTGGGCGTGAAGCTCTGCCCGGCAATCGGGAGGCGCACCTCGACCGAGCGGATCCGGATTTCGAGCGTGTCGCCCGGGGCGGCGCCGCGGACGGCCATGGGGCCGTTGAGCGTGTGATCGCCCCGCCCGTCGCCTTCGACCCCCTCGTAGACGGCATACAACTCGGCCGGGATCCGGTCCTTCGGCACCCCGAGCTTCTCGAACCACCGCGGGTTCCCCGTGGCGGTCTCGAGCCGCACGATGTCGCCGGAGTCGATCGTGAGCACCGGCTTCAGCGAGGCGTCGAAGAAGTTGCGATGCACGGTCGCGGGCGACGCCTTGAGGTCGTGAATCGTGGCGGATCCCTGAGCGCCCGCGCCTGCTGGCACGAGCAACAGCGCGACGAGCGGTGTGAGGTGCGTCAATCGCATGGCCGTCCTCTCATGCCGCGGCTTCTGTGGGCAGCACCCACCCTGGAAAGACGAGAACTCCTGGATGACACTTGAGCGCCAGCGCCAGCACCTTCGCCCGCTCCACCCCCAGCCGCACGCGATCGTTCTCGATCGCCGAGATCGTGGCCTGCGAAATGCCCGTGCGCTGCGCAAGCTCATTCTGACTCAGGCTCTGGAGCTCACGCAGAATGCGCACCGACTCGCCGACCGAGACGGCCACCCGCTTCCGCGCCGGACGATAGTTCTTCATCTACTGCCTCCGGTAGTCGTGGGGCGTGATGGATTCGACGTAATAGATCAGGCGTGCCGGCACCACTCGATAGATGAGGCGCCACTGGTCACCCAACCGGCACGACCGGAAGCCCTTCCATTTCCCGGCCAAGGCTTCGTCGTGAAACCCCTTGATCAATCGGACGCCTCGTGGCCCCGACAGCCTGGCGATGTCCTTCCACTTCTCGTACCGTTTCACGACTTCACGCGGAGCCTTCACCAACTGACGGTCCAGCCGCCGGTGCTCCAACACCTCCCACACACCACCAGTGTGCCCATATCATCTTTGGCATGTCAAGGCCGGACCGAATCCAAGCGGCATGACGCATCGCCGCTCGCCTGCGGCAGGCGCGAGAGACGATGCCACCGAGCGCGAGGGACCCGCGTGAGCGCGGGCAGCGGCCGGTTAGGCTGTGCGTCACGTACTGGGTTGAAACAGCTCGGCACCGCAAAGCTGGCAACGTTGACTGCCCAGCCGGTCATTCGCCTCAGTGAACTGATGCCGTTGACCGGCGTTCGAAGACAGCACGACCTTCGTCAGCTCTTGTTCCTCGATCTGAGTGCCCCACGGAGCGTAGCCGAGAGCCAGACGGCAGCGACCGCAATAGTACGTGGCCATGTTGATGTCTGATCAGCAGCCTAACTACTTATGGAGTAGACCGCTCTTGCTCCCTCGCGCGTAATGACGCTACCCGCAACCGGCCGGTCGGCGCGGCCACGCCGATAGCCGCGGGATGTTAGCACGGTGCCATTGTTGCGGCGCGGGTCGAACCGCAGGGAACGATCGGAGCGGTGCGCACCAAGCAGAGAGCCCTGAAAATACGAAGGGCCGGCATGAGCCGGCCCTTCGTCGAGAATCTTCAGCGGTGAGCAGAACGTTCCTGCCCACAGCCGACTGCCCACAGCCGACTACTTCGCCAGCGGATCGGGGCGCATCTGGAACTTGTACACCTTCGGCAGCGTCCCCTTGCCGCCTTCGATGTGCCACGGCGTGCGATTAGCCGAGGTCGTCCAGAGCCCGCGTCCCTTCCATCCGCCGCGCGGATCGTCGATGCGGCCGTCCACCTGCTTGGCGAAGAAGCCCATCGGATACGGCACGCGCGCGACCACCCACTTGCCGTTCTGCAGCACGAGGAGCGCGTCGCTGAGGTTGCCGGTGGCGATCGGCGTGTTCTTGCCCGCGCCGAGCGAGTCGTACTTGTCCACCCAGTTGTAGTAGTTGGCATCGGCCGCGCCCGCTTCCACGTTCGCGCCCTTGAAGTTCGGTCCCGGCATCGGGTAGAACGCCCACCCTTCGGGGCACTGCTTGCCGGTGGCCTTCGGGCCGTTCAGCGGCGCCTTGCACTTGCGCCGGTCGAAGCTGGCGTACTGGCCGCTGGCCAGCACGGTCCAGAAGACGCCGTTGGCGTCAACGTCGATGCCGCGCGGCGTGTAGACGTACTGTCCCTGGACCTGCCCGTACGGGAGCTCGTAGATTTCGGCGAGCGTGGTGTACGGCGGGTTCGACCCGGGGACCACGCGCACGGCCGCGCCGGGGAATTCATTGAGGTCGCCCCAGACCGACCCATCGACCGGGCTCACGGCGATGCCGTAGAAGCTCACGTCGATGCGCTTGTCCTTGGCCGGGTCGATCGGGTCATCCGGCTCCACCCACGCGTCCTGCTTGCCGTTGCCGTTGGTGTCGAGGATGAGCGGGGCCCAGCCCTGCGCCTTCTGCTGGTCGTGCGTCTCGTCGAGCACCTTCGTGTTGACCCAGCCCACCACGCCGCCGTTGCCCGACCAGATCGTGTTGTCGGCGTCGTGCGCGAAGTTCAGGTGGAAGGTGCCGAAGCAGGTGTCCACAATCGTCCACTGCTTCGTCGTCTGGTCGTAGACGGTGTACTGCCGGCCGCTGTTGTTGAGCGGGAAGTGCTTGGCGGACGGATGGCTCGATCCTTCCTTGCAGAACGCCGGCTGCGCGGCCGGCCCGCGGGTGCGCGTCGTGTTCCAGACGCGCCCTTTCTGATCCATCACGTTGCTGTGCCCGATCACGCGGCTGTTCCAGTAGATCTCCTCGCCCCAGTACGGCGAGGCGACGCCGATCTTGGCCGGCTGCGGCAGCAGCTTCTCGTCGAGCACCGGGACCGTCACCTGCGAGAACGTGTTCTTCATCGGATCGAGGATGGTCATGTGATCCGAGCTGTTCTCGTGCAGCCCGAACACGAGGCCGTTGGCGTTGACCGTCGGGTTGCGCTTGTCGCTCGCCACCGCGTCGTGGAAGTACTCGCGATCGCTCGCCCAGTCCCACACCGTGACGACGAAGTTGCGCTCGGCGCCCTGCGGCCGCGGCGGCGCCTGCGGCGGAAGCTCGCCGCCGGCGATGCGGTCGGTCCAGTTGGCGAACATCTTCAGCACGCGGTCGCGGCCGAAGCGGTTCGTGTTGGCGTACATCCCCGCGCCGCCGTCGATGCCCGCCTGCAGCCGGTGGTCCCATGCCTCGACCGACGACCCGAACTTGCCGAGCGTCTGCGGCAGCTCGCGCGTCGCCTTGTTGCCCATCTGATGGCACGGCGTGCAGGTGGACGTCTTGATGGCGTTGATCCACATCGCCTGGCTGCGCATCGCCTCGGAGATGCCGTTGCCCTTGGCGCCGGTGCCGGGGAACTCGCTCTTGTCCGGCGGCTGGACCAGCGCGTACCAGTAGTTGGCCGGATAGTAGTCGGCCGCGGCGCGCGGAGTGGGCGCGGACATGGCCGTCAGGTTCACGATCTTCCCGGGCGCGCTCGCCACCCTGGCCGAGTCGACCAAGCCGTAGCCGCGGACCCAGACGTTGTAGTTGCCCTTGGGCAGGTCCGGAATCACAAAGCGCCCGCGATCGTCGGTCACCACGATCCGCGCCATCTTCGTCGGCAGGTCGGTGGTTTCCGCAATCACCCAGACGCCGGCTTCGGGACCCCTGGCGCCGGTCACGACGCCGCCGATGTCGTCAGTGTCAATGCGGGGAGCGTCGGTCGTCTGCGCGGTGGTCCTCGTAATCGACATGGCGAGGAACGCGGTCAGCGCAAGGCCGAGCATCCCGAGAGAGAAGGTCCGTTTCTTCATCGTGGCAGCCTCCTGGTGCGATCCGCGATTCTATCGCGTAATCGTCCGAATTCTCAAAACCGGAGCAGACGGGTGATTTTGACCGCGAACGAGCGGTTCTGCAGCATCGGATACCGGGCCGAGGCCGTGTCCCGCCCGTCGCTGTAGACGACAAACAGCTCGCTGCCCGGCGTGTATTCCCAGCGCATCCGCGCGCTCGACGTCAGCGACCGGGCGCTCGGGTTGAACTGCGTCAGCGCGCTGAAGCCGAGCCGCGCCGTCGGCGCCACGCCGAACCGCATCCCGACCAGACGGGCCGTGAAGTCGCCGTAGGGCAGGCGCACCCAGTTGAGGGCGATATTCGGCTCCACCCCGACGTGCGCCGACACGCCCACGCGCCCGCTGTAGGTGAGCGAGGTCCGCGTGCCGTTGTACAAGGAGCCGCGCGAGGCCGTGGCTCGCCCCGAGAGCTTTCGCTGCTGGCCGAGCGTGTACTGGGCGGTCAGCGTCTGGTAGTCATAGCCGCCGGCGGGCACGACGACCCCTGGCGAAATGGCAAAGTCGGCCGGGAGCAGCTCGTACTGCCGCGTCGCCGTCACGACGACGTCGTCGCTGCTGTTGAATTCGACGCCGAAGCGTCCCGACACGCTGCGGTCCTCGAGCACGCGTCCCGCGGCGTCCGAGAGGTAGTCGAGGTCGGCCTGCCAGCTGAGCCTGCGCACCAGACGCCCCCGCCTGAGGCGCGGGCTGAAGCGGGCCGTGAGCGCGTTCAGCGCGAAGTCGGTACGCCGGACGAACCCGACCTCCGGATTGAAATTCGAGCCGACGACGATGCGGTCGGCTTCAAAACCGTAGCGGTCGCCGTCGTAATTGAACCGGCCGCGATAGCTCGCGTCGTCACCACGCAGGTGCGGCGAGGACGTGCGCGCCCAGTACAGGTTCGCCTGGACGTTCTCGAAGAAGCGCAGGTCGGCGTCGACGCCGGCCGTGGCGTTGTCGCCGGCGCCGGACGCGGCCGGCCACCGGCCCGTGCCGATGACGCCCACGCTGCTGCGCCGCAGGATGTTGCGCCGCAGCCGCAGCGCCGAAAACGTCGTGGTCACCGCGCGGGCCGACGGCTTGTCATCGGTCGTAATGGCGAGCGCGCCGACGTCGAACCGCCCGGCCTTGCCCGTCACCCGGCCGCCGCCGAGCACCGGCACCGACTGGCCCGCGTTCAACCCGATGCGGCGGCTGAAGAACAGGATCGGGTTCACGCCCGACGCGCGCTGGCCGGAGATGCCGCCGAAATCGAAGATGCCCTGGCCCTCGAGAAAGAAGTCGCGCTTCTCGGGAAAGAACAGGTTGAAGCGCGTCAGGTTGATCTGCTGCTCGTCCTCTTCCACCTGCGCAAAGTCGGTGTTCACCGTCACGTCCGCCGTCAGACTGCGGGTGAGCCCGTATTTCACGTCGACGCCGCCGTTGGCCGTGACGTCGTTGGTGTACGGCACGCGCGCGAGGCGGTCGGTGGTCACCGAGGACACCGCGTACGGCTTGACGTCCAGGTTCAGCGACTGCGCCGGCGTTTCGAGGCCCACGAGTGTGGCGGCCACCGCCATCTGCGCCACGCCGTTGCCGCCGTAGGAGGCCGGCACCCGCGTCAGGTTGGAGGTCTCGTTCTTCGACTTCACCACGCGTCTGATGTTGATGCCCCACGTCTGCGGGCCGGCGCCGCGGTAGCGCAGCGACTTGAACGGGATCGCCATCTCGATCGTGTACCCGGCCTCCGACCGCGAGACCTTGGCGTCCCAGACGGCGTTCCAGTTGACGTTGAACGAGCCGTCGGTGATCGCCTGATCGCGCAGCCCGCCGACCGGGTTGGTCTGGAAGAAGAAGGCGTTCCGCTGGTCGAAAAACGTGTCGAGCGTGACGCTGATGTTGTCGTTCACCGAAAAGATGCTCTGGTTGTCGCGGCGCAGCTCGTTCGCCACGATGCGGCCGGCGTCGCTGTCGTGGCAGCGCACCGAAATATAGAGCGTGCTCTCGTCGAACAGGAT
>JACQZV010000009.1 GCA_016213695.1 Acidobacteriota bacterium | reverse complement strand
GTTGCCCGGCCAGTCGTGCCGCATCAGCAGCGCCTCGGCCGCCGGGCTCAGACCGTCCACCAGGACGCCGCAGCGAGCCCGCGACGTGTCGAGAAAGGCGGCGGTCAGGTACGGAATGTCCTCGCGGCGATCGCGCAGCGGCGGCGGCGAGATTTCCACCACGTTCAGGCGATAGAGGAGATCGCGGCGGAACCGCCCCGCCTCGACGTCGGCCGTCAGATCGCGGTTGGTGGCGGCAATCACCAGGACGTCCACCTTCCGCGGCTCGAGCGATCCGACGCGCTGCACCTCGCCCGTTTCGATCGCCCGCAGCAGCTTGGCCTGCAGCGAGAGCGGCAGCTCCCCGATCTCGTCGAGGAAGAGCGTCCCGCCGTCGGCCGACTCGAACAGGCCGACCTTGGTGGCGTCGGCGCCGGTGAAAGCGCCCTTGACGTGGCCGAACAGCTCGCTTTCGAACAGCGTCTCGACCACCGCCGAGCAGTTCACCGTGACGAACCGACGCCGGCCGCGCGGCCCGAGCTGGTGCAGCGCCCGCGCCACCAGCTCCTTGCCGACGCCTGTCTCGCCCACCACGAGCGCGACGCGGAAGTGCGGCGCGAGCCGCCTGACCAGCGCGAACAGCTCCTGCATCCGCGGCCCGCGGCCGATCATCCGGCACATCTCGAGCTCCCGCGCGGTCCGGTGGTCGGCCGCGAGCAGCGCGCGGCGCCGGTCGATATCCGCGTGTACCGAGGCGAGCAGCGCCTTCAGCCGATCGAGCGGCAGCGGCTTGCTCAGGTAATCGAGCGCGCCGAGCTTGACCGCCTCGATGGCGGTTTCGACCGTCGCATACCCCGTCATGAGGATCACCTGGCAATCGGGCTGCGCCTGCCGGATGGCGCGGAGCACCTCGAGCCCGCCGACGTCGGGCATCTTCAGATCGACGAGAGCGGCGTCGGCCTGCCAATCGGCGAGCCGCGCCACCGCCTCCCGGCCGCCCGCGCACGAGTCCACCCTGAACCCGGCCGCGCGTCCGACGCGCTCGAGCATACCGCGCACGCCCGGGTCGTCATCGACGATGAGCAGTACCGGCTGCACGGGGACGTCAGGCATCGATTGAGCGTTCCATGGCTCGACGGGCAGCGTACCGCGCGCCCCCGGACCAGGGACATCGGCGCGAACCGCTGTTTGCTGCCCGCGTTCGTCCTACAGGCGCGTCACAGGTCGAGGTCAACCAGACGGTGTTCCATGGCGTATTTCATGAGCTCGGCGTTGTTTCTGAGGCCCATCTTGTCGAGGATGCGGGCGCGGTAGCTGCTGACCGTCTTGACGCTCAGCGACAGCACGCCGGCGATGTCGCCGACCGTCTTCCCTGACGCAATCAGCCGCAGCACTTCGAACTCGCGGTCCGACAGCGCCGCATGCAGCGGCGCGCCGGTGGCGTCGCCGCCGATCGCGCCCGCCAGTTGCTCGGCCACGGCGGGGCTGACGTGGCGACCGCCGGCCGCCACCTTGCGAATCGCCTCGAGGAGCTTGTCGGGTGCCGCTTCCTTGGTGAGGTACCCGGCCGCGCCGGCGCGCAGCGCGCGGATGGCGTATTGATCTTCGGCGTGCATGCTCAGGACAAGCACCGGGCGGCCGGGCTGTTCGTCCTTCAGGATCCGGAGCACGTCGAGTCCGCCGCGACCGGGCAGGCCAAGGTCGAGCACGATCACATCCCACGTGCCGGTCCGCGCCGCATCGAGGATCTGCTGCGGATCTGCCGCCTCCCCGACGTCTCCGACGTCTGGGGCCTCGGACAGCAGTTGACGCAGACCTCCGCGGACCACCGGGTGATCGTCGGCCACCAGAATGCGGAGCCGGCGCATGCGCCATTGTAGTCCCGCACACGCCGGGCCTGCGACGCGTGTATCACGCCCGTCGCGAGACCCGGCCTACGTCACTGCCCACTGCCCACTGCTCACTGCCCACTGCCCACCGCCCACCGCTCACCGCCCACCGCCCTCAGGCCGCCGACGATTCCAGCGCGGGACCGATCGCCTGCAGCGCGCGCAGCACGTCCGGGTCGAACCGGTCGCGGTGCTCCCCGCACAGCACTTCGACGACCTGCGCCGGCGTGAGCCCCCTCCGCGCCGGCTCGCCTGGCAGGTCGCAGTACGCCGTCGCCACCGCGACGATGCGCGCGCCGAGCGGAATCGCCTGGCCCTTCAGGCCAAGCGGAAACCCGGTACCGTCCGCGTGCTCCCCCGCCGCCACCGCAATCGCGCTCGCCGCCGACAGATACGGCACGTCGCGCGCAATCGCGAAGATGTCGGTCCGCCGCACGTCGCGCAGCAGCGCGGCGTGTTCGAGGTCCCGCAGATCCAGGTCGGCAAGGCCGAGCGCCCGTCCCAGCCGCACCGACAGCCCAGCCACCCGCCGCCCGTGCCGCTCCGTCGCCGGGTCGGTGGCGTGCAACACGGCCAGCAGTGTCGTCGTCGCGTCGGTCCCGCGCGCGCGCCCGTCCGGCGCGGCAGCGGTCCGCACGTCGTGCTCGGCGAGCGCCCGGTGCAGCGCCTCCGCAATCCGCTCGCGCGTGAACGGTTTGACGACGTAGTCGGTGACGCCGGCGTACCTGTCCGTCGTCGTCGGATCGGGCGGCAGGCCGGTCGTCATGACCACGGCCGTGTCGGGCAAGAGCGTCCTGAGCTGCGCCACGAGCCAGAAGCCGTCGCGGCCGCCGGGCAGACGGATGTCGCACATGGCCACCGCCGGCACGCGCTGCGCGGCCAGGAGCAGCGCCTGCTCGGCGCTGGAGGCGACCACGGCCTCGGCGCCCTCACCGATCACCCACGTGCGCAGCAGCCGCGCAATCGGGGCCTGGTCTTCGACAATCAGCACGTAGCTCACGGTCGTCCTCCTGCAGGCGATCGTTCCGAAAGAAGCTCGCCGACCTTCGCCAGCAGCGCGGCCGGCGTGAACGGCTTGTGCACGAACGGAGCGTCGGCGACGTCGTCGAGCGCCTCGTGTCCGGGGAATCCCGACATGAAGATCACCGGCAGCGCCGGATGGTCCGCCCGGATCAGGCGCGCCAGGTCGGGCCCGTTCAGCCCGGGCATCACCACGTCGGTCAGCAGCAGGTCGATCGGCCGGCTCGCGATGAGCGCGCGCGCCGCGAGCGGATCGCCGGTGTCCACGACGCCGTAGCCGCCGCGTTCCAGCACGCGCCGCGTCAACGCACGGACGTCGTCGCGGTCCTCGACGAGCAGGATGGTGCCGGTCGCGGGGCGTACGGCGCGCGGGGCCGCCGCCTTCGCCTCGACGGCGCCCTTCGCGCTCGCCGGAAAGGTCTGCGTGAACGTCGTGCCGGCACCCGGCGCCGAGTCGCACGTGATGTCGCCGCCGCTCTGCTGGACGATGCCGTAGACGGTGGCGAGCCCGAGCCCGCTGCTGCCGCCGCCGGCGGGCTTGGTCGTGAAGAACGGCTCGAAGATCCGCGCGCGCGTCGCCGCGTCCATGCCGACGCCGCTGTCGCGCACCGTCAGCACCGCACAGGGCCCCGCCGGGAGCGGCCCGCGGCCGGCCGGCGCCTCGACGCGCGACGTCTGCACCGTGAGGCGTCCCCCGCGCGGCATCGCCTCGCGCGCGTTGGTGGCCAGGTTGAGCAGCACCTGCTGGATCTGCACCGGGTCGGCCTGGATGCGCGGCGCGTCGGAGGCGAGCGCCAGCTCGAGAGCGATGTCCTCGCCGAGCAGCCGCTGCAGCAGGCTCCGCATGCCCTCGACCACCGCGTTCAGCGACAGCACTTCGGGCCTGATCAGCCGCTTGCGGCTGAACACGAGGAGCTGCTCGGTCAGCGCCGCCGCCGTCACGCCGGCCTTGCGGATCTCCTCCACGTCGGCGCAGATATCGGGGGTGTCGCTCAGGCGGTCCTTCAGCAGCTCCGCGTAGCCGAGGATCGCCGTCAGCAGGTTGTTGAAGTCGTGCGCGACGCCGCCGGCGAGCTGGCCGATCGCCGCCATCTTCTGCGCCTGGCCGAGCTGCTCCTGGAGCCGTTTCTGCGCGGTGATGTCGCGGAAGTACACGAGCATCTCGCAGGGAATGTCGTCCTCGACCCGGACGAGCGAGCAGTTCTGGTACATCCAGACGATGCCGCCGTCCTTGCGGACGTACCGGCGATCGAGCTCGACGGTGCGCACGTGCTGGTCCATCAGGCGCCGCCGTTCCTCGTTGCAGCCCTCCACGTCGTCGGGATGGATCAGGGCGATCAGGGGGAGCCGCAGCAGCTCCTCCTCGGTATAGCCGAGGACGTCGCACAGCCGCGGCGACACCTTGAGCCAGCGGTCGTCCAGGCCGACCGTCGCCCGCATCACGAGCGCGAAGTTCTCCGCGTCGGCCACGCGCAGCTCGCGCTCGCGGAGCGCCGCGTCCGCGCGCCGGCGTGCCACGGCGCGCCGCAGCGCGTGCTCGACGCGGGCCGGCGCCAGGTCGGCCTTGTTGAGATAGTCGGTGGCGCCTTCCTCGAGCGCCCTGAACTCCAGCGCCGGATCGCTCTCGCCGGTCAGCAGGACGATCGGCGTGCGGATTCCGCGGGCGCGCGCCGCCCGCAGCACGTCGAGCCCGTCCTCTTCGCCCAGCCGGTAGTCGAGCAGGCAGACGTGGTGGCGGCCGCCGGCCAGCTCGCGCTGCGCCGCCTCCACCGTGCCGACGACGTCCACGGTGACGGGCGGCACGCTGCGCCCGAGCATCACGCGCAAGTAGTCGCCGAAGCGCGCGTCGTCGTCCACGAGCAGCAGTCGGGTCACCGTCTGTTCCCCGCTCATGGCAGCGCCTCCGTCGTCGAGGACGCCGCGGCCCCCAGGCCGCGGAGATCCTGCTGCAGCCGGTCCAGTTCCTGCTCCAGACGGGGGTGAAGCTCCCCCGCCAGAGGCAGATCGCCGGCCCGCGCGGCCGTCTCGAGCAAACGCGCCGTCAGGAACGGGCCGTCTTCGCACAGCACGCCGACCGATCCTTTCAGCGTGTGCGCCGCGCGCGCGAGGCGGGGGGCCGCGCCGTCCGCCAATGCCGTCCGCAGTTCGGCGAGCCGGGCCGGACAGTCCTCGAGAAACACCTGCGCCAGCTCGCGCAGCATCGCCGGATCGTCCTGAAAGCGCAGCGTCGCGCCGCGCGCCGGCGAATCGGGCGCCGCCGGGGTTGCTCCCGCAACGCCGGTCACGCGGCCGATCTCGGCCAGCAGATCCGCCCGCCGAATCGGCTTCGACACATACCCGTCCATCGACGCCTCCAGGCACCGCTCGCGATCGCCCTGCATGGCGTGCGCGGTCAGCGCGATGATCGGGACGTGCCCGATGCCGCGCGCCGCCTCGATGCCACGGATCGCCGCCGTCGCCTCGATGCCATCCATCTCCGGCATCTGCAGATCCATGCAGATCAGATCGAAGGCGCCGGTCCGGTAGCGCTCCACGGCCTCGATGCCGGTGGTGGCCAGCGTCACCTCGTGGCCGGCATTCTTCAGCAGGTGCGTCGCCACCGTCTGATTGACGATGTTGTCCTCGGCCAGCAGGACGCGCAGGGCCGCGCCTGCCGGCTCGCCCTGCGCGGGCCGCGGCGGCGGGTTCGCCGCGGCGGGCCGGCCGCCGCCGATCGCGGTCATCAGCGCCGCGCGCAGGTCCCGCTGGGTGACCGGCTTGACCAGGTACGCGTTGAGCGACAGCTCGCGGCAGCGCTGCGCCCCGTCGCCGTGGTCCGCCGAACTGAGCATCAGGATCGGCGCGCCGGCGGCAAACGGCAGCGATCGGAGCTCGGCGGCCAGCATGAAGCCGTCCATCCCCGGCATGTTGACGTCGAGCAGCGCGGCGTGAAACGGCGCGCCTGCCGCCTGCGCGTCCCGCAGCACGCGGAGCGCTTCCTCGCCTCCCGCGGCCAGCGTGGGCGTGATCCGCCATTGCCGGAGCACGCCGTCGAGAATGCGCCGGTTGGTGGCGTTGTCGTCCACGACCAGCACGCGCAGGCCCGACAGCTCCGCCATCGGCCCCGCGGGATCGGTTCGCGTGCCCGCCGGCGCCAGCGCCACGGTGAACTGAAACCGGCTGCCCTGGCCGCTCGCGCTCTCGACCCAGATGCGGCCGTCCATCATCGCCACCAGTTGCGCGGCAATCGTGAGGCCGAGGCCGGTGCCGCCGAACCGGCGCGACGTGGAACTGTCGGCCTGCAAGAACGCCTCGAAGATGGCTGCCTGCTTCCCGGACGGCACGCCGACGCCCGTGTCGCTCACCACGACGTGCAGCCGGTACGCGTCGCCGCCGCCCTCCTCGGGCCGCACGCTGACGACAATCTCCCCCTGCTCGGTGAACTTGACCGCGTTGCCGACCAGGTTCACCAGGATCTGTCGCAGGCGGGTCGGGTCGCCGCTGCAGTCGTCCGGTACGTCGGGGTGGATGTCGAGCATCAGCTCGACCCCCTTCTGCCCGGCCAGCACGGCGAGCGGCTTGACCGCATCCGCGAAGAGCGCCCGCAGGTTGAAGTCCACCGATTCGAGCGTCAGCCTGCCGGCTTCGATCTTCGAGAAGTCGAGGATGTCGTTGATGATGTGCGTCAGCGACTCGGCCGAGCTCCTCGCGATTTCGAGGTACTCGCGCTGGTCCGGCCTGAGCTCGGTCGCCAGTGCCAGCTCGGTCATCCCGATGACGCCGTTCATCGGCGTGCGGATCTCGTGCGACATGTTCGCCAGGAAGTCGCTCTTGGCGCGGCTGGCGGCCACGGCCGCGTCCCTGGCGATCGACAGCTCCTGCGTGCGGGCCGCCACCTGCTCTTCGAGGTGCTCGCGCTGGGCGCGCACGGTGCGGTCCTGCGCCTCGATCCGGTCGAGCATGACGTTGAAGTCGTCGGCGAGCCGCCCCATCTCGTCGTCGGAGTATCTGGGAGCGCGCAGCGCATAGTTCCGTTCGGTGGAAACGTTTCGCGCCGTCTGCGCGAGCGCCAGAATCGGGCGCGAGATCAGCCGCTGCAGCCGCGACGAGAGCAGGAACGCCGTCAGCGAGGACACCAGCATGACCAGGCCGAACGCCAGGCCGTAGCTGCGGAGACGCGCGTCGAGCCGGGTCAGGTCCGCCTGGATGCACAGCGTGCCGACGCGTTCGCCGCCGTCCAGCCCGACCGGCGCCCGAACGACGAGCGACCTGACGGTGAACCGGGCGGCCTGCACGCTGTAACAGTCCGTCACCGGAAATCCGTCCGCCGTGACGCTCGCGAACGTGCCGCCGGTGGCGTCGAAGAGCACGGCCGTCCGGATGGATCCCTCACTGACCAGATCCGAGAGAATCTTCGTTGCGGCGTCCCGATCGTCGAAGGTGAGCGCGGCGACGCTGGTGTCGCCGACGATCTCGCCAATCGTCGAGACCTCCGCAACCAGGCCCCGCCGGAAGGTCACGTAGTCGTACGCCACGAGAAGGGCGCACGCCATGACCAGCGCCACCGCGCTGGTTGCCATCGTGACCAGGATCAGCTTCCCCCTGATGCTCGTCATCGGCCCAGGCTCAGCAGTTGGGCGCTCACTCTCAGCCCCGCGACGCGGGCGCCGACCGGATCGATCTGGAACCTGAGCCGGTTCTCGCTGACGTAGAACCGGATCAAGCCGCCCTCATTGAGAAACGACGACGTCTCCCCCACCGTCAGGACGGCGGCACCGGCGACCCGCTCGACGACCTCGGCCGTTCGCCGCGCCTCGGAGGCGGCGATGAACACGCTGTGGCAGGCGCGGGGGTCGTCGCCGTCCGTCAGCGGGCGCACGGCGAGTCCCGCGGTGGCGGGCGCCTGCTTCACGATCGCCGCGAGCGCGTTGCGCACGTCGTCGGGGCCGGCGACGCAGATGACGAGCGGACGCGACCGGGGGTCGGGCGACGGCCACTCCACGAACTTCATGAAGTTGAAGAGGAACGCCGCCTTCACCTGGCTCTCGTCGAACTGCGGCGGCTGCGCGGCGGCGCCCGGCGCCGCCGCCATCAGCGCGGCGACTGCCGCCGCCGCAGCCAGCCGGCCGGCCGCTGTGCTCAGAATCGCCATGAGAGTTCGCCGAAGACGGCCGTTCGAACCGGGACGCTCTCGAAGCCGGTGGTGTCCTGGAACTCGATGGCCTGGTTGTGCAGCAGGTTCTCGACGCCGAATCCGAGGTCGATCGCCCGCGCGACCGGCCACGACGTCCGGAGGTTCACGCTCGTATATGCCGGCACCGCCGGGCCCAGGGACCCGACGCGGGCGGCGAGCAGCGTGAGCTCGCCGCGCCTGGGGAGATCGAGATACGACCGGACGGTGACCTGATGGGCCGGGCTCAGCCTGGCGGGGGCTTCCGGCGCAGGTGTACGCGTGTCGAAGCGGAAGGCGGACCACGACGCGCTCAGGCGCCACCGGACGACCGGCGCCCAGTTGGCCAGCAGTTCCACGCCGTGCGTGTCTGCGTCCTGGACGTTGCCGAGGCGCAGCGGCACGACCAGGGCGGCGCGACCGTTGACGAGCCCCATGGCAGGCGGGAACGCCTGCGTGCCTGTCAGCGATCGGTACTCATTGGTGAACACCGTCGCGTCAAGGAACACGCGCCCGAACTGCGCGCGATAGCCCCCTTCATACGCGTACAGCACCTCGGCACGCGTGTCAGCCGACCCCTCGAACAGGCCGACGACCGGCAGGCCTCCCGGACCCGGACCGGCGAACGCGGGAAGGCTGACGCCGCGCTCAGCGACCGACGGAATGCGGACCGCCCGCGACACCGACGCCCAGAGCTCGCTCGCCGGCGCGGGGTTCCAGGCGAGGCGCAGGTTCGGCTGTGCCTCGAGGCCGGTGAACGAGTTGCGCTCCACCTTCAGTCCCGACGTCAGGTGCACGCGGGCGCCGAGCGCCATCTCGTCCTGAACGAAGGCGGCCATGAGATGCTGGTCCTGATCGACGGGGAAGAACGCGAGATCCTTCGTGTTCCCGATGTGCACCGTCCAGACCCGGTAGCCGAGCCCTGCGACGACCTCGTGACGCCGGCCGACCGGGCGGCGCTGCCGCGCCTCGACCTCGGCGATCTGCCAGTCCTCGGTGAAGAGGGGCGACCCGCGTCCGTATTCAGCCGCGCGCGTGTGGGCCGAGTACGACGCCTGCACCTGGGTGTTCACGCCGCTCGACGATGCGCGCGTCCAGCGCGCGCTGGTGTTCCCCTCGGTGAACGTGTTGCGGAACCCGGCATAGCTGCTCCAGGGGGGCGCCAGGAGCACCTTCGCGCGCACGTGGTCGTTCCGGCCGTTCTGCGCCGATCCCTGGATCGACACATCGTCGGCGCCGCGCGTCCAGTCGAGGCGGACGCCGCCCTGGCCGACGCCCGCGTGGTCCGGATCGTCGAATCCCTGTACCGGCAGGCCGGTCGCGCTTGTCGCGTATCGGCCGAACACGCGATAGAGAGTGCGCTCGCCGGCACGCCCGCCGTAGCGCACCACCCCCACGTTTCCGCGCGGACCGCCCACGACCGCCCTGGCGAGCCCGCCCTGCGTTGCCTCCGCGGACTTGGTGATGATGTTGACGACGCCGTTGACCGCGTTGGTGCCCCAGAGCGAGCCGCCCGGGCCGCGCACTACTTCGATCCGTTGCACGTCGCTGAGCGGCACGCTCTGCATGTCCCAGTTGACGCCCCCGAAGAGCGGCGTGTACACGCTCCGCCCGTCCACGAGGACGAGCAGCTTGTTGGCGTAGAAACTGTTGAATCCGCGCGCCGAGACGGCCCACGCGCCCGCGTCGATCTGCGCCACGTTGAAGCCGGGCACCAACCGGAGCAGATCGGGAATCGTGCGCGCACCCAGGCGGCGGATGTCCTCGTCGGTGATGACGTAGACGGCCGCGGCCGTCCGGGAGAGCGGCTGCTCCTTCCGGGAGGCGGTTGTGATCTCGAGCTTCATCAGATCTTCGAGCGACAGCGTGGACAGATCCGGCACCTGCGCGCCGGCGCGGCCGGCCCCGGCCGCCAGGACACACCAGAGCGCCACCACCCAGACACGGCATCGCTTGTTCGGCATGACCCTGTTTCTGTGTTGCCCTGTCGCGACCGCGCAGTTCCGTGAAAACACGCCGGATGGGTTGCACGATCAGGGCCAGACGTCCGGGGAGCTCGTACCGGCCGAAATGCCCGAATGTGGGCGGCCGAATTGGGTGCGGCGAGCGCGCGCGACTGTGCGGAGTGTGCGGATCCGGTCGCGCGCACGGGATCGGGGATCAGGGATCAGGGATCAGGGACCAGGGACCAAAGACCCGAGACCAGAGACCAGAGACCAAAGACCAAAGACCAACGAGGCGGACCCGCCGGGCACGCAATATGCTCCCCCACCCTCCGTCACCCGCCACGAGATGTCACAGACGACGCAAGGAGCGCGCATGCCGCACATTGCCGAAAAATTCACAGACGGTCCCGGTCCCGGCGCCGACGCGCCCTGGCCGCGACCGGTGCTGCTGAAGCTGCGCGACGAACTGCGCGCGCGCTCGCCGCTCACGGCGGCCGAATTCCAGGCCGGGCTGCAGGACGCGCAGCGCCGGGGTGTCTCGGTACCCGAATCGCTCGTCTCGCTCTCGTATGTGTCCGAGCGCATGGTCTACGAGGCGCTCAGTGCGGTGACCGGCCTCGCGCTCCTCGACCTCGACGAGGCGCCGGTGAGCACGCTGGCGATCCGCCTGGTGCCCGAGCGCGTGGCGCGGCGCCACGATGCGCTCCCCGTTGCGGAGGACAACCGCACGCTGACGTATGCGACCGCGCGCCCCTTCGATCCCGGCACCGAGCAGGACATGAGCTTCGCGTCGGGCCGGCAGGCGCAGCCGGCGCTGGCGCGTCCCTCGCAGCTGGCGGCCGCCTTCGACCGCTTCTACCCGCGCGAGTCGGACGTGGACGGCCTGCTGCGGCGCCTGCGCGGCACGAGCGCTCGTCCGGGCCGCGCGCGCCCCCGGGCGCAGAGCGAGTCGCCCATCACCGAGCTCTGCGACCACATCGTCTCCGGGGCCATCGCCTCCGGCGCCAGCGACGTGCACATCGAGCCGTTCACCGACGGCGCGATCGTCCGCTACCGGATCGACGGCATCCTCGAGACGATCTTCACGGTGCCGCCCGAGGCGGTGGCGCAGATGACCAACCGCTTCAAGGTGCTGGCGCGCGCCGACATCGCCACGCACCACCGGCCGCAGGACGGCGCGTTCAACGTGGACGTGGACGGCCGCGCCGTCTTCGTGCGGCTGTCCACGATGCCGACGGTGTACGGCGAGACCGTCGTACTGAGGGTGATCGACAGCGATCACCACCTCGCCACGCTCGACACGCTCGGCTACGAGCCCGACTCGCTCGCGCGCTTCTCGCGCGCGATCGAGCGCCCCGACGGCCTGGTGCTCATCACGGGCCCGACCGGGTGCGGCAAGACGACCGTGCTGTACGCCGCGCTGCACGCGCTGCGGAACGGCCGCCGCAGCATCGTGTCGGTGGAAGACCCGGTGGAGCGCCGCATCGAGGGCATCAACCAGATTCCGGTGAACGTGGCCGCCGGTACCTCGTTTGCCGCCATCCTCAAGTCGGTGCTGCGGCAGGATCCGAACGTGCTCATGGTGGGCGAAATCCGCGACAACGAGGTGGCGCAGATCGTGGGCCAGGCCGCTTACACCGGCCACCTCGTGCTCAGCTCGATGCACACCGGCGACGCGGCGTCGGCCATGACGCGGCTGCTCAATCTCGGCCTCGAGCCGTACAAAGTGGCCGAGAGCCTCACCGCCGTCGTCGCGCAGCGGCTGGTGCGGAAGCTCTGTCCCGCCTGCCGCGCGCCGGAAGCGGTGGCGCCGGAGGGTCCGGGCGGGCCCGGCCCGGCCGCCGGCCGCATGCGCCCGGGCACGGGATGCGCGGCGTGCAAACACACCGGCTACGTCGACCGCGTGGCGGTCGCCGAAGTGTTCACGCCGACCGACGACATGCGCGTGGCGATCGCCAAGGGCATCACCGCCGTCGAGCTGCGCGGGATGATGAAGACGGCGGGCCATCGATCCATGCGCGACGCCGGCATGGCGCTCGTCAACGCGGGCGTCACGTCGCTGGCCGAGCTCAACCGCGTCCTCGCCGAAGACGCGGACGAGCGCCGCAAGGTGGGCGGCCGCAAACGCGTGCTCATCGTCGACGACGACCGGATGATCCGGACGCTCGTCAAGCTGCTGCTCGAGCGCGACGGCTACAGCGTCCTGCAGGCGGAGGACGGCCGTGAAGGGCTCGACATGGCCAAAGTGGAGCGGCCGGATCTCGTGATTACCGACCTGCTGATGCCCGACGTGGACGGCTATCAGGTCCTCGGCGCGCTGCGGTCCGACGCCGCGCTCTCGCTGCTGCCGGTCGTGGTGCTCACGGCGGAGACGGGCCCCGGCACCGAGCGCACCGTGCTCGACCTTGGCGCGGACGATTACCTGGTGAAGCCGCTCGACGAGGAGGGGCTCCTCCGGCGCGTCCGCAGCATCTTTGCCCGGCAGCCGCGCCTCGCCGCCTGAGGATCAGGGATCAGGGATCCCTCATCTCCGGTCCAGCGCCTCGCGCACCTTCCCCACCAGGCTCTCGCCGCCGAACGGCTTGTGCAGGAACACGTGGCCGTCCATCGGGTCGTGCACCGCGGCGGAGTCGTCGGAATAGCCCGACATGAACACCACCTTGAGGCCGGGATGCGCGGCGGCGAGCTCCTGGTAGAGATCCGGCCCGCCGCCGCCCGGCATCAGCACGTCGGTCAGCAGCAGATCGATCGGCGTCGTGGCATCCGCCGCCGCCCGCGCGGCCGCCGATCCGTCCGCCTCGATCACGCGATACCCCTGGCGCTCCAGCATGCGGCGGGCGAGCCCCCGCACGGCCGGGTCGTCATCGACGAGCAGGATCGTCTCGGTCCCGTGCGCCGGCGGGTCGGCCACGGCCGGCCGGGGCTGCGCCGGCGCGTGGCCGTTGGCCGCCGGCAGGTACACTCTGAACGCCGAGCCCTGCCCCAGGTGGCTGTCCACGCGGACGAACCCGCCGCTCTGCTTGACGATGCCGTAGACGGTGGACAGTCCGAGCCCCGTGCCCTTGCCGGGCGGCTTGGTGGTGAAGAACGGCTCGAAGATACGTTTGAGCGTCGCGTCGTTCATCCCGGCGCCGGTGTCGGACACGCCAAGCACGACATACGCCCCCGCCGCCACGCCGCAGGCCACCGCCGCCTCGTCATCGAGGGTTTCATTGGCGGTGTCGATGACGAGCGCGCCGCCGTTCGGCATCGCGTCGCGTGCGTTGACCACCAGATTCATGATCACCTGCTGGATCTGGCCTGGATCGACTCTCGTGGTCCCGAGATCCCCGCCAAGCCGCGTGTCCAGCGCGATGTGCTCTCCGATGAGACGCCGCAGCATCTGCGCCACTTCGGACACGAGCGCGTTGAGGTCCACCACCTGCGGCTGCAGCACCTGGCGCCGGCTGAACGCCAGCAACTGCTGCGTCAGATGCGCGGCCCGCTCGCCGGCGTTCCGGATTTCGGTCGCATCCTCCCGCCGGGGATCGGCGGCATCCAGCGCCTCCTCGAGCAGCCGCGCGTAGCCGAGGATGGCGGTGAGCAGGTTGTTGAAGTCGTGCGCCACGCCGCCGGTCAAGCGTCCGAGCGCCTCCAGCTTCTGCGCCTGGCGAAGCTGCGTCTCCATCTCGATCTTCTCGGTCACGTCGGCAAAGGTGACCACGGCCCCGCGGACGACCCCGGCCTCGACGATCGGGTACGACGAATACCCGACTGGAAACGACGTGCCGTCCCGCCGCCAGAAGACTTCGCCGTCCACGCGGCCTGGCGTGCCGGCCGTGCGTGTCTGACCGATCGGGCACTCGCCCCGCGGGTACGGCGACAGGTCGGCGCGCGTGTGGTGCGTGAGCGCGTGCATGTCCTGCCCGACGAGGTCCTCGCTCCGCCACCCGAGCGCCTCGGCCCCCGCCCGGTTGATGAACGTGCAGCGGCCCGCCGCGTCGACGCCGTACACGCCTTCGCCCGTCGATGCGAGGATGAGCTGCAGCGTCCTGACGAGCTGCTCGCGCTCGTGCGCGGCCTGCTTCTGGTCGGTGATGTCCACATGGCACCCGAGCATGCGTGCCGGCGTGCCGGCGGCATCACGAATCACCGTCCCGCGCGTGTGGATCCAGCGGTACGAGCCGTCCCTGTGCCGCAGGCGGAACTCGACGTCGTAGCCGACGGACGGGTCGGCCACATACGCCTGGACGGCCGCGAGGATGCGGTCGCGATCCTCGGGATGCAGCCGCCGCTCCCACTCCCGGAACTCGCCCGCAATCTCCCCGTCCGCGTACCCGATCTGCCGCTTCCACTCGGGCGAGTAATAGACCGTGTTGGTCGTGAGGTTCCAGTCCCACGGGCCGATGTTGGAGGCCTCTGTTGCGAGCTGGAGCCGGGTCTGGCTGTCGCGCAGCGACTCCTCAGCGCGTTTCTGCTCGGAAATATTCTCGAACACCGCCACGAAATCGTCGTCGGCCGAATGGTACGCGGTGATGGCCAGCCAGATCCCGAGTGGCTTGACGCAAATCTCGAATGCCTCCGGCGGCCCGCCGCGCGCGACGCGGCCGTACGTCTCCAGAAGTTCCGGGTGCGCCTCCACGATACCCGGTATGACCTCGGTCACGGGCCGACCGACGACATCCGTCAGCCCGGTCAGCCTCTCGAACGCCGGGTTCACTTCCAGGTACGTCCAATTCACCGGCCGGCCGTTCTCGAACAGCATGCGGCAGAGCGCGAAGCCGTCGAGCAGGTTGTCGAAAAGCGACTGGTACCGGGCCTGGCTCTCGAGGAGCCGCTCGTGCGCGGCGCGCAGATCCGCCTGCGCCTGGTCGTTGTCCCGGCCCATCACCGCTCCTCGGCCAGCCGCTCGACGATGGCGAAGAGCCGGCCGAGGTCGGCCGACTTGTCCAGAAAGGCATCGGCGCCCGCGTCCAGGCACGCCTGCCGGTACGGCCCGTGCGTGTAGTTGGTCAGCATCACCACGAACGCCCGCCGCCCCTCGGTCTTGATCGAACGCAGGAGGTCGATGCCGTTGCCGCCCGGCATCCAGATGTCCAGCACGATCACGTCGGGCGAGGCGTCACGCAGCGCCAGGCGCGCCTCCGGCGCCCCCGGCGCCTCGCTGACCTGCGCCACGCCCGGCACGCCAGCCAGCACTTCTACCACACGCCTCCGGATCAGGTCCGAATCGTCGACGACCAGCACACGCAGTCCGGTGTCCATCTCACTCACGAGCATAGAGGGCAGGCGGGGCGGCGGGAATCGGCGGCGCGCTCGTTTCGCTGACCGATTTCGTCCTACACGGCCCGCGGCCGCACGCGGGTGTAGCATGCGAAAAGGTGCGGAACACCAGACACCCGGCGGGGGGACGGCGCAAGGCCGATGCGTACCTGCGCCAGGTGATGGACGGCCTGGGCCCGCACATGTTCGTGGGCGTGATGACCGTTGATGGCACGCTCGTCGAGGCCAATCGCCCCGCACTGGCCGCCGCGGGGCTCGCCCTCGAGGACGTGCTCGGGAAGCCGTTCGACGAAACGTACTGGTGGTCGTACGCCGAGCCGGTGCAGCGGCAGTTGCGCGCCGCGATCGCGCGGGCGGCCGACGGCATCGCGTCCCGCTACGACGTGCAGGTGCGGGCGGCCGACGGACAGATGATCGACATCGACTTCTCGCTGCAGCCGCTGCGCGATGAAGCCGGCGCGGTCGCGCTGCTCGTGCCTTCCGCAGTGGTCATTACCGATCGCAAGCGCTCGGAGAGGGCGCTGCGCGAGAGCGAAGCCACGTTCGCCCGCATTCTGGAGGCGATTCCGAGCGGCGTCGTGCTGGTGAGCCCGACCGGCGACATCACGTTGGCCAACGCCGCGGCGGAGCGGCTGGCCGGGGTGGCCCCGGGCGGCATGGCCGGCCGGCGGTTCGACGATCCCGTGTGGCAGTTCTTCAGCATGGACGGCCGGCCCGTGCCCGACGACCAGCGGCTGTTCACCCGCGTGCTGCGGACCGGCCAGCCGCAGTACGGCGCCGAGATGGCCGCCAGGCGCGGCGACGGAACGACGCTGATCCTGTCGATCAACGCGGCGCCCATGTACGACGCTGAGGGCACGCTGGCCGGCGTCGTCGGGGCGTTCCGCGACATCACCGATCGCAAGCGGGCGGAGGAGGCACTCCGCGGGAGCGAGGAGCGGCTGCGGCTGGCGCTCGACGCCGCGCGCATGGGGACCTTCGACTGGGACATCCCGTACAGCCGCATCACGTGGTCGCGCCGCCACGAGGAGCTGTGGGGCCTGCCGCCGGGCGGGTTCGACGGCAGCTACGAGGCGTTCGCGGCCGGCGTGCATCCGGGCGATCTGCCGCGCGTGAATGCCGCGATCGCCGAGTGCATCGCGGCACGGAGCGGGTTCCAGCTCGAGTTTCGCGTCGTGTGGCCCGACGGGAGCGTCCGCTCGATCCTCGCCCGCGGAGCGTTCACCTTCGACGCCACCGGCCGGCCCGCGCGAATGACCGGTGTCGCGATGGACACGACCGAACAGCACGCAGCGATGGACGCGCTGAGGGAGAGTGAAGAGCGGCTGCGCCTGTTCATCGAGCATGCGCCCGCGGCGCTCGCCATGTTCGACCGCGACATGCGCTACCTCGCGGCGAGCCGCCGCTGGCTGGCCGACTATCGCCTGGGACAGAGAGACGTCATCGGCCGATCGCATTACGACGTGTTTCCCGAGATTCCGGAGCGCTGGAGGCTGGTACACGGACGAGGGATGGCCGGCGAGACCGTGCGGAGCGATGAAGACGCGTTCGAGAGAGCCGACGGGACCGTGCAGTACCTGCGCTGGGAGGTCCGTCCCTGGCATGCGGCCGACGGAGCGGTCGGCGGCATCGTCATCTTCACGGAAGACATCAGCGACCGCAAGCGCACCGAGGCAGCCATGCGCCGGGGCGCGGCGCGGCTGCGGCTGGCACTCGACGCCGCGCTCATGGGGATCTTCGACTGGGACGTCCCGCACAACCGCATCACCTGGTCGCGCCGCCACGAGGCGCTGTGGGGCTTCGCGCCGGGGGAGTTCGCCGGCACCTATGAGGCGTTCGCGTCCCGCGTCCACCCCGGCGACCTGCCGGGCGTCAACGAGGAGGTCGCGCGGTGCATCGCCGCGCGGGCGCCCTTTAACAGGGAGTTCCGGGTCGTCTGGCCCGACGGGAGCGTGCACTGGGTTTCGGGCCGCGGCGAATTTGAGTTCGACGCCGGCGGCCAGCCGCGCCGGATGCGCGGCGTGACGGTTGAGGTGACCGCCCGCCGGCTGGCCGACGAGGCGCTGCGCGAGAGCCGGGAGCGCCTCGCCCGCATCGTCGCCACCGACGCCAGCGGCATTGTGGTCGTCGACACGTCGGGCACGATCACCCTTGCCAATCCGGCGGTCGAGCGCATGGCGGGCCTGCTGCCGGGCTCGATGGCCGGGCGGTCCGCGT
>JACQZV010000121.1 GCA_016213695.1 Acidobacteriota bacterium | reverse complement strand
CGGGAACGGGCGCGAGGGACTGCGCGCCGGCGGCGTGCAGATCGGGGATGCCGGCCGGGATCGCGGACCCGCCGGTCGTGAGCAGGACCGCCGTCACGATCTGGAGGGTTCTCCGCACGCGGCGCTGATTATCGCTCCGCCGAAGGGGGCGTCACAAGGTGCGGCGGGTGCGACGAGGGCGACCGCATTCTCTGTGCAACGCCCGCGATCGCTTTGTGTATCGTATGGCCGCAATATGCAGTTACGTCACCGGTGCGCCACGGCGGCCTTCCTGATCTGCGCGGTGGCGCCGGCGGGTGCCCGCGCCCAGACGCCCGCCGCGCCGCCCTCCGCCGCCGTCTCGCCAGGCCTTGTGGCCGGGGCGTGCGAGGTCGTGGTCACGCTGTCGCGGGCACCCGCGAGCGACACCTACGTGCAGGTGGCCATCAACAATAACCCGCTCGGCGGCGTGAGCGCCGCCGGCCGCACCACCGTGAGGGTGGCGCTCAAGGGCCCCCTCGCCGAGGGAGACGCGGTGAGAGCCCGCGCATCCACCGCAGCCGCCCCCGCCGCGGAGTGGAGCGACCCGGTGCAGGTTGCCGGCAGCGCGCGGCCTCCGGACTGCCAGGACCGCGTGGCGGGGAGCGCCGGCGATTCACGCGATCCGCTGATCGTGTCGGGCTTCGTGGGGTTTGCCTTCGACAATTTCGCGCCGGGCTCGGTGGGCGGCTACGAGGAGGTCGACGGCGGCGTCCCGTCTCTGCACACGCGGCCTGTCACGGGACTCGATTTCGAGTTTCGCGTGATCGGTTCGCAGGACAGCACGCGCCAGCTCTGGATCTACGGGGAAGCGCTCTACGGCGTGCGCAGCGCCGACATCGTGTGCACCAGGGACGAGTCGCCGGATCTGCCGCCCGTGTGCGGAAACAACCTGGCAGTCGATGTGACGAAGAGAGCCCTGTACATCATGGAGCGGGCCACGAGCATGGAGGCCTTCCTCGGCGCCCGACTGGAACTGCTGACGCTTCAGGCAGGCACCTCGTCACCGACGAAGCTGTACCTGGACGCGCAGCACGGCACCATGATGCTGAGCGGCGACGTCAAGTACAAGAACCTGTCTGTCGAGGCGCATCGAGCGTACCGTGCCCATCATGTCGGCGCGGGCCTGCAGGTCGTGGACGGCGCGTTCCAGGGGAGTTATCTCGAGCTGGGTCTGGGGCTGACCGACCTGTTCAACGTCCCGAGCCGGGGGCCGGGAGCCGCGGATCGTACTCTGGCCTATGGCACGACGGGCTGGGGGCGGCTCAAGGTTGACGCCGGCCTGATCTTTCCGATGGCCGTTCCCTTCACACAGAAGGTCTGGAACAGCGGTCCGCGCGTGTTCGTGGAAATCTTCTCGGACCTTGATCCCAGACGCCGGGCGCCGGACAGCCTGCAGACCTTTGTCGGCCTCGACTTCGACGTGCACGACCTCTTCAAATGGTAGGCGGCCGTACTCGCCTTGCTGCCCCCACGCTGGTCCTGACGCTGCTGGCGTGGGCGTGGCTGCGGGCCGCGCCGCCCCCGCCGCTCGTGGCCACCTACTGGAGCCTGCCTCCCCAGTCCTGGCGGGGGAGCGCGGCGTTTCGCGTCCCGGAAGACGATCCGGCCTTTCACCTCGGGCTTGAGTCCCGGCGCGATCTCGGCGTGGCGTTCTCCGGCGGCGGCACGCGCTCCGCTGCGGCGACGGCCGGAGAGCTGCGCGGGCTCGCCGCCAACCACTGGCTCCCACGCGTGCGCTACATCACGGGCGTCTCCGGGGGATCGTGGGCAGCCGTGCCGTTTACCTACACGGACCGCCCGCTCGACACGTTCCTGCCGCCGCTCGTGGCGCCCGAGGCCCTCGCCAAAGCGGTGGTCGAGGCCCGTCCGCCCGAAGGGTCGCTGGCGCTGGCGATCGTCAAGTCGACGCTGCTGGCCCCGGGCGCGGGCGAGGTGGTGAAGATAGCCGGACGCCAGGCGCTCGAGCGCCAGGACGTGCCACAGCAGCTCCGCTCGCTCGCCGAGCGGTTTGTCCGCGGGTCGAACGACCAGACGTACGCCGGCATGCTGGGCGACGTCTTCATCAAGCCGCTCGTGCCGGGCGCCCTGACCCGGTACTACACCTGGAACGCCGCCGAGCGCGACCGGATCAAGGCGCTCAATCCGAGTCTCAGCGTGTCGGATTTCGTCACCGCCGCAGACGACCGGCCGTTTCTCATCGTGGGCGGGTCGATCATCGCCACGCATCCCGCCTACGACTATCCACGGCTGGTCCCGGTGGAACTGACGCCGCTCTATACGGGTGTCCGCCAGGAGTACGGGAGCCGGCTTGGCGGGACCTATGTGTCGCCGTATGCCTACGACGCCGCGTCGGCGACGGTCGGGCGTGACCACACGGTGCAGGTTGCGCCGGCGTCTCTGGGGCGGCGGTTCACGCTCGCGGACATGATCGCGACGAGCGGCGCGGCCCCGCTCCTGGCGCTCTTCCGCGGGCAGGGCGTGCCGCAGAGCACGCTCGGCGTGCAGTTCTTTCCCGCCTTCAATCCGTTTGCGATCCGGAACGACCGCGCGGAGCCCGTGGCCGGACGGCTGCCGCATGGCGACGGCGGGTTTACGGACAACCTCGGCGTCATGCCGCTGCTCGCCCGGCAGGTCCACAACATCATCGTCTTCGTGAACGCGAAGGAGCCGATTCGGGACAATCCCAGCGTGGAGTCGCTTTTCTGGGCGCTGGACCGGCAGGACGAGGCGGGCGGCGACCGGTCGATGAACCACGTCTTCGAGAGCGGGCACTTCGACGAAGTGGAGCGCGGCCTCGCCCGCGCGGTCGCGGAGGGCGGCGCCGCCGTCTACTGCGGGACGAACTGGAAAGTGCTGCCCAACGAGCTGTACAACATTGCCGGATACGAGGGCCTGAACATCTGCTGGGTCTACATCCAGGCCATTCCCTCCTGGACCGCGCGGCTACCGATGGAGACCCGGAAGCTGCTCACCTCGAGAGGGTTTCGCAACTTTCCGTGGTTCTCCACCTTCGAGCAGAACGTCCCGTTCCTCATCCATCTGAAGCCGGCACAGGTGAATCTCCTCTCGCAGCTGGCCGCCTGGTCGATCACCAACGAGAAGAGCCGGACCGCGATTCACGACGCGCTCGGAACCGTGCTGGACTGAGACGACGGCGACCTTCACCGGGCCTGTGCCTGCACCGATACGCTCACACGGACCTCGTCCCCGACGAGAAAACCGCCCGTCTCGAGCGCGGCGTTCCAGGTGAGTCCGTAGTCCCTGCGGTTGAGCGTGATCTCGGTCTCGAACGCGAGCTTCTCGTGGCCCCACGGATCCGTCACGGCCCCGAGATACGTCGCCGGAAGGATCACCGGCCTGGTCACGCCGTGGATCGTCAGGTCCCCGGCCACGTCGAACCGGCCTTCGCCGCGCGCGACCACGCCCGTGCTCGTGAAAGTCAACGCCGGGAACCGCTCGACGCCGAAGAAGTCGTCCGAGCGCAGGTGGGCGTCGCGGTCGGGCTGGTTGGTGTCGATGCTGGCCGCCCGGATCGTGAAGGCCGCCGACGAGCGCTCCGGCTGGTCCGCGTCGAAGTCGATCGTGCCGGCGAAATCCGAGAAGCGGCCGCGCACCTTGCTCAGGAGGTGGCGCACCTGGAACGTCACTTCAGAGTGGGCATGGTCGATCTCGTAGGTTCGCGTCCCGGTGGAGATGGCGGTGGCGGTGGCTGCAGTCATGATGTCCCTCACGTTTTCTCGCTCGCTCCCGCGAGCGGCCGTGTCGTGTCGCGGTAACCGCGATTGCCTGCCCAAAGAGCAAGCAGCCAGCCACCGTCAATGTGCCTGCAAGTGATTGATTTCAAAGGGATCACGATATTTCACCCGCCCAATGTCTATCACTTTGATAGACTCACTCTTTCATAACGAGAGAGGTCGACATGCGCGCCCGCGATCTGGACCTGCGAGAACTGCTGGAGTTCCCACCGAAAGGCGGGGTGATCCGGTTTGCCGGCGATCGAGCCGTGTTACTGAACACGGTCGCGCTTGGCCTGCTGCGACGGGAGCTCGTCGAGACGCTTGGCGCCGTGACGGCGCGGGGCATCCTGACGCGGTTCGGCTACGCCCACGGCTGGCGAACCGCCGAATCACTCAAGACCGCGTTCAACTGGGAGACCGAACACGAATGGCAGCTGGCGGGAGGCCGGCTGCATCAGCTCCAGGGCTTCCTTCTCTACGAGCCGGTCGAGCGTGTCACGGGCGAGCCGCCGCGGCACCTGTTCGAGTCGGTGTGGCGCGATTCGTACGAGGCCCAGGAGCACCTGATGCAGATCGGTCCGTCCAGCGAGCCGGTCTGCTGGACCCTGTGCGGGTTCGCCAGCGGCTATCTCAGCTGCTGCCAGGGGCGCCGCATCTACTGCGTCGAGGAACGGTGCCGCGCCAGGGGCGATGCGTTCTGCCTGATGGCGGGCCGCGCCGAAGATGACTGGGGCGAGGACGTGAAGGCGCAGCTGGCATTTTTCGGCCAGGCGTGTCTGGACGACAGCCTGCGACACGTGACCGATCTGCTCAAGATGACCGAGCGGCGGCTGACGTTACGCCGCCGCGAGCTCGCGCGCGTGCAGGTTGAGGAGTCGAAGACCGGCATCGTCGCGCAGAGCGAGCCGATGCAGCGCGCGCTGGACGAGGTGCACCGGGTGGCTCGCGTGGACTCCACCGTGCTGCTGACCGGCGAGAGCGGCGTCGGCAAGGAGGCGCTGGCCCGGCTGGTGCACGACGAATCGGCGCGCGCGACGCGGCCGTTTGTCGCCGTCAACTGCGCGGCGGTTCCCGACGCGCTGATCGAGAGCGAGCTGTTCGGCCACGCGCGCGGCGCCTTCACGGGCGCCACGCAGGACCGCGTCGGACTGTTCGAGGCGGCCAACCAGGGCACGCTGCTGCTCGACGAGGTGGGCGATCTGCCGCCGGCCATGCAGGTCAAGCTGCTGCGCGTCCTGCAGGAGCGCGAATTCCGCCGCGTCGGCGAGAACCGCACGCGGCACGTGGACGTCCGCGTGCTGGCGGCGACCCACCGCGACCTCACCGCGGAAGTGGCGGCCGGCCGCTTCCGGCAGGATCTGTACTATCGGCTGCGCGTGATCGAGATCCGCATCCCGCCGCTCCGCGAAAGGCGCGACGACATCCTCCCGCTGGCACGGCGGTTCCTGACGGAGACCGCGGCGCGGCTGCATCTGCCGGTGACCGCGTTTGCGCCTCGATCGGCCGACCTGCTCCTGCAGTGGACGTGGCCGGGCAACGTCCGCGAGCTGCAGAACGTGGTTGAACGCGCGATCGTGCTGGCGCGCGGCACCCGCGTGGAAGTCGACGACCTTCCCGAGGAGCTGCGCCGCCCGCCCGCGGAGGACGCGCCGGGAACGCCGCTGCGGCTGGCCGAGGTCGAGCGCGCCCACATTCTGGGCGTGCTGGAATCGGTGGGAGGAAACCGGACGAAGGCCGCCGCCGTTCTGGGCATCGGCCCGGCCACGCTCTTCAGGAAACTGACGGAGTATGGCCGGGCCGGCACGGACGCCAGCCGCTAGAACGAGACGCGCACCGCCAGCTCCGCCTGCCGCATGTTCGCGGCCGAGACGCTCGTCCCGAACGCGTTCGACCGCGCGTTGACCTGCCACGCCGCCAGCAGGTTCTTGCGGTTCAGCAGGTTGAACACCTGGGCGACGAGCTCCACGCGCGCCCCGCCGCCGACCCGGACCGACTTGGTGCCGCGGAGGTCCACGCCGTAGTACTCGTTGGTGTCGATCTGCGACGCCGGCAGCGGCCCCAGGCCCGCCGTGGCGCGGTACGCGTTGACCTTCGCCATCATCTCCGTGTCGTTGCCGCGATTGAAGACGTTGCGCGTGAGTCCCGGCACGTAGTCGGTGATGTTCGCGTCGCCGTTCAGGTCCACGCCGGCAATCGCGCTGAACGGCATCGTCGACCGCGCGGTAAAGACGGCGCCAAGCACGACGTCGTACGGCAGGAGCACCGACCCGCTGGCCACCAGCGCGTGGCGCCGGTCGCTGTTGTTCGGCCCGCGGTCGTACTCCGGGTGCGCCGAGTCGGTGATGGTGGAGCTGAAGCTCGAGCTGCTGACGTTGCCGTCGGCGCTGGCGAGCGTGTAGGAGACCATGTACATGTAGTTGTGGTCGAGGCGCTTCTCGAGCCGCGCCAGCAGCGCCTTGTACGTCATGAACCCGATCGACTGCGTCTGCAGCACGCGGCCGAACTGCGGCAGCGCCCGCGCGCCCGTCGCCCCGCCGCTGCGCGGGTTGATGTCGATGGCCATCGGCACCTTGGTCATCCGGTTGTAGACGGCGTCGACGTGAATGGCGAGCGCGGCGCCCAGGCCCTGCGACACGCCGCCGGTGTACGCCGCCGACTGGAGGTTCTCCAGGTCGTTGGCGCTCGTCGCGATGTTCTGCACGCCGGTCGAGACGAAGGCAAACGGGTCGCGGCCGCCGTAGGGATCGGGATACGTCGGGTTGGCGATCACGGCGTTGAGCTGCCGGAAGTTCTGAATCTCGGCCAGCTCCACCTGCGTGTTCATGGGGTTGTAATACAGCCCGTAGCCGGCGCGCGCGACCGTCCGGCCGTCGTTCTTGACGTCCCACGCCAGGCCGATCCGCGGCCCGAGGTTGTTCTTGTCGCCGCGCCTGGAGAAGTCGACGAGCGGCGCCAGGCTGGTCGGCGTCCCCGTCGTCGGGAAGATCTCCTTGTCGTTCAGGTCGCGGCCCTGGTTGAAGATCTTGGCCTGGTACTCGTAGCGGAGCCCGAGGTTGAGCGTCAGCCCGGCGAGCGGCTTCCATTCGTCCTCGACGTAGGTGTCCCACAGCACGTTGGGCGCGTAGAGGCCGACATTGAGCAGCGCGGCGGTGAACTGCCGGACCGAGCCGGGCGCCGGGACAAACGACGACAGGTTCGACGGATCGAAGGGCTGATCGGCCGCGAACGTCCACGTGCCGTTCGCCTTGCGGATCGCCTGGCGAATCGGCAGGCTCTGGCCGCCCGCGCCGAACTTCCACGTGTGCTGTCCGGTCGTGAAGGACAGGTCGTCGCGGATCTGCCGCGAGCCCAGGTCGCCGTACTGGTTGAAGTTGGCGCCCCACGAGAGGCTCGGGAACGTGTAGATCTGCGTCAGGCGGTTGGTGCGCTCCGGCGATTCGTCGAAGATCTTCTTGAGCGGTTCGACGCCGGGCACGTGCCCGCGGAAGAGATAGTTCGTCCACTGGCCGCGCACCTCGTTCAGCACGCGCGGCGAGATCACCCACGTGTAGGCGCCGGCCGTGGAGTAGCGGTGCTGCCTGATCCCGCTGCCCGAGAACCAGGGGTTCGACGAGGACGCCGCGCAGCCCTCGCACGTGAAGTCGGTCACCTGCCATGCGTAGCGCGCGAAGAGCGTCTGCTGCGGCGTCAGCT
>JACQZV010000120.1 GCA_016213695.1 Acidobacteriota bacterium | reverse complement strand
GCGACCGCGGCTTCGGCCAGGTCAGAGCGGGGACGCGATTCGCGAAGGACGCCACCGAAGGTTTCAATAGGCAGCATTACAACTGGCAGACAACGGTGTCGCTGCAGCGGGAGTTGCGGCCAGGGGTGGCGCTCAACCTCGGATACTTCCGGACCTGGTATGGCAACTTTCAGGTCAACGACAACGCGGCGACCACCGCCGCCGACTACGATCCGTTCTGTGTGACGCTGCCGGCGACCGACCCTCGCCTGCCCGGCGCCGGCCAGCAGCGCTGCGGCTTCTTCGACATCAAGCCGAGCCTGTTCGGGCGCGTCGACAATCTGCGGACGCTGGCGTCCAACTACGGTCGCCGGACCGAGGTCTACAACGGCGTGGATGTGACGATGACCGCACGGTTCGCTCAGGGCGCGCAGTTTTCCGGCGGGTTGAGCATGGGTCGCACCGTGAGCGACGCCTGCGATCTCGCGGCGAAACTGCCGGAGGCGCTGTTCGGCACCGACGCGGCGTTCAACGGCACGAGTGCCGGCACAGCCGCGCTCCTCACGGGCGTGGCCGGCTCGTGGAGCTCCATGCTCGCGTGCAAGGTCACGCCGCCGTGGTCTGCCGGAACACAGGCGAAGTTCATGCTCGTGTACCCGTTGCCGTGGGACCTCCAGTTCTCCGCGATCTATCAGAACTTCACCGGGGTTCCGGTCACCGCGACCTGGGCGGTCAACAACGGGATCATCGCCAACTCCCTTGGGCGCGATCTCTCGGCCTGCGGCACCAACTGCGTCCCCACGAGCGCCTTCGGCAACGTCGAGCTGATCTCCCCCGGGACGACGTACGAAGATCGCCAGCAGTCGGTGGACTTGCGATTCACGCGGGTGTTCAGGGTCGGGCGCGCCAGCCTGCGGCCCAGCCTCGACCTCTCGAACATCCTTAATGCGGGCAGCATCTACGCGGCCAACAGCGGGTTCGGGTCGCAGTGGCTCATCCCGTACGAGATTTCGGGAGGACGCCTGGCCCGGATCAACGTCCAGCTCGAGTTCTGACGTGACGAGCGGACGAGCACGCTGGTCAGTCGCGGCCGGCCTGGCGCTCGTGTGGGTGCTGGCCTCCCCCGTCGTGGCACAGTGGCTCAAGGTGCCCCAGGCCTCCACCCCTCGCGCACCGGACGGCAAACCGGATCTGACGGCGCCGGCGCCACGAACGCCGGACGGAAAGCCGGACCTGTCCGGGATCTGGCAGCGGCCGCGCGGCGTCCCGCCGGGCTCCGGCGGGCGGGACGGCATCGCTGCCGGCGTCGAAGTCCTGTTCGAGCCCTGGGCGGAAGCCCTGTACAAGGCTCGCGGGGAGAACAACAGCAAGGGCACACCGAGCGAGCGGTGCCTGCCGCACGGCATCACGAAGGCCGTCTCGGTGGCCGAGCCGTTCAAGATCGTCCAGACGCCCGCCCTCATCCTGATTCTCCACGAGGAGTTCAACCACCATCGCCAGATCTTCACCGACGTCCGCCGGGCGCCTGAACGCCGGGCGCCCACCTGGTTCGGGTACTCGCGCGGCACGTGGGAGAGCGACACGCTCGTGGTCGACACGACGGGATTCGTCAACGACACGTGGCTCGATTTCCGCGGCCACCCGGCCACTGACGCTCTGAAGATTGTCGAGCGTTATCGGCGCCGCGACTTCGGACATCTCGAGATTCAATTCACCATCGACGATCCGAAAGCGTATCTGAAACCGTGGAGTGTCAGCATGACGTTCGATCTGCTTCCCGACACGGAGCTGATCGAACACATCTGCGAGAACGAGCGGGATGCGGCACTCCACTTAATCGTGGGCAAATAGACGTCATGAAGAGCGTCCTTGCGCGGTGGATCGCGGGCAGCATCCCTATCGCCCTCCTGATGTGCGGCGTGGCCGGCGCATACCCCTCGACTGCCGCTCGGAGTGCCCTGAGCCTCGTCCAAGGGCAGGAACCGCGCGCGCCGAGAGTGCCCGACGGCAAGCCGGATCTGTCGGGGATCTGGCGCGCCGCCAGTACGCGGTACCTGACGGATCTTTCCGCCGGCAACGTACGGGTCGTCCTCCAGCCGTCGGCCGCCGCGCTGTACAAGGAGCGCCGGGCGAGCAACGGGAAAGGCCGGCCCTCCGAGCGATGCCTGCCCCGCGGCGTGCCGAGCATGATGCTGGCGCGAGACCACCCCTGGAAAATTGTGCAGACGCCGGGCGCCGTCATCGTCCTCTTCCACGAATCGCTGCATTACCGGCAGATCTTCACCGACGGCCGGCCCTTTCCCACAGACCCGGCGCCGAGCTGGCTCGGTTACTCGGTCGGCCGATGGGAAGGCGACGCCCTGGTGGCCGAGACGATTGGCCTCACCGAGCAGACGTGGCTGGACGAGAGCGGCCATCCCCACAGTGACGCGTTGCGCGTCACCGAGCGCTTCCGCCGCCGCACGGCCGGCGCCATGGATGTCGGCATCACAATTGACGACCCGAAGGCCTACACCAGGCCGTGGACCGTGACTGTGCGTTTCGAGCTGGTTCGGGATGCCGACCTCGGAGAAGAGGTCTGCGCCGTCCAGCCTGCTTCCTGAGAGCCGAGCTCCTGGCTGACGTTCGCTTCTTCGCCGTGCCCAGTGACCTTTACTGGCCGGGCAGCCGCAGCGCCATCAGCTCGCTGCTGTAGTTCCCCCCGCCGATCGACACCACGATGTACTGCTGGCCGTTCAGCATGTAGGTCATCGGCGACCCGGTCTGCGGCGCCGGCATGTACACCGCGCCCCGCTCCTGCCCGGTGGCCTTGTCGTAGGCGCGCAGCATCGCGCCGCGCCGGCGATCGGGCAGCGTGAAAAACCCGCCCTCGCCTGCAACGACCAGCGTTTTCGTCGTCAGCGTCCCGATGCGACCCTGCCGGCCCGTGCGCGGAATCGTCAGGCCCTTGAGCGCCGGGTGGTTGCGGATGTTGTCCGGCGTCTCCCCGTGCGGAATCTGCCACACGATCTCGCCCTTGTTGAGATCGATCGCCGTGATGCGCCCGTAGGGTGGCTTGATGATGGGCAGCCCCTGCACGGTGAGCGCGCCGCCGTCGTCCTCGCCGCCGCCGCCACCGGCGGCCGCGGCAGGCGGCGCCTTCGGGTTCGGCGCCACGCCCCGGATGTAGTCCATGTCCGACCGCTTCGGATCGTTGAGGAGACCGAGCGGGGTGGCCACGGTCGTCGAGTAGATGTAGAGGATTCCCGTTTCGGGATCGTAGGAGCCGCCCGGCCAGTTCGCGCCGCCGCCCGCCGACGGCAGCATGAGCGTGCCGAGCGGGCCCTCGAACTTGCTGACCACCGCCGGCGTGAAGATCGGGCCGATCTTGTAGCGCGAGGCCAGCTTCACCGCTTCGGCCTTGAGCTCCGGTGTGAAGTCGATGAGGTCGTCAAGGGTGACCCCCTGCCGATCGAACGGGGCAGGCTTCGTCGGAAACCGCTGCGTCGGCGAATACCATTCGGTGGCCACATCGCCTTTCGGGACCGGCCGCTCCTCAATCGGCCACACGGGCTCTCCGGTCGCCCGATCGAGCACGTAGACAAACGATTGCTTGGTGGGCTGGGCGATGGCGCGAATCCGCCTGCCGTTCACCGTGATGTCGGCGAGGATCGGCGCACACGGGATGTCCCAGTCCCAGATGTCGTGATGGATGAACTGGTAGTTCCACTTGCGCTGGCCGGTTCTCAGATCCAGGGCGACCAGGCCCGAGGTGAACAGATTGGCGCCGGGGCGATGGCCGCCGTAGTAGTCGCCGGTGGCATCTTCAACCGGCAGGTACACCAGGCCGAGCTCCTCGTCGATGGCCATGTGCGCCCAGACGCCGCCGTTGCCGGTATAGCTCCACGAATTCCGCTCCCACGTCTCGTTGCCGAACTCGCCTTCAAGCGGAATCGTGTGGAAGATCCACAGACGCTTGCCCGTCTGCACGTCGAACGCGCGCACGTACCCCTTCTGGTTCTTGCGGCTCTTGGGCGTCGCGCCCGACAGGTGCGCCGCGCCAATGACGATGGTGTTCCCGGACACGATCGGGGCCGCGTGCAGCCCGATCTCCCCGGTCACCGGATCCATGTCCTGATCGTCGTCGAGCTTCAGATCGACGACGCCGCCCTTTCCGAACGCGGGAACCGGGCGGCCGATCTTCGCGTCGAGGGCGACGAGCTGATAGCCCGGCGTGACGTAGAGAATCCGTTCTTCCTTCCCGTTGGTCCAGTAGGCGACGCCACGACCGGACAGCTGCCTGGGTGCCGCTTCGCCGCGCTTGCCTTCATCGAGGCTGAACTTCCAGTGCAGCTCGCCGGTGCGGGCGTCGAGCGCGATCACGGAGCGGCGCGTGCCGCCGGTGGCGTAGAGCACGCCGTTGACCATCAGCGGCGTCGTCTGCAGATTGAATTCGGGACGGGGACCGAGATTGTCGGTCTTGAACCGCCACGCCACTTCCAGCGTGCTGAAGTTGGCGGCGTTGATCTGGTCGAGCGCGGAATAGCGCGTCTGGCGAAGGTCCCCGCCGTAAGTCCGCCACTCGCCGGCCGCGGCCCGTGACTGCCCGGTCAGGGGCATCGTGAACCACAGGAGCAGACAGGCCGCCGAAGCGGCGCCGGCGACCAGGCGAGAGAACGTTCGAGTCATAGTGCCTCCTGCGTCGTGAAGTCCGGGCGCGCCCGCTCGGTCAGGGCGCCAGTCCCTCGGTGACCTCGATGTAGGTTCCCCACGGATCCGTCAGAAACGCGACCTTCGTCCTGGCATTGGGAATCTGGCGCGGCGGCGCGTCAAACTTGAGACCCTGCGCCGCGAGCTTCTTCTCGAACTCCTCGATGTTTCTCACATCGAAGCCGAGATGATCGATGGCGCGGCCCCTGGTCGGGGCGAGCCTGCGCGCACCGGGCGAAAACGAGAGGTTGAAGCGGTGGATGTAGTCGACCTCGATGACGCCGGGCCGCGCCACGCGCTGGCGCGCGCCGGGAAAGCCGCCGAAGACCTTCGCGTACCACGCCTGCATCGCCGGAATGTCGGCCTCGATCGGATAGAGGTGCACGTGATCCATGCTGACCGCGCCGGGCAGCGACGGATCCCCGAAGACCTCCACGCGAATGCCGCTGTCGGGAACGAAGACGTATCCCTGATTCGGATTCACTTCTCCGACGTCGAACTTCACGCCCGCCGCCTTCCAGCGGGCGCGCGCGGCCGCGATGTCCTTGTAGACGAACCCGAAGTGATCGAAGACCGATCCGGCAGCCGGCTCGGCCGCGTCGGCCTGCCGGAGCATGACGAAGATGCCGGGGAACTGGACGAGGGTCAGCGGTCCGTTGGTGACCAGCGTTCCCCCGAGCATGTCCGTCCAGAACCGCTTCTGCGCCTCGACATCCTTGACGGACACGTGGAGGTGCCCGAGCGCCACACCCATGTCGTTCGGCGGCGCCAGCTGCGCGAGCGCCGGCGTGGACGAAACGAGAGCGAATACGCCGGCGGCTAGCCAATATCGCTTCTGCATGGCGCAGAGTGTAGACTGCCCTGGCCTTCGTGACAACGACCCGAGTCTGAGAGGTGACACATGAGTGCGAGCCCGCAGAACTTCCAGAACCACGCCAAGTTCGTTCCGATGTTCCACTACGTGCTGCTCCCGCTCCTCCTGGTGAATTTCCTGGCCATGGCCTATCACGTGTGGCGGGAGCCAAGCCTGTTCACGGGGTGGGCGCTCGTCATGGCGTTCTTGTTTATCGTCACGGCGTTCTGCGCGCGCGTCTTCGCGCTGAAAGCGCAGGACCGCGTGATCCGGCTCGAGGAGCGCCTCCGGATGCGCGAGCTGCTGCCACCGGATCTGAAGGCCCGCATCAACGACTTCAGCCCGGAGCAGCTCATCGGCTTGCGGTTTGCCAGCGATGCCGAACTGCCAGGCCTTGCCTCCACCGTCCTGCGCGACAACGTGCAGAAGCGGGACGCCATCAAGAAGATGGTCAAGAACTGGCGCGCCGACGACCTGCGCGTCTGAACGGGATTACTGCCCGCGGACCGGCGGCCTGAAGGGCTGGATCACCTCGAACTCGTCCACCTGCAGGTCGATCTGATCGTCGATGCGGATGCCGGCGATGCCGTTGGTCTTCTCCGTCTCGGTGTAGGACCCCGTGCCCGCCCTCGTCGGCGTCGCATCCACCACCGCGCCGTTGATCAGGTAGGACACGGCGGTCGGCGCCACCTGCACTTCCAGGGTGTTGGTCGACTTCCCGCCCGCATCCGGCTTTCTGATGGTGAAGTGGAGCGACTTGTCGATCTCGTCAACCTGGTTGCCGGCGCGGTGGCGAATCATGAACGTGCCGTCCTGCGCGATCGTGAAATAGACGTAGGTCGGCGCGGCACCCTCGAGGTCGGTGCCGCCGAAGACGAGGCCGTAGTGCGCGGCCGCGGCGCCCGGCTTCGTCAGCGTGAAGGTGGCCCTCACCGCGTAGACGCCCTTGACCGCGCGTGCGGGATCAAAAAATATCGCGCCCGGGCCCCCCGCGATGTGGAAGCCCTTGCCCATCGTCGTGAAGGCGAGTGCCGGGTGGGCGTCGGACGCGGCGGCGCTCCCGCCGCCGTCGATGCGCACCCTCCAGCCGGGCGGGGCCTGCGCCGCGATCGGCGCGGCCACCGCCGCGATGAGCGCAATGAGTACGGCACGTCGACGCATGCGGCTCTCCTCCTTTTGACGCGTGAGCGCGGATATGATATCCCTTCGCCGCTTGAGATCAGAGTGCCCATAGAGACCCCCTCAGCCGACGCCACGCGTCGCCGGTTCCTCGGCTCCATCACCAACGGCATTCTGAGCGTCATCGGCGGCATTCTCGGCGTCCTCGGGGGCGGCGCCATCCTCTCGTCGACGGTTCGCCGGCAGGAGGACTGGCTGGCCGCCTCGGCGCTCCACGATCTCCCCGACAACGAACCGACGGCGGTCACGCTCAGCGTGATGCGGCTGGACGGCTATCGCGAGGCCCTCGAACGTAAGACGATCTTTCTCGTGAAAACGGGGGAGTCGGAGGTTGCCGCGTTCGACGCCACGTGCACGCATCTCGGCTGCCACGTCGCCTGGGATCGCCAGGCGCAGGTCTTCAGGTGCCCGTGCCACGGCGGCGTCTTCGATCGGACCGGCGCGGTGACCGACGGCCCTCCCCCCGAGCCGCTGGTGAAGATCGCCACGCGGGTGGACGGCGACCGGGTCATGGTCCAGGCGTAGGATCCACGAGACGTGCGCGACTGGCTGGACTCCCGGACGGGCTTCCGCGCTGTGGTGAAGCACCTCCTCGACGAACCGCTCCCGAGCGGCGTCGGCTGGTGGTTCGTCACCGGCAGCGTCGTGCTGTTCCTGCTGTCGGCGCAGCTCGTCACCGGCGTCGCGCTGGCCTTCTTCTACTCGCCGTCGCCCGACCACGCGTACGACAGCGTGCGCTTCATCGTCGAGCGCGTCACGTTCGGCCGCGTGCTGCGCGGGCTCCACTTCTTCGGCGCGAGCTTCATCGTCGTCGCCGCGATCGTGCACATGCTGCGGGTCGTGGCGTTCGGGTCGTACAAGAAGCCGCGCGAGCTGAACTGGATCGTCGGCGTGCTGCTCCTGCTCATCATCCTCGCCTTCGCGCTCACCGGGTACCTCCTGCCGTGGGATCAGAAGGCGTACTGGGCGACGACGGTCACGCTCAATATCGCGCGGAGCGTGCCGCTGGCCGGCGACTTTCTGAGCGGGGTGCTGAGAGGCGGCGCCAATCTGGGCGCGCTGACGCTGATGCGCTGGTACGCCGCGCATGTCTTTCTGCTGCCCGCGTGCCTCGTCGCCTTTACCCTCGCGCACCTCCACCTGATGCGGCGGCAGGGCATCTCGGGGCCCATCACGGCCGTGCCGGGTCCCCCGACGCCGTTCTATCCGTTCCACGCGCTGAAGGACACGATCGCCGTCGCGGTGGTCTTCGCCCTGCTGCTGACGGCGGCAATTGTCTTCAACGCACCCCTCGACGCGGTGGCCGACCCGACCGACGCCGCGTACGTCCCGCGGCCCGAGTGGTACTTCATGAGCCTGTTCGAGCTGCTGAAGTATTTTCCAGGGCCGCTCGAGCCGGTGGCGACGGTCGTCGTCCCCGGGCTCGTCATCGCGCTGCTCGCGCTGCTGCCGTTTCTCGACCGCCGGCCCGACCGCGAGCCGAGGAAGCGGCCGTTCGTCATCAGCAGCTTCATCATCGTCTTCACGGGCATCACGCTGCTCACGCTTCAGGGATTCCGGAGCACGCCGGCCTCGTCCGCACAGGCGCAGCAGGCGCGTGCGGGACAGGGCCCTGCGGCGCCAGGCTCGCGCGGGCCCGTGATGGTCGAGGACGTCTTCAAGAACGTCCAGGCGCTCAAGGGCATCACGGTGGACGAGTTCATGGGGACGATGGGGATCATGTCGGCGTCGCTCGGCCTCTGCTGCAGCGATTGCCATCCGGGCGCCGGCACCGAAAGCGTCAAGTGGGAAGACGACAGCAATCCGAGAAAGGTCACGGCGCGCCAGATGGTGCGCATGGTGCAGGCCGTCAACCGCGACAATTTTTCGGGCCGTCAGGTGGTGACGTGCTGGACCTGTCATCGCCTTCGCGTCAGCCCGCTCGCGACGCCGACGCTCGACGAGCTCTATGGCGAGGCGAACACCGTCCTGGACGACGTGGTCTCGAGAGCCGAGGGCGTGCCGACGCCCACGCAGGTGCTCGACAAGTACCTGCAGGCGATCGGCGGCGCCGACAGGGTGGCCGGCATCACCAGCATCGCCGCAACCGGCAAGGTGGTGGCGTTCGGCAGCTTCGGCGGCGGCGGCAATTTCGAGTATTTCGCGCAGGCGCCCGACAAGCGCGCCATGCTCAGCCACCTTCCCGACGGTGAGAGCAGCAGAACATTCGACGGCCGCACCGGCTGGTTTGCGATCCCGCTGGCGGTCGTGCCGAAGTACCCGCTGACCGGCGGCGAGCTCGACGGGGCGCGGCTCGACGCGCAGTTGTCCTTTCCCGCGCAGATCGCGCGCACCCTCACGGGCTTGCGCGTCGGCCCCCGAACCTCGGTACAGGGCAAGGGCGTCTACGTGCTCCAGGGCAACGGCGCGCGCGGCTCGTTCGTGAGCCTCTACTTCGATCGGGAGTCCGGGCTGCTCCTGCGAACGATCCGCTACACGCCGTCAAAGATCGGCAATGTGCCGACGCAGGTGGACTACGAGGCGTACCGTGATGTCGGCGGCATCATGTTTCCCCACCGGTGGACGTTCACGTGGCTGGACGGGCGCGACACGTTCGACTTCGGCGACGTCAGGTTCAACGTCCCGATCGACCCGGCGAAGTTCGGGGAGCCCGTGCTCGGAGCGTCCCGCTGATGCCGGAGGGCCGACCGGGCCGCTTCTGCCTCGAGGGTTGGGCTGATGTAGTATCTCCGGCACGCTCAAACCGGGGAGGAACTCCATGAGGCATCTCGCGTCCGCGTCATTGTTCGTGCTGGCCTGCGGGCTGGCGCAGCCGGCCTCCGCCCAGCTCGAGGACAAGCCGGTGCCCATGGACAGGGCTCCGTTCCACATCCCGGTCTTTTCCAACGACTACCTCATCCTGCTGAACGTCAATATTCCACCCGGGCGCAACACCGGCTACCACACGCACTATGCCGACTCGGTGTCGGTGAACCTGACGCCGGCCTCGCAGACGAACCAGCCGTACGGCTCGTCGGAAGTGAGCGCGCCGGGTGCGGGCGGCGACGGCGAACCGGGCCGTGCGACGTTTACGAACGTGACCAAGGACGGCCCGCGCACGCACAAGGCAACCAACGTCGGGCCGACGCCGTTCCACAACGTGTCCTTCATCCTGAAAGATCGCCGGCCGGAGGGAACCACGGTGTCGGACCGCTCGGGTGTCGCCGGCTACACCCAGATCATGGATAACGCGCGGCTGCGGGCGTGGCGTGTCGCGCTGAAACCGGGAGAAGCGACCGGACAGATCCGGCAGACCGCACCGGGACTCAGGGTCTACGTCCACGGCGGCGTCCTGGCCGAAATAGTGCCCGGATCGGCCGACCGCGGCATGGCTCCGTACGAAGGCGATTTCATCTGGCAGGATGCCGGGCAGACCAGAGCGGTGAAGAACACCGGTACGACGCTCATCGAATTCGTCGAATTCGAGTTGAAATAGGCATGCTTGCAGCCCTGATCCACACGGCGGCATGGAGGATGAACATGCGTAACGCGTTGAAGGCGATCGCCTCAGGCTCTGTGCTTGCCCTCGGGATGTCCGTGGCGGCTTTCGCGCAGGGGCCCGCCGCGCCACGCTCGGTCGTGGTCGCGTCGCCCACCTACACGTCCATTCAGATGGACATCACCGTCAACCGCCCGGCGGCGGACGGGTGGAAGCGCGTCGGCAAGTACTGCGACGTCGCCGAATGGCTTCAGGTCCCGGCCGGGTGCAGGATCGTATCGGGTAAGGACGGTGAGTTCGGCGCCGTCCGCTCCGTGGGCGGCGGCGAAGTGCTCGTGGGCCGGACCGAGCTCGCCTACACCTATGCGCAAACCCCGAAGGAAGGCGCAGCGTACAACCTCTATCACGGCACCGTCGAAGCGCGGCCGCTGACGCCGACCTCCTCGAAGATCGTCTACACCTTGTTCTTCGACAACTCGATGCTGCCCGACGATGCGGCGCGCGCGGCGGACAGGGAAGCACGGCGCGCGAGATTCACGCAGGCGCTGCAGAACATGAAGACGCTCGCCGAGGGCGGCACGCTGCCGCCGCCCCCGCCGGCAGCCAGATGATCACTGTGCCCGGCTCTACTTATAGAACTCGATCCTCGCCTCGCGGAACCAGACCATGTTCAGCGGAGCCACCGAGATCGGCCCGTTGATCCCGAACACCGCGATCTGGAACCTGTCGCCGGCCTTCACCGAATCGGCCAGCACCACGCGATTGGGCAGGTTGAGGCCCTGAATCGTGGCCGGGCTCGGATAGCCGCTCTGGCGCGGCATCTGCCCGTTCACCCAGACCTCCGCGTAGTCGTCAACGAGCACCCGAAGCACTGCCTTGGCTCCCGTGGTGTCGAAATCGCCGATCCTCGCGGGAATCGTGATACCCGTGCGGTACCAGACGAAGCCGACGCGTCCCCCGCTGCGCCTGACCGCGAGATCCTCGGGCTTGATGGCCGGCCATGCGGAATCGTCGAACCCGCCTTCGCCGGCATGGGGCGAGATGTCGTAGGTCGTCTTGTGTATGGGAAGCGCGCCCTGCACCGGCTGCGCCTCGACGATCTTCGCGTCCAGCGTCTTCCACTGCACGCCCAGCGCACCGGCGTCTCGTGCCGACATGATGTCGGCGACAAAGCTCGGAGGCAGCGACGGGGGCATCACCGGCGGCGGCGGCGCGGGCGCGACGGCTGGAGCCGGCGCGGATTGGGCGCCCGCGCCGGACGCGAGCATCGCAGGTACGGTCAACGCGGCAATGGCGGCGAGCACGCCGAAATATCTGGTGCACATCTCTTTCCTCCTTGAGGCCGATCTGAAGGTCGGCTCCTACCTGACTACTCCATCCCGAGATAGGGAAGGAATCGGCCGAAGAAGATGACGCCGATCCAGATCGCCAGCGAGCAGCCCGCCATCACTTTCCGCGTCACGGCCGCGCGCAGGATGTCGAACGTCGCGTCAGTCTCCTCCTCGACCATCGTCGGGTAGAGCAGGCTGAGGCCTCCGAGCAGCACGAGGCCCATCTTCCACATGAACGCGCCGTTCTGCGTGTACTGGTCGGGCGCGGCAAGAAAGAACAGCAAGCCGGTGACGATGTTGACGGCCAGCCCCGCCATCGCCCACGGCAGGAGCCGGTTCACGTCGGCGAGCGGGACGCCGATGATGACACCCGCCAGTCGCAGATTCACGACGAGCATCACACCGAAGAGGATGCCGAAGCCGAGCTTGAGCAGATTCGCCGTGCCGCCTTTGAAGGCATGGCGCAGGCACAGGGCGAATTGAATGTAGATGATGAGTTCGAAGAGGAGGAAGTAGGGGGAAGGCATAACTGGATTCATAATGATT
>JACQZV010000122.1 GCA_016213695.1 Acidobacteriota bacterium | reverse complement strand
GCCGCACGCCGAGGTCCATCATCGCGCGGAGCGTCCTGGCGCAGACATCCACGGGCGTCGCGCCGCCGGCAAACTCGGCCGCCAGTCCCTCAGCCGGTACCGGCAGAAAGTGCCCGAGCGCGGCGAGCGTGCGTGGATTCGCGCTGCGGTAGTGGAAAACGCCGAACACGCCGGGAATGCGGTCGAGTCCGCGCCGGCGCGTCTCCTCGACGAACCGCGCGACGGGGCCGAGGTTCAAGTGGCTGACGATCTGCGTCAGGTAGAACTCGGCGGTGAACCGGTCGTCGCTGATGTAATCCGCCTGCTCGACCGGATCCGCGTACGGATTCGCCCAGCCCCCGAGCGCCAGGCGCGGCTCGCGCGCCCGGATCTCCCGGCGCAGCTCCCAGGCGTGCGGCACGCAGCGCGGGCGTCCCACCGTCTTGTCGCCGCCGAGCACGACCAGCGCCTCGAAGCCGTGCTGCCAGGTCTGCTCGGCGTAGCTCAGGCAGAAATCGAGCGAGTGCTTGCTCGTCAGAAACGGCACCACGCGCTCGTGCGGCACATCCGGGCCGAGGTTGTTGACCAGGTGGCGGAGGTTGTTCTCCTCCTGCGTGCCGACGGCGCCGTCGGTGAGGAAGACGGCGACGTCCTGCCGCGTGAGGGTGCGAATGGCGTGGTACATGTCGATCCACGCATCCATACCTTCGCGCGAGTCGAGCTCCGCGCGCGGCGGCCGGAGCTCCGAGGCGAGGAGGCCGCCGCCGGCCCGCAGCGCCTCGATGAGCGACACGCGCGTCACCGCGACGCGCCCGCGGCGGAGCGCGCGGCCGGATCGCCCACTGTCTCCATGATGAAGTCGAGCAGGGCCTGCCGGAAGTGCTTGTTGAGCCGCGCGTCGGTGATGCCGTGGCGCGACCGCGGGTAGACCAGCATCCCGAACTGCTTGCCCGCGCGTTCCAGCTCGTAGACAAACTGCTCGGAATTCTGCCGGTGCACGTTGTCGTCGATGCTGCCGTGGACGAGCAGCATGCGGCCGTGCAGCTGCTCGGCCGCGAAGCGGGGCGCCGTGCGGCGGTAGCCGTCCGCGTTGTGCTGCGGCGTCTTCATGTACCGCTCCGTGTACACGGTGTCGTAGTTCCGCCAGTCGGTCACCGGCGCGCCGACCACTCCCGCCGCCCAGCTGGTGCTGTGCGTCAGCGCGTACGCGGTCATGAACCCGCCGTAGCTCCAGCCGTGCAGCAGGATGCGCGAGGGATCGACGTAAGGCCGCTGTTTCAGCCAGGCGACGCCGTCTTCGAGATCCTGCAGCTCGAGTTCGCCGAGCCGCCCGTACACGGGCCACTGCGACTGGGCTCCCTTGCCGCCGGCACTGCGATTGTCGAGCACCCAGACGATGACGCCGCGCTGCGCCAGCAGCTGGTGAAACATGAACGTGGATCCGCCCCAACTGTTGCGCACCGACGCCGTGCCCGGCCCGGCATAAGTCAGCTGAAACACGGGGTAGCGGCGCGACGGGTCGAAGTCGGGCGGCTTGATCATCATCGCGTCCATGACGAAGCCGTCGCGGGTCTGCACTTCGACGAACTCGGGCGGCGAGAGCTGGTAGTCGGCGAGCGCCCCCACGCGGTTAAGGTCGATGACGCGCCGCTCGGTGCCGTCGGCGCGATGCAGGCGCACCTGGGCCGGCGTCGCCGCATCGCTCCAGACGCCCACGTACTGCGTGAGCGACGGGTTGAAGATGGCGCGATGCGTGCCCTCGGTCCGCGACAGCCGCGTCAGGTTCTGCCCGTCGAGGCCGATGCGATAGAGATCGGTGTCGATGTGGCGCCGGATGCCGGCATCGAAGTACACGAACCGGCGCTCCTCATCCACTCCGTACAGCGTCCGCACGTCCCAGCGGCCGTCGGTGACGCGGCCGAGGAGCGTCCCGTCGCGGCCGTACCGGTACAGATGCTTGAAGCCGCCGCGCTCGCTGAACCAGAGAAACGAGCGGTCCTTCAGCCAGGTCGGGCTGCCGTTGGCATTCACCCAGGCCGGGGTGGTTTCGCGGAGCACGCGCGTCCTACCGCCCGACGACACGTCGCCCAGATTCAGGTCGAGCCACGTCTGCTCGCGGTCCTGCACCTGGAACGCGACGCCTTTCGAATCGGGTACCCAGTCGACGTCGACAATCAGAATCTCGTCGGCGGCGTACGCGTCAAGCTGCAGCCAGACCGGCGCGTCGCCCGATACCCGCACCACGCCGAGCCGGACGAGCGGGTTCGGATCCCCCGCTTTCGGATAGTCGGTGACCTCGACGACCGGGCGGTACGTCAGGTCGTCAACCACCGTGTACTCGGGCACCGGGCGCTCGTCGAGCTGGAGGAACGCGAGGCGTGACGAGTCGGGGCTCCACCAGTAGCCGCGGAAGCGCCCGCGCCCGTAGATCTCTTCCTGGTACAGCCAGTCGAGCTTGCCGTTGAGAAGCTCCCGGCTGCCGTCGGTGGTGAGCGCAACCTCTTTCTGCGTGCCGAGATCGACGACGTACAGATTGTTCGCGCGTACGAACGCCACACGGGCGCCGTCGGGACTGAACGTCGCCTCCTCCTCCGGCCCCGAGACCATGGTCAACCGCGTGGCCGTCCCCCTGGCGAAGTCGTAGAAGAAGAGATCCTGATGCACGTCCAGGAGCGCGCCGGTCCACCGCGGGTTGAACACCAGGTCGTTGGCGCGCACGCGCGCGGCGGCTTCCTCCGGCGCGACGCCCGGGATGGCCGCGAGCGCCGCCTCCATGCGGGCCGGGTCGAAGAGGGCGGAGGAGGCGCCTGAGACGGCGTCCACCCTGAGCCATTCCGGCCGGCCGTTGACGCGCCGCACCTGCAGCCACGTGTCGTTGTCGATCCAGCGCGGATTCGTCGCCGGCGCGCCACTGAAGTCGACGCGCAGATCCGGGTCGTAGATAGCGTCGAGGGTCAGCGTCCGGCGGGTCGCCTGCGCCGACACCGCCGGGGGCAGCGCGGCCAGACCAAGGCACAGGCAGACGGCGGACCGGGTCACGGGACGCATAGGGGGAAGAATAACAGGGCTCAGGGATCAGGGACGAGGGATCAGGGATCAGGGCTCAGCAATCTCCAGTCGTTCCCCGTGTGCCGGCATGTGGGCGTCCCAGCCCAGGTGTTCCCTGATCCGCGCCTGCAGCGCCTGCATCGGTCCGGGCTCGCCGTGCACGAGCAGGAGCCGTTCCGGCTGGCGAGGCAGGGTGCGCAGCCAGCGCAGCACCTCTCCACGGTCGGCGTGCGCGGACATCGAGTCGATCTTCACGATCCGCGCGGCTACCGGCACCAGGCGCCCATGAATCTTGACGTCGCTGGCGCCGTCGACGAGCCGCCGTCCTCGCGTGCCGGCCGCCTGGTATCCCACAAACAGCATCGTGTGCCTCGGGTCGGGCAGCGCGGCGACCATATGGTGGAGCACGCGGCCGCCGGTCGCCATCCCGCTCGCGGAAATGACGATGGCGCTCCGGGTCGAGGCGGTGAGCGCCTTCGATTCCTGCGGCGAGCTGACCGTCTGAAAGCGCGTCGAGCCGAACGTGGCGACGCCCTTCTGTGCCGGACGCATGTCGGGGTCGAGCTCCGAGACGCGCGCCGTGTAGAAGCGAAGCGCCTCGGCGGCCATCGGGCTGTCGACGTAGACCGGCAGCACCGGAATCCGCCGCTCCTGCTCGAGCCGGCGCACCCAGTACAACAGCTCTTCGACGCGACCGATGGCGAACGCGGGGATGATGATCTTCCCGCCGCGCTGCGCGGTCTCCCGGATCACGGCCGCGAGCGCTTCTCCGTCGTCGTCGGGCGCGTGATCGCGGTCGCCGTAGGTCGACTCGACGAGCACGACATCGGCGGTGACGGCGTCGGTCGGATCCGGCAGCACGGGCCGGCCGTACCGGCCGAGATCGCCGCCGAACAGAATCGTCTTCCCGCCGGCGAGCTGGACGACGACGAAGGCGGATCCGAGCAGATGGCCAGCCGGCAGGTACCGGATCGTCACGCCCCTGGCCACTTCGAGCGGCCGGTCGTACCCGAGCGGCTGCAGCTGCGTCAGGGCGCGCAGGGCGTCGGGCTCGCGGTAGAGCGGCAGGGCGGGGTCGTGCCGCGAATAGCGGTGCGCATTCGCCTGCCGCGCGTCTTCCTCCTGGATGCGCGCCGCATCGGGGAGGACGAGGCGGCAGAGATCGGCGGTGCCGCCGGTGCAGAAGATCCGCCCTCGATACCCGTGCGCCACGAGGCGTGGCAGGTAGCCGACATGATCGAGATGCGCGTGCGTCAGTACGACCGCGTCGATCGCATGGGGCGCGACGGGAAAATCGGCCCAGTTGCGCTCGCGCAGATCCTTCAGGCCCTGGAACAGCCCGCAGTCGACGAGCACCCGGCTGCCGCCGTGTTCGAGCAGGTACTTCGATCCGGTGACCGTCTGCGCCGCACCAAGAAAGGTAAGGTGTGCCACCACTGCATCCTAATCTCTCCGGGACCGAACCCTGATCCCTGATCCCTGGTCCCTGATCCCTGATCCCCCTGCCGCATGCCATGATCGACACGTGTTGTCGGACCGCCTGCCGCCGCATATCGAGCCGAACGCCGTCAGCCGCGCGCTCGCCGCGCTTGCCGCCCGGCGGGTCGAGATTGCCGATCTCACCGAGTCGAACCCGACCCGCGTCGGGCTGGTCTATCCGCCCGATCTGCTCGCGCCGCTCGCGGAGGCCGCGGGCCTGCGGTACGACCCCTGCCCGCTCGGCCTGCTCTCGGCCCGGACCGCCGTCGCGGCCGACCAGCGCCGGCGCGGCGCCGACGTCGACCCCGCGCACGTCGTCCTCACGGCGAGCACCAGCGAGGCGTACAGCTGGCTGTTCAAGCTGCTGTGCAACCCGGGCGACGCGGTGCTCGTCCCCCAGCCGAGCTACCCGCTGTTCGAGCACCTCACGGCGCTCGAGGGAATTCGCGCGCATCCCTATGCGCTGGAGTACCACGGCCTGTGGTCGATTGACGTCGCGTCGATGGCCGGCGCGCCGCCGAATACCCGCGCGCTGCTGCTGGTCACCCCAAACAACCCCACCGGGTCGTATGTGACGCCCGCCGCGCTCGCCGAGATCACCGATCTCTGCCGCCGCCGGTCGTGGGCGCTCGTCGTCGATGAGGTGTTCGCGGATTACCCGCTCGAGGCGGCCGACCCGCCGACCGACATCGCCGCCCGTGCCGGGGTGCTGGCGTTTTCGCTGGCGGGGCTCTCGAAGTCGGTGGGACTGCCGCAGCTCAAGCTGGGATGGATCATCGCGGGCGGTCCTCCCGCGGTCCGCGATGCGGCGCTCCAGGGGCTGGAACTGGTCGCCGACACGTTCCTCTCGGTGGGGACGCCCGTGCAGCTGGCGGCGCCGCGGCTGCTCGCGGAGGGCGCCGCCGTTCGCGCCGCCATTCACGAGCGGGTGCGCCGCAACCTCAGCCTGTTGCGCGCCGCGGCGGGCCGCAATCCTGCCTGCGACCTGCTCCGCACGGAGGGCGGCTGGTCGGCCGTGATCCGCGTGCCCTCCACGCGGCGCGAGGAGCAGCTGGTGATCGATCTGCTGGAACAGGAACGCATCCTCGTCCATCCCGGCTACTTCTTCGACTTCGCCCGCGAGGCGTACGTGGTGGTCAGCCTGCTCCCCGCCCCGCACGTGTTCGGCGACGCGGTCGACCGTCTGCTCCGGTTCGTGAGCCGCTGATGGGGCGGCCGATCTCCCGACGCGCGGGCGTGCTCATCCCGCTGTTCTCGATGCCGTCGGCGGAGAGCTGGGGCATCGGCGAGATCGGCGACATTCCGCGCGCCGCGCGCTGGCTGGAGCGCGCAGGGCTGCGGCTGCTGCAGCTGCTGCCGACGAGCGAGCTGCCGGTCGGCGAGACGTCGCCGTACTCGGCGCTCAGCGCCATGGCCATCGACCCCCAGTTCCTTTCGATCGAGCGGCTCGAGGACGCCGGACCGGGCGGCGGGCGGCTGCCTGACGATGTACGAGCGCGTCTCGACGCGGTCCGCGCCGCGCCAGCCATCGACTACGCCGAGGTCCGCAGTCTGAAGGAGGCCGCGCTGCGCCGATCGTTCGCGCACTTTCGCGACAGCGAATGGCGCAGCGGCACGCGCCGGGCGTCGGCGCTCGGCGCCTACATCCGGGATCAGCGCTGGTGGCTGGACGACTACGCGCTGTTCCGCGCCCTGCACGCGCGCCACGCGGAGCGTCCCTGGACGGAGTGGCCCGCGCCCCTGCGCGACCGCTCGCCGGACGCGCTCGCGCGGGCGCGCCTCGAGCTGGCAGACGAGATCCTCTACCGGCAGTACCTCCAGTGGGTCGCCGACGACCAGTGGGCCGAAGCCCGCCGCGGCGCGGGCGGCGTCGCGTTGTTCGGCGACCTGCCGTTCATGGTGAGCGGCGACAGCGCCGACGTCTGGGCGCGCCAGGACGAATTCCGCCTCGACGCGTCGGTCGGCGTGCCGCCGGACGCGTTCAGCGAGACCGGCCAGGACTGGGGCTTTCCCGCGTACCGGTGGACCGTTGTCGCGGAGCGCGGCTTCGACTGGCTCCGCGATCGCGCGCGCCGCTACGCCGCCCTCTTCGACGGCTATCGCGTCGATCATCTGGTGGGCTTCTATCGAACCTTCTTCCGGCCGCTCGACGGCACGGCGCCCGGGTTCACGCCGGCCGATCAGCCCGCGCAGGTCGAGCTGGGCCAGCGCGTGCTCGACGTGCTCCGCGCCTCCGGTGCGCACGTGACGGCCGAGGATCTCGGCGTCATTCCCGATTTCGTGCGCGAGTCGCTCGGGCGGCTCGGCGTGCCCGGCTACAAGGTCTTCCGGTGGGAGCGCCGCTGGCACGAGCACGGCCGGCCGTTCACGGACCCGGCTGACTATCCGCCCGTGGCCGTGGCGACGTCCGGCACCCATGACACTGAGTCGACGGCCGTGTGGTGGGAAGGCGCGCCGCGCGAGGAACGGGAGGCGGTTCTCGCCATTCCGTCGGTGCGAGCGCGGCTCGCGGACGAGGACCGGACGGCCGCGCTCGAGTCGCGCGGCCTCACCGCGCCGCTTCGCCAGGTGCTGATCGAGACGCTCTATGCCTCGGGCGCCGGCCTGCTCATCCTCCCGATCCAGGACATCTTCGGCTGGCGCGACCGCATCAACCGGCCGGCGACCGTCAGCGCGTCGAACTGGACATGGCGGCTGCCGTGGCCGGTGGACCGCATGGCGGCCGAACCGGTGGCGATGGCCGCCGCGGAGCGCTTAAAGGAATGGGCGACGAAATATGGACGGTAGAGCGCAGGCTTCAGCCTGCGCGTTGGGCGATTCTGGCCCAGGTATCCTTCAGCGTCACCGTGCGGTTGAACACCGGGGCGCCGGGGCGCGAATCGGGGTCGACGCAGAAGTAGCCGAGCCGCTCGAACTGGAACCGCGCGCCCGGCTCGGCGTCGGCGAGCGCCGGCTCGATCAGGCAGCCGGACAGCCGGTCGAGCGAATCGGGATTGAGATCGCTCAGCGGATCGCGGCCGCCTTCACCCGGATCCGGCGACCGGAACAGCCGATCGTAGAGCCGCACCTCCGCCCCACGCGCGCGGGCCGCGGAGACCCAGTGGATCGTCCCCTTCACGCGGCGCGTGGCGGTTGGCCCCGACAGCGAGCCGGGATCGTAGGTGCAGCGTAGTTCCGTCACGACGCCTGACGCGTCCTTCACCACGCGCTCGCACTTCAGGATGTAGGCGTAGCGCAGCCGCACTTCGACACCGGGCGAGAGCCGGAAGAACTTCTTCGGCGGGCTCTCCATGAAGTCGTCGCGCTCGATGCAGAGCTCGCGCGAAAACGGCAGCAGCCGGGTGCCGGCGGCCGGATCCTCCGGGTTGTTGACCGCCTGCACGTGCTCCTCGCGCCCCTCGGGATAGTTCTCGATCACGATCCGGAGCGGCCGGAGCACCGCCAGCGCCCGGCGGGCGCGGCGGTTCAGATCCTCGCGCACCGTGTGCTCGAGCAGCGCGACATCAACGACGTTTTCCTTCTTGGCCACGCCGATGCGGGCGCAGAAGTCGCGGATGGCTTCGGGCGTGCAGCCGCGCCGGCGCAGCCCGGCAATCGTCGGCATGCGCGGGTCGTCCCACCCGTGCACGAGCTTCTGCTCGACGAGCGCCAGAAGCTTCCGCTTGCTCATGACGGTGTAGTTCAGGTTCAGCCGCGCGAACTCGATCTGCCGCGGGCGCGCCGGCGGCCGGGTGTGCTCGATGACCCAGTCGTAGAGCGGACGATGATCCTCGAACTCGAGCGTGCACAGCGAGTGCGTGATGCCCTCGAGCGCGTCGGAGATCGGATGGGCGTAGTCGTAGGTCGGATAGATGCACCAGGCATCGCCGGTGCGGTGGTGCGCGGCGTGGCGGATTCGGTACAGCGTCGGGTCCCGCATGTTGATGTTCGGGGACGCCATGTCGATCCGGGCGCGCAGCACGTGCGTGCCGTCCGGGAACTCGCCGGCGCGCATCCGGCCGAAGAGGTCGAGATTGTCCTCGACGGAGCGCTCGCGGTAGGGGCTGTTGCGGCCGGGCTCGGTCAGCGTCCCCCGGTTCCGGCGGATGTCGTCCGCGCTCAGGCTGTCGACGTACGCCTTGCCGTCGCGAATCAGCTGCTCGGCGTACCGGTAGAGCGCCTCGAAGTAGTCCGACGCGTAGAACGTCCGGTCGCCCCAGGCGAACCCCAGCCACCGCACGTCCTCTTCAATCGCCTCGACGTACTCGACGTCCTCCTTCGCCGGGTTCGTGTCGTCGTACCGCAGGTTGCACAGACCGCCGAACTCGGCGGCGACGCCGAAGTTCAGGCAGATCGACTTGGCGTGGCCGATATGGAGGTAGCCGTTGGGTTCGGGGGGAAACCGGGTGTGCACACGCCCGCCGTGCTTGCCGGTGCGCAGATCGTCGGCGGCGATCTCGCGGATGAAATCGGCGGCAGCCGGCGCCACCGGGGCGTCGGCGGGTTGGTCCATCCGCCAATTATTTCAGGAAATCTCCGGCTCGTCGCCCTCGATCCCCTCGGGCAGCCCCATCAGCCCGATCTGCTTCAGCACCCGCGGCACGGTGTCGACCGGCTGGGCGGGCGGGAGCTCCTCCTTCGTCGTGACCTTCAGGTCCTTGAGGCGCCGCGCGCTGACGAGCACGCGCGCTTCGAACGAACCGGCCGCCTGGTTGTACGCCTGCACCGCGCCGTCCAGTTTCCTGCGCACCTCGTCGAGGTGTCCGGCGAACACCGCGAGCCGCTCGTAGAACTCCTCACCGAGGCGCTGGACCTCGCGGTAGTTGTCGGACAGCTCGTCCTGCCGCCACGTGTGGGCGACCGTCGTCAGCAGCGCGATCAGCGTGATCGGGCTGGCCAGCAGCACTTTCTGCCGCAGCCCGTATTCGATGAGCGTGAGGTCGTGCTGCAGCGCGGCGCTGAACAGCGTCTCGCCCGGCAGGAACATCACGACCATTTCCGGGGAATCGCCGAGCGCCTCCCAGTAGGCCTTGCCGCCCAGACGGTCCATGTGATCGCGCACCTGCCGGGCATGCGCCTGCAGCCTGGCGGTGCGCGCGTCCTCGTCGGTCGCCTCCTGCGCGTCGAGGAAGGCCTCGAGCGGCGTCTTCGCGTCGACGACGATCCGCCTGGCGCCCGGCAGATGGACGATCAGATCGGGACGGAGCCGCCCGCCGTCGCCGGCGAGCGGCGGCTGCTCGTCGAAATCGCACTTCTTGACCATGCCGGCGATCTCCACGACGCGCCGCAGCTGCATTTCGCCCCAGCGGCCGCGCACGGCGGGCGTCCGGAGCGCGCGTGAGAGCGTGTTGGCGCTCGACCCGAGCGCCTGCACCTGCTCGCTCAACCGGCTGTAGGCCGCCACGCGGTCGCGCTCGGCGTCGCTCAGCCGGACGTCGACCTTCCTGAGCGTCTCGGCGATTGGCTGCTGAAAGCCGGCAAACGACGTCTTCGCGAGATCGAGAAAAGCCGAGCGGTTGTCCTTGAGCGCGTCGGCCGCCACCGACTGAAACGTCTCGCGCAGATCCTGCTTCGACACGGCGAGCGCGGCGGCCATCTCGGCGCGCGCGTCCGCCAGCTGACGCTGCGCGCGCGATCGCACGAGCAGCGCCGCCACGACGGCGGCGACGAGTGCGGCGATCACCGGAAGCAGAATGTCCACCGCCTCTTAGATACCACGTCCGTCAACCTATAATTGAGTGTCTCCATGGCGTCACTCATTCCTTTTCGTGCCCTTCGACCCACTCCAGAATCGGCGGCGCAGGTGGCCGCCGTGCCGTACGATGTCGTCAACACCGACGAAGCGCGGGCGCTGGCCGCCGGCAACCCGCTGAGCTTTCTTCATGTCTCGCGCGCGGAGATCGATCTGCCGCCGGGCACCGACATCTATTCCGATGCCGTCTACGCGAAGGCGGCTGCCAACTTCGCGGCGCTCACCGCGGCCGCGCCGCTCGTCGTCGAGGCCGCGCCGAGTGTCTACGTGTACCGGCTTCGGATGGGCGCGCACGTCCAGACCGGCGTGGCCGGCTGTTACTCCGTGGCCGAGTACGAGTCCGACGTCATCAGGAAGCACGAGCGCACCCGGCGCGACAAGGAGGACGATCGCACGCGCCACATCCTGGAGCTGCGCGCGCAGACCGGACCGGTGTTCCTGACGTACCGGGCGTCGGGCGCCGTCGACGGGGCCGTGCAGCAGACGACGGCCGAGCGGCCGCTGTTCGATGTGACGGCGGCCGACGGCGTGCAGCACACGATCTGGCGCGTGGCGCCGCCTGGACAACGCGCGCTGGTCGCCGCATTCCAGGCGATCGAATCGCTGTATATCGCAGACGGCCATCACCGCGCGGCGAGCGCCGCCCGCGTCGCGCGGCAACTGGGGGGCTCGGGCGGATCCGGCGACTGGGACTCGTTCCTGGCCGTGGCGTTTCCCGACGACCAGGTGCAGGTGCTCCCCTATAACCGCAGCGTCAAAGACCTCGGTTCGCACACCCCGCAGACGCTGCTCGCCGAGATCCGGCGGCACTTCACCGTGAAAGACGGCCCCGCGGCGCCGGCGCGGAAGGGCGAGGTGGCGATGCGGCTGGGCGGGCGCTGGCACACGATTGAGATCCCGGTCGCGCGCGAGGGGCTGGCGCCGGCCGATCGCCTCGACGTCACGCGGCTGCAGGACCTGATCCTGACGCCGCTGCTCGGCATTCTCGATGTCCGGGCCGACACGCGGATCGACTTCGTCGGCGGCATCCGCGGGACGCTGGAACTCGAACGGATCGTCGAGTCGGGCAGGGCGGCGGTCGCGTTCTCGATGTACCCGGTGAGCGTGGACGAGCTGATGCTCATCTCGGACGCGGGCGGCATCATGCCGCCGAAATCCACGTGGTTCGAGCCGAAGCTGCGGGATGGCCTGCTCTCACACGTCATATGAAGGTCCTGGTCGCCGACACCTTCGAGCAATCGGGCCTTGACGGCCTGAAGGCCGCAGGCTGCGACGTCGTCTACGAACCGGACCTGTCAGGCGACCCGCTCGCGACATTCCTTGCGGCATCCGACGCCGAGGTCCTCGTCGTGCGGTCGACGCGCGTGACCGAGGCGATGCTCGCCGCCGACGAACTGTCGCTCGTCGTGCGGGCTGGCGCCGGCGTCAATACGATCGACGTGGCGGCGGCGGCCCGGCGCGGCATCTACGTCTCGAATTGTCCCGGCAGGAATTCGGCGGCGGTGGCCGAGCTGGCCTTCGGCCTGCTGCTGGCCCTCGACCGCCGCATCCCCGACAACGTGGCCGACTTGCGTGCGGGGCGGTGGAACAAGAAGAAGTACTCACAGGCACGCGGATTGTACGGCCGCACGCTCGGCCTGCTCGGCTTCGGCCGCATCGGCCAGGAGATGGCGCGGCGGGCGCAGGCGTTCGGCATGGACGTGGTGGTGTGGAGTCCCCGTTTCCTGCGCGAGGGCGCGGCGGCGGTGGCCGCGCTGCCGCACGACCTGGAGGTGACCGTGCTGCCGTCGCCTGAAGAAGTGGCCGGTCGCAGCGACGCGCTGAGCGTCCACCTGGCGCTCGTCGATCCGACGCGCAACTTCGTGGGCGCGGCAATCCTGGGCCGCCTCAAGCCGGGCGCCCTGTTCGTCAACACCGCGCGCGCGGAGATCGTTGACGAAGCCGCGCTGGCCGAGGCGATACGCGGCCGGGGGGTGCGCGTGGCGAGCGACGTCTTTCGCGACGAGCCGGCTGCGCCCGCCGCGGAATTTTCCCCATCGCTCGCGGCGCTGCCGCAGGTCTACGGCACGCACCACATCGGCGCGTCCACCGAGCAGGCACAGGACGCCATCGCCGCCGAAGCGGTACGGATTATCCGGAGCTACAAGGAAACCGGCACGGTGCCGAACGCGGTGAATCTTGCCACCCGGACGCCCGCCACGCACACACTCATCGTCCGGCACCGCGACCGCCCGGGCGTCCTCGCGCACATCTTCGCCGAGCTTCGCCGGGGGAATCTCAACGTGCAGGAAACCGAAAACGTGATTTTTGCCGGCGCGGAAGCGGCCGTCGCGCGCATCAATCTCGATGGGGTGCCTGCCCCCGACCTGCTGCGCGCCATCGCCGGCGGCAATCGGGACGTGCTGAGCATCCACGTGGTCGAAATATAATTTCCGTATGCCGACCCTGACACGCATTTTCAATTTTTCCGCCGGACCCGCCATGCTGCCGCTGCCCGTGCTCGAGCAGGCGCAGCGCGATCTCGTGTCGCTGCCAGGCGTCGGCATGTCGGTGATGGAGATCAGTCACCGCTCGAAGACGTTCGAGAACCTGCTCGACACCGCTATCGCGGACATCCGCGCGCTGGCGGGCGTTCCCAGCCACTATCGGATCCTGATGCTGCAGGGGGGCGCGACGCTGCAGTTCTCGATGGTGCCGATGAACCTGCTGGCGCCGGGGACCACCGCCGACTACGTCGACACGGGCTCGTGGGCGGACAAGGCGATCAAGGAAGCCAGGAAAGTCGGCGCCGTCAACGTCGTCGGGAGCACGAAAGCGGACGGCTACACGCGCATTCCGGCGGCGCAGGAGCTGACGCTGACGCCGGGCGCCGCCTACGTGCACATCACGAGCAACAACACGATTGAAGGCACCGAATGGAAGGCGCCGCCCGAGGTCGGCCCGGCGCCGCTTGTCGTAGACGCCTCCTCCGACATCTTCAGCGGCCCGATCGACGTGGGCCGGTTCGGCCTCATCTACGCGGGCGCGCAGAAAAACCTCGGGCCGTCCGGCGTGACGCTCGTCATCATCCGCGAGGATCTCGTCGGCCGCGCACCGGCGTCGGTGCCGATCATGCTCGATTACAAGATCCACGCCGACAACAACTCGCTCTACAACACGCCCAACACCTTCGGGGTGTACATCCTCGGCCTGACGATGACCTGGCTGCGGTCGCAGGGAGGGCTGGAGGGCATCGCCCGGATCAATCAGCGCAAGGCCGGCACGCTGTACGCGGAGATCGATCGGACGGGTTTCTATCGCGGCACGGCGCGGAAGGACAGCCGGTCGCTGATGAACGTCACGTTCCGGCTGCGCGACGAGCCGCTGGAGGCACTGTTCGAGAAGGAAGCGACCGCCGCCGGCCTGGACGGCCTCAAGGGCCACCGATCGGTCGGCGGGATGCGCGCGTCGATCTACAACGCGTTTCCGGAAGAGGGCGTGGACGCGCTCGTCCAGTTCATGCGGGAGTTCGAGCGCCGGCGCGGGTGAGACGGGCCCCACGTCAACGAAACACCGAGGCGCCGAGACACTGAGCGTTCCCTCAGGGCGTCGTGTTTGGAAGCCGTTTCCGGCGCCGCCGCCGGCGCCGTCGCTTGGGCGGCGCCCCGGCCGCGACCTCTTCCCCCTCGAAGGTCTGTGCCGCTTCGACGAAGCCGCGCCAGTGCTCCAGCACGTCCGGCGCATGGCCGTGGATCTCCAGCCAGGTGAGCGCCTCCTGAAACGGCCCGCGCTGCGTCAGCGCGCGGCGGGCGCGCGGCGAGAGGTGCAGGTCCTCGAGGCGCCGCTGTAATCCGAGGATCTGTCCCAGGCGCTCGATGTCGCGGCGCGGCAGCGGCAGCAGGCCGAGCGCGGGCGCCGGTTCCCTGCGCGGTTTCTCGCCCGGCGCGGAGTGCCCGTGCGGGGCGCGGGCGCCGAGCCCGAGCGGCACGAGCAGCGACCCCAGCAGAATGGGATTGGTGAGCGCGTCCGGCATCTCCTCGAAGCGCCGGCGGTAGGCGTCGAGCTCGCCGAGCGACCGCCACAGCGCGTCGCCGCTCGAGGCCTGCAGCGGCGCCGCGATCGGTTCGAGCAGGCGGCGCTCCGCGAGCATGCGGAAGGCACGCTCGGACGCCCCGGCGCGCAGCAGCTTGTAGAGCTCCTCCATCAGCCGCGCGGGCGCGCTCTTGGCGATCTCTGTCCGATGCGCGGCAATCGCCGCGTCGATCGGCGGGTCGATCGCGAAGTCGAGCCGCGCCGCCATCGCCACCGCGCGCAGCATCCGGACCGGGTCCTCACGAAACCGATCGTTCGGGTCCCCGATGCAACGGATGAGCCGCGCCTTGAGGTCCTCGAGCCCGCCCGCGTAGTCGATGATGGAGAACGTGCCGATGTCGTAGAAGAGCGCGTTGACGGTGAAGTCCCTGCGGAACGCGTCTTCCTCCGGAGTGCCGAAGCTGTTATCGCGGTGCACGAGGTGCGCGTGCTCGGCAGGGCCGGCCTCCTCGCTCGCACTGTCGGGCCCGACCGGCGGCGCGTTCGCAGCCGCAATCTCCTCGGCGGAGAGCTGGCGCCGGAAGGTCGCGACTTCGATGTTCTTGGTCCCGAAGCGGATGTGCGCCAGGCGGAAGCGGCGGCCGATGATCCAGCAGTTGCGGAAGAGCTTCTTGACCTGGTACGGGTGGGCGGAGGTGCCGATGTCGAAATCCTTCGGCCGGATACCGAGGAGCAGGTCGCGGACGCTCCCGCCGACGAGGTAGGCGGCGTAGTTGTGCTGGTGGAGCCTGTACAGGACCCGCAGCGCGTCGGGGTCGATCAGCGTGCGCGACAGCGCGTGCTCGCTTCGCGGCACCACCACCGGACTCGTCATCGACCTGAATTGTAATGCTACGATCGGCGCGATGCGAAGACGCGGCGCGGCGCTGCTGCTCGTGGTCGCGCTCGGGGCCGGCGTCGAAGCCGCCGAACACCCGTCGCTCGCGAAGGCGCGGGCGCT
>JACQZV010000119.1 GCA_016213695.1 Acidobacteriota bacterium | reverse complement strand
CGCGAAACGCAAACCGGCCGCGACCCAGGCCTCCGAGGTCTGAGGCGCCGGGCCCTGAGGCCTGCATGATCCACATCGTCGGCGGCGGGCTCGCGGGGGCCGAGGCCGCGTGGCAGGCCGCCTCCCTGGGCGTCCGCGCCGTCGTGCACGAGATGCGGCCCGTGCGCGCCACCGCCGTGCACAAGACCGACGGCCTCGCGGAGCTGGTGTGCTCCAACTCGTTTCGCGGCGACAAGCTGGACAACGCGGTGGGTCTCCTCAAGGAGGAGATGCGGCGACTCGGGTCGCTCGTGATGCGCGCGGCCGATGCGCACCGCGTGCCCGCCGGGGCGGCGCTCGCCGTCGATCGCAAACGGTTTTCACAGGCGATCACCGCGGCGCTCCAGGCCCACCCGCTCGTCACCGTGGTCCGCGAGGAAGTGACGCAGATCCCCCGCGACGGCTCGATGTCTCCCCTCATCGTCGCCACCGGTCCGCTGACGTCCCCGTCGCTGGCCACCGACCTGGTGGCGATCGTCGGGCAGGACGACCTCTATTTCTACGACGCCATCAGCCCCATCGTCCTCGCAGAGACCATCGACATGGAAAAGGTCTTCCGCGCGTCACGCTGGGATAGAAGCCTGCGCGCCGGCGAAGGCGGCGCCCCGCCGGTGGCCGGCGTGGCATGCGGCGTGGATGACGGACAGGGCGACTATCTGAACTGTCCGTTCACGAAAGAGGAATACGACCGCTTCTACGACGCGCTGACCACGGCTGAATCGGCGACCGTCCACGACTTCGATCGCGAGAAGTTCTTCGAGGGATGTCTGCCGATTGAGGTGATGGCGCATCGCGGCCGCGAGACGCTGCGCTTCGGTCCGATGAAGCCTGTCGGGCTTGTCGACCGCCGCAGCGGGCGCACGCCGTACGCCGTGGCACAGCTGCGCCAGGACAACCTGGCAGGCGATCACTACAGCCTCGTGGGGTTTCAAACGCAGCTGAAGTGGGGCGAGCAGGCGCGCGTCCTGGCGCTCGTCCCGGGGCTCGAACAGGCCGAGTTCGTGCGGTTCGGCATGGTGCACCGCAACACGTACATCAACGGCCCCAGGGTGCTGCGGGAGACCTGGCAGGCCAGGGCGCGCGCCGACCTGTTCTTTGCCGGGCAGATTTCAGGGGTCGAGGGGTACGTGGAATCCGCCGCGTCCGGGCTGATGGCTGGCCGCAACGCCGCCGCGCTCGTGCGGGGCGAGCTGCCCGGTGTCCCGCCGCGGACCACCGCGATCGGCGCGCTGGCGTACTACGTGTCCCACGCGGACCCGGACCGCTACCAGCCGACCAACATCACGTTCGGGATCATGGCCGCCCCCGAGCCCGGGTCGCGGCGCGCGAAGGATCGAAAGCTCGCGATGTCGGAGCGGGCGCTGCAGGCGCTGGACGCATGGATCAGCTCGACGCCTTCCTCGACCATCTCCGCCTGAATCGGAACACGTCGGCCCACACGGTGGCGGCGTACGGCAGCGATCTGTCGCAACTGCTGGGGTTTGCGGCGCGCCACCTCGGGCGCGGCGCGGCGCGGCTGCGCCCCGCCGATCTGGATCTGAGCGTCGTCAGGGCCTTCATGGCCGATTTGTACCGGCAGGGGCGGTCCCGGGCGTCGGTCGCGCGGAAGCTGTCGGCGATCCGCAGCTTCGTGCGATTCCTGCGCCGCGAAGGATGGCTCACGTCGGACCCCGTCTCGCTGGCCGTCTCGCCCAAGCGCGAGCAGAAGGTGCCGGCGCATCTGTCGGAGGACGAGGTGTCCCGGCTGCTTGATGCGCCCGACACCTCGGCGCCGCTCGGGCGCCGCGACCGTGCGATCCTGGAGCTGTTCTACGCGTCGGGGCTCCGTCTCTCGGAGCTCGTCGGCCTCGACGTCGAGGACGTGAACCTCGCGTCGCGCATCGTGCGCGCGGCCGGCAAGGGCCGCAAGGAGCGGCTGGTACCGTTCAATACGAGCGCGCAGCAGGCGCTGCGCGCGTGGTACGGGGACCGCGCCGCGCTTCGCGTGGCGCGGTCCCGGACCTCAGGCTTCAGGCCTCAGGCCTCGGGCTCGAAGCCCGGAGCCCGAAGCCCGAAGCCCGGAGCCGGCGATGATCCGGTATTCGTGAACGCGCGGGGCGGGCGCCTGACGGGACGCAGCGTGCAGCGCCTCGTGGCGCGGTACGTCTCGGGGTGCAGCGCGCGCTTCGGGATCAGCCCGCACGCGCTGCGGCATTCCTTCGCCACCCATCTGCTGCAGCGCGGGGCCGACCTGCGGGCCATTCAGGAGCTGCTCGGCCACGTGCAGCTCTCCACGACCCAGCGATACACGCACGTGAACGCGGCACAATTACTCGAGGTCTATCGCAAGGCGCACCCCCGCGCGAGACGTGAACGACAGGAGGGATGAGTGAGTTCGAAGCCTGAAGCATGGTTGCGCGGCCCGGTGCCGGGCATTCCCGATCTGCTCCAACCGGTAGCGCATGCGCTGATCGCGGCGGCCGAGGACGTGGCGGCGCCGGTCGCCGGCCTGTCCGACGCGCAGCTGTGGCTGCAGCCGGGAGGGGCGGCGTCGGTCGCGTTCCACCTCCAGCATCTGGCGGGGAGCACCGATCGCCTGTTGACCTACGCGCGCGGCGAAGGGCTGTCGGACGTGCAGAAGGCCGCGCTGGCCGCTGAACGGACGCCGCCCGATCCGCGTCCGGGCGCCGCCGAGCTGCTCGACGCATGGCAGGCGGCCGTGAACCGGGCGATGCGCCAGCTCGGCGGCACGCGCGACGCCGAGCTGCGGACGCCGCGCCTCATCGGCCGGGCTCAGCTGCCGGCCACCACGCTCGGGCTGCTCGTGCATGCCGCCGAGCACGCCACCCGTCACGTGGGTCAGATCATCACGACGGCCAGGATCGTCGCGGGACTCGGGCTGTAGTCTGTCACCGTATCCAGGGAGGCTCTGATGAAGCGAAGGGTTCGTGTCGCCGCCGGCATGGCGGCGGTGTGCGCGCTCGCGTCAACCGGACGGGCGCAGGATCTTGGGCCGGGCATCCGACGGATCGCCGACGGCATCTACGTCCAGTCGGCGCGCGAGGTCAACTCGACGGCCGGCATCGTCGTGACCCGGGAAGGCGTCGTCGTGATCGATACGGGGCAGACGCCGGTCGATTCGCGGCAGGTACTGGCGGCCGTGAGGACGCTGACGCCGCTGCCGGTCCGGTTTGTCATCAATACCGAGGTGCATCCCGACCACACGACCGGCAACTTTCTCTTTTCCCCGCCGGCCGTCGTCATCAATCAGACGGGCGCGACCGAGGCGATGCGCACGGCGGAGAACCCGAATCGATTCACGACCGCCGCGCCCGAGATCCGGGCGGCGGCGGAGGGCTACCGGCTGGTCACGCCGCACGTCGAGTACCAGGAGCGGATGACGCTGCGCGTGGGCGAGCGGACCTTCGAGCTGCTGTCGCTGAAGAACGCGCACAGCGAGGCCGACACCGCGGTCTGGCTCCCCGCCGAGCGCGTGCTGTTCGCGGCCTCGGTGGCGCTGCCAGAGAGCCTCAATAACGTGCGGCCGTTCGTCACGATTCCCGACATCCTGGCCGCCACCCGGATGCTGCGGTCGCTGCGGCCGGACGTGGTGGTGCCGGGACACGGGTCCCCGGGGACCACCCGCATCTTCGACGAGAGCGAGCGGTACTACACGCTGCTCGTCGAGCGCGTCGGAGGGATGGTGAAGGCGGGACGGTCGCTCGAACAGATCCGGCAGGAACTGAAGATGCCCGAGTACGCCGGCTGGGCGTATCAGGACCGCATGCCGACCAACATCGACGCGGCGTACCGGGCCGTCACGGGAAAGTAACGGACCGGCGGCCGCGGGTTCTGCCGGTGTCTCACACCGCCGCCGCGGCGTGCGCCGACTCGAGCGCCTCGTGGTGCGCGGCCGCGCGCCGGCCTCGCGGGAACTCGATGCCGAGGACTTTGATCTTGTAGTTCATCACGCGCGGGCTGATCGAGAGCAGTTCCGCAGCGTCCTTCTGCACCCAGTTCGACATCTTCAGCGCTTCGACGACGGCGAGACGTTCGATGTCCTCGAGCGGGATGCCGGTGGGCGGGATCCGGACGATCGACGCGGTGTCGCGCGGCGAGCTGAACGTTCCGCTGTCACCGAGCCGGAGGTCGTCGACGGCGATGTGCGGTCCTTCGGCAAGCAGCATGGCGCGCTCGACCGCGTTCTCGAGCTCGCGGATGTTGCCGGGCCAGTGGTGCCGCGTCAGCAGCTTCAGCGCGTCGGGTTCGAGGCCGTCAATCTTCTTCTTCAACTCACCCGAGAAGCGGCGGATGAAGAAGGCGGCGAGCGGCGCGATGTCATCCTTGCGCTCGCGCAGCGGCGGCATCTCGATCGCGACGACGTTGAGGCGGTAGTAGAGGTCCTCGCGGAACGCGCCCGACTCGACCATCGCCGTCAGGTCGCGGTTGGTCGCGGCGATCAGCCGGACGTCCACCTTGATCGTCCGCGTGCCGCCGAGCCGCTCGAACTCGTGCTCCTGCAGCACGCGCAGGATCTTGGCCTGCGTATTGGCGCTCATGTCGCCGATCTCGTCGAGGAACAGCGTGCCGCCGTCGGCCTGCTCGAAGCGGCCGATGCGCTGTTTGTCGGCGCCGGTGAACGCGCCCTTCTCGTGGCCGAACAGCTCTGATTCGAGCAGGTTCTCCTGGAGCGCCGCGCAGTTCACCTTGATGAAGTTGCGGGACGCCCGGTGCGAATTGTGATGGATGGCGCCGGCGATGAGTTCCTTGCCGGTGCCGGTCTCGCCGCGGACCAGGACGGTCGTGTTGCTCTTCGCCACCTTGCGCACGACGCCGAGCACTTTCTCGAGCGCGCCGCTCGACCCGATGAACCGGTCGAAGTCGTAGATGTCCCCCTGCGCGTGCCGGAGGTAGTCGATCTGATGCTGCATCCGGCGCATCTCGATCGCTTTGTCGATCTTGACCTCCATCTCCTCCACTTCGAACGGCTTCTGGACGTAGTCGAAGGCGCCCGCCTTCATTGCTTCCACCGCCGTCGACACCGATCCGAACGCCGTCATCAGGATGACGGCGCACGAGGGATGGAGCGTCTTCGTGGTCTTGAGCACGTCGAGCCCGCTGCTCCCGCCCATCTTGAGATCGCTCACCACGACATCGAAGAAGCCCTCGTGGAGCTTTTCGATGGCGGCGTTCCCGTTGGGTGCCTCCTCGACGTCATGGCCCGCGTCGGCCAGCGCCTGCGCGATGCCGCGCCGGAGTGAGTCGTGGTCGTCCGCAATCAGAATCCGGCCCATATGCCCCTCAATTCGTGAACCCGTCGATGGTCGTCACCGGCAGCGTCACCCGGATAGTGGTGCCGCGTCCCGGCGCGGTCTGCAGATCGATGCTCCCGTCGTGCGCGTCGACGATCTTCCGCACGATGGCGAGTCCCAGTCCCGAGCCCTGGGGCTTGGTGGTGAAGAACGGGCTGAACACCCGATCGGCCACCTCCGTCGACATCCCCGGTCCCTGGTCGGTCAGTTCCACGAGCACGGCCTCGCGCCCCAGCTCGCCGTCGTCCATGCGCGTCGCGGTGGCCGTGATCGTCACGCGTCCGCGCCCGTCCATCGCCTCGTACGCATTGGTCAGCAGGTTCGTGAAGAGCTGCGTCAGCTGGTGCTGGTCGCCCTGGATGAGCGGCAGGCCCGCCGGGACGTCCACCTCGACCGCGACGCCGCCGCGCGGCACTTTCGTGTCGGCGAGCTGCACCGCCGACCGCACCGCGTCGGCCACCACCGTGCGGTCCACCTGCAGCCGAATCGGGCGCACGAACTCGAGCACTTCCTGCACGATCCGGTTGGCCATCTTGGCTTCGGTGATGATGTCGGTCAGCACCTGCTGCGCTTCGGGTGCGTCGGCGATCCGGCGCCGCAGCAGGCCCGCCATCACCTCGATCCCGGCCAGCGGATTCTTCACTTCGTGGGCAATGGCCGCCGCCATTTCGCCCACCGCGGCCAGCCGATCGCGCAGCCGCTCGCGCTCCTCGAGTTGCTCGACGCGCGTCAGGTCCTTGAAGAACATCGAGGCCCCAATCACGTGCCCGCCGTCGTCGTGCACGAGCGCGAGCGTGTAGCCAATCACCTTGCCGGAGGGGCGCAGCCGCAGTTCCGCGCGGTTGGCCAGCAGGTGCACGTCGAAGACGCTGTTCAGCACCCGCACCACTTCGGGGTGCGCGTGCAGGACGTCGGTCAGCGGGCGGCCGAGGTCGTCCGGCCGCGGGGGAATGTCGAAAATGCCGTACGCCTCGTGATTGATGAGCGCCAGCCGGCCGTCGCGCGTGAACGCGAGCACCCCGTTGCGCATCCCCGCGACGATGTGGCGGAAGAACGCGTCCTCGACGTCGCCCCGGCGGGTCGACGCCGGCCGGCTCGTGCGACGACGCATGGAGCCGCCACCGTCAGCGGACGTTCCGCGCTGGCGGCGGCGAGACGGATTCCTCATCGCTGTGTGCTCCACGGCAACCGGACCTTGACGGTCGGGATGGCAAAGTGTGTGCCCGGCATACAAAGGTCGAAACTGGCCGTAAATGCACCATAAACGACTCCATCTCGTAGTTGGAGTGTTCTGCCACACTTACATAAGTGTAATCGGGAATCGGCTTTCGTGTCCGTGGCCCCGTGCAGTTACGATTCGGAGGCGGGCTCGGAGGCATGTTCCTGGAGGGCCTCCCACTGGGACATCAGGTCCCCGACCTCCCACATGAGGGCCTGATGGCGGCCGATCGTGGCGGTCGCGGCGGCCCGGTCGTCGTAGAAGCCAGTCGAGGCCATCGAGGCCTCGATCTCCTTGATCTGGGTCTCCCGCTCGGCGATGCGCGACTCCAGTTCCGCAATCCGCTTCTGCAGCGAATCGAGGGCGCGCTGTTTCCGGCGACGCTCGGCCTCATCCTGCTTGCGCGTCTCACGGGCATCGGGCTTCGGGCCCTGGGCCTTGGGCTGCGAACCGTGGGTGCTGGGCTGTGGGCTCTGGACTTCAGGTTTCAGGCGTTTGGGCCTTGGGCCTTGTGCCTCGTGCCTTGTGACTTGTTCGGGGTGTTCCTTATGCCACAGGAACTCCGGGTACGTTCCGGGGTACACGACCGCGCTGCCGTGGCCGATCTCGACGATCTTGGTGGCAAGCCTCTCGACGAAGTAGCGGTCGTGTGACACGAAGATCAGGGTTCCGCCGTAATCTTCGAGGGCCTCGAGGAGCACGTCCTTCGAGTCGAGATCGAGATGGTTGGTCGGCTCGTCGAGCAGCAGCGTGTTCGACGGCCGCAGCAGCATCCGTGCGACCGCCAGGCGCGTGCGCTCGCCGCCGGACAGGACCGACACTTTCTTGTAGACGTCGTCGCCGGAAAAGAGGAACCCGCCGAGGATGGTCCGGATGGCCGGAACCATGCCGGTGGGGGAGCCCGTCTCGAGCGTGCCGTAGACGGTCAGCGCCGGGTCGAGGCGCACGGCCTCGTCCTGAGCGAACGACTCGGTGACCACCTGATGGCCGAGCGTCCGGGCGCCGGCGTCGGGCGCCTCTTCGCCCGACAGCATGCGCATCAGCGTCGATTTGCCCGCGCCGTTCGGCCCGACCAGCGCGATGCGATCGCCGCGCTCGATATGGAGGCTCAGGTCGCGGAACACCACCACCGGCCCGTAGGCCTTGCGGGCGTGTTTCAGCTCGAGCACCACGCGTCCGCTCTTCGCGCACGAGGGAAACGTGAAGTGAATCCGCTTGCGTTCCGGCGGCACCTCAATCGGCACCACCTTCTCCAGCAGTTTGATTCGGCTTTGCACCTGCGCCGCCTTCGTCGCCTGATAGCGGAAGCGGTCGATGAACATCCTGATCCGGGCCACTTCCTCGTCCTGCTCCCGCTTCGACTGCCGCAGCCGCTCCAGCATGGCGTCGCGCTGCTCGACGTACGTGCTGTAGTTGCCGGTGTAGTCAGTGAGCGTCCGCAGGTTCACATCCGTGATGCGGGTGACGACCGTGTCGAGGAAGTAGCGGTCGTGCGACACGAGGATGACCGCGTAGGGATACGAGCCGAGGTATTCCTCGAGCCAGTTGCGCGCCTCGAGGTCGAGGTGGTTGGTCGGCTCGTCGAGCAGGAGCAGATTCGGCCGCCCGAGCAGCAGCTTGGCCAGGGCAATGCGCATCTGCCACCCGCCTGAAAACGTCTCGGCCGGGCGCGCGGCGTCGGCCTGGCTGAACCCGAGGCCGCGCAGCACCGACGCGATCCGCAGGTCCATGTTGTAGCCGTCGGCGAGCCTGAAGCGATCCTGGAGATCGCTGTAGCGCGCGAGCATAACGTCGTGCTCGCCCTGCGGCACGCCGGCGTCGCTCAGCCGCGCCTCGATGTCGTGCATCTCGGCTTTCAGATCGAGCAGCGGCTGGAAGGCGCTGGCCGCCTCGTCGAAGACGGTCCGGCCGGAATAGGCGAGGCCGTCCTGCGGCAGGTAGCCGATCGTCAGGTGCGCCGGCCGGACGATCGCGCCCGAATCGGGCTCCTCGAGCCCGGCGAGCATCTTGAGCAGCGTGGTCTTGCCCGCGCCGTTCGGTCCGCACAGCCCGACACGGTCGCCGTCACCGATCTGCCACGTGACGCGATCGAAGAGGACGCGATCGCCGAACGACTTCGTGAGCCCGGAAAGCTGGATCAAGAATTACGCGGCAGGAGCTCCGAGCGCCTTCGCGGCGGCCGCCAGCACTTCGGGCACGCGGAACGGCTTCCGCAGGTAGCCGGCGACCCCGAGGTTGACCGCCTCGATGGCGCTCGCCTCGCTGGAAAACCCGGTGATGATGATGACGGGCAGATTGTCGCGGATCCGCTTCACCTGGCGGATGAGCGTCAGCCCGTCCATGCCCGGCATGCGCAGATCGGCGATGAGCAGGTGGTACTCGGCCGCGCGGACGCGGCTGAGCGCGGTGGTCGCGTCGGCCGCCGTGTCGACGTCGTAGTCGGCCAGCGCCAGCGTCTTGGCCAGCAGGTCGCGGATGCTTGCTTCGTCGTCGACAACGAGCACACGCGCCCGGCCGTGCCGGCCCGCCGCCTGCGGGGCGGCGGCGGAAGGACCGCCCTGGGTCCGCTGGCTGTCGAGCCAGGCGTCAATGTCGCGCTTGCGGAATCGCCACTGGCGCCCGACCCGGACCGCCGGGATCTTGCCCGCCTTGATCAGCCGATAGACTGTACGGAGGTTGACTTGGAGGTACTCGAGCACCTCTTCCGTCGTCAGAAATACTTCGTCCGTGGGCATGTTGAGGGGCAAGGCCTCGGACATTCTAGCGCCTTTCGCCCGCGGCCCAGCGATTGCACGCAGAAGGAGTTCGGCCGTTCAGACCGGCAGGTCGTGCGGGCGGCCGTATGATCGGGGGGGAAACCGCTTTGGGGCGGCCGCCGTCTTATCTAGCAGCCGGACCGGTAATTTGCCCGTCATGACGTGGACCGATGAGGACCTCGTCGCCCGATCGAGAGGGGGCGACGTTGAGAGCTTCAACCAGCTCGTCCTGCGCTGGGAGCGGCCGATCTATGCCCTCGCGTACCGGGTCATCGGCCGGGAGGAGGAGGCGCGCGACGTCTGCCAGGAGACGTTTCTCCGCGCCTTCCGCGCCCTGCCAGGGTTCAAGGGGCAGGCGAAGTTCTCCTCGTGGCTGTATCGGATCGCGCTGAACCTGTGCCGCGACTGGATCCGCCGCCGCCGGCGATCGCCGCTCGTGGACATGCCGGAAGACGTCGACCTGGTCGATCTGGCGGCCGCGCGCGGACCGGTCGAAACGGTCGAGGATCTCGTCGCCAGGAAGCAGCTCTCCGAGGTCGTGGCCGAGGCGATGGGGCTGCTGCCGGAGGAGCAGCGGACCGCCATCATCCTGAAGGAGTATCACGGCATGACTTTTCAGGAGATCGCCGAACTGCAGGGATGCCCGCTGAGCACGGTGAAGACACGGCTCTACCAGGGCCTCAACGTCCTGCGGCGGAACCTGGAAACGCGGGAACGCATGGCGCCCCAGGGGGCCCTTCGACACGCGGAGGGTCAACCCGAGCGTGGTGAAGGCGGACTGAGTCGAAGGATGAGACGCGTATGAGCGACATATTCCAGTGCGGGGACAACGCGGCGCTTGTCGGCTTCCTGTACGGCGAGTGCGAGGCGGCCGAGCGCGCGGCCATCGCCTCGCACGTCGCGGTGTGCGCGGCGTGCGCGGCGGAGCTGGCCGCGCTCGAGGCGACGCGCATCCAGCTCGCGTCCTGGACGCCGCCCGAGGTGGACCTGGGCTTTGTGATCAGTCGTCCGCACGCGGTGGCCGCGTCCGGGGCCCGGCGTCTGGCGCCGGCGGCCTGGTTCATCCGCCCGCTGCCGGCCTGGGCGCAGATGGTTGCGGCGGGGATGATTTTTGCCGCCGGGCTGGCGCTTGGCATCGCCCGCTCGTCGATGGACGCCGAGCGCGTCCTCGGCGGCGGTGACGGCCGCGGAACCGTACCCGTCGACGCGACGGGCGCCTCCGCGTCGGCACAGGTATCGCCGGGCGAGCTGGCCGCGCTCGAGCGCCGCCTGCGCGGCGAGATCGCGCAGATTCGGACGGCGGCGGCGCGCGACGCCGCGCCGGCCCCGTCGGGGGCTTCCGCGGCTGTCGCCCGGGGTGCCCAGGGCGACGTCGAAGGGCCGCTCATGGCCCGCGTCCGCGCGCTCATCGATGAGAGCGAGCAGCGGCAGCAGCGCGAGCTGGCGCTCCGCACCACCCAGATCGTCCGCGATTTCGACTCGCAGCGGCGCGTCGATCTCACGCAGATCCAGCGCAACTTCGGGGAAATCGAAGGACTGACCGGGGCTGAGGCGCGCGAGCAGCGGCAGATGCTGAATTACCTGATGCGGGTGTCGCAGCAGCGCTAGGTCGGGCAGCCGGCAGGCGGTAGCGGCTGAGCGGTCGAGGAGGAGAAGCACGTGGTACCGAGGTGGATCATCGGCCTCGCGGTGGTGGCGGTGAGCGGCATGGCCTCCGCGCAGACAACGCAGGGTCCGGGCGCCGAGCAGGTCCGGGCGCGCCAGAAGATCTTCATGATGGAAGGCGTGCTCGAGCGCGCCGTCCAGCTGGGCGTCGAGAACCTGCGCACCCGGATTCGCGCGATCATGCCTGACGATGCCCTGCTGCAGGGGAGCGCGCCGCAGGTTCGGGGCTTCCGCCTCGACGGGTACGGCGTCTTCTTCGACGTCGAGGTGCCCTCGCTCCGGCGCAGCCTCGCCTGGTCGTTGCGGACGATGAACGAGAGCGGCCTCGCGCTGGCCCGCGATCTCGCGGCGATGCGCGCCTTCGTGCAGGCCATCTCCGATCCGCGCGCCCGCGCGGAGTTCGATCGCATCCTGCAGCGCGTGCAGCGGCAGGTGACGCCGGTGCCGGGGCCCGAGCGCGTGGCGGCGCAGGCAGGCCCGACCGTCGCGGCGCAGTCGCTGCCGCCCGCGCCGGCACCGTCGGCGGACCCGGCCGCCGTCGCGCAGGCCGACGCCGCGCTCGCGGACCCGAGTGAGACGTACACGGCCGAGGTCAGAGCGGCGCTCATCGACGCGATGATCGAGAACAGCGGTGCCCTGGTCATTGGCGCCGATGAATGGCTGACGGTGGCGGCTCGGGACAACGCCCCGGTCGATTCGCTCATCTCGGGCGACCAGGGGGCCATGACGCTCGTGATTCGCGTCAAGGGGAGCGACCTGACGGCGTTTCGCGCCGGTCGGCTGACCCTCGAGCAGGCCAGAACCCGCGTCCAGGTGGGACAGTTCTGACGCGGTACAATATCCCCATGGGTCGACTTCTTGCGTCTGCGGTGATCGTGGCGCTGCTCGCGTCCGCCTGCGAATCGCGCGACGTCCAGTCGGATCTGAAGGTGGTCAACGTGCACACGGGCTGGTACGACGCCGGTGTGCTGGCGGATGGGCAGAACAAGCTCGTCCCGAGCATCTCGCTCGAATTGCAGAACGTGTCCGCCCGCGAGATTGCCAGCGTCCAGATGCAGGCGGTCTTCCGCCGGGCGGGCGAGCAGGAATCCTGGGGCGACCACTTCGTCCGCGCCATCGATACGAGCGGTCTGGCGGCCGGTGCGACCACCAGGCCGATCGTGCTCCGGTCGCCGCGCGGGTACACCGGCGGCGAGTCGCGACTGAAGTTGCTGCAGAACAGCCAGTTCGTCGACGCCAACGTCACGGTCCTCGGCAAACACGGCTCGCGTACCTGGGCGAAGATGGGCGAGTTCCAGATCGACCGGCAGCTCCTGACGCAGTGACCCGGCCCGAGGCCTGAAGCCTGAAGCCTGAAGCCTGAAGCGCGAAGCCCGAAGCCCAAAGCCTATAATCCCCGGGTGACTACGACCGCCGAGGCCCCTCCCTCCCTCGAACGCCGCCTCGGACCGCTCGACGCCGCGGCGCTGATTGTCTCGAACGTGATTGGCGGCGGCATTCTCTTCTCGCCGCCGCAGATTGCCGCCTCGGTGCCGAGCGCGCTCCTGTTTCTCTCGACCTGGGTGGTGGGCGGGCTGCTGGCGTTCGCGGGCGCCATGGCGTACGCGGAGCTCGCGGCGCTCAGGCCGCGCGCCGGCGGGGAATATGTGTACCTCCGCGCCGCCTTCGGCCCGGCGGCCGCGTTCCTCACCGGCTGGACGTCGTTTGTCGCCGGCTTCTCTGGCGCCATCGCGACCAGTGCCGTCGTGCTCGCGTTCTATCTCGGACGGTTCATTCCGGCCGCGGGCAACAGCACCCCCTTTGCCACGCTGCCGCTCGTGCCCGGCTGGCTCGAGTTGAGCGCGTCCCCCAACGCGGTCGTCGCCATCGCCGCCATCTTCGGCATGGCGTGGATCCACCTGCGCGGCGTCGGTCCCGGGCGCGTGGTCATGGACGTCCTCGCCACGCTGAAGGTGGCGGCGTTCGTCCTGTTCATCGCGATCGGGTTTTCCTTCGGTCAGGGGCAAGCCGGCAATCTCGTGCAGACGGCGCCGGTCGCCCCCACGGGCTGGCTGCTCGCGCTGATTCCCGTCATGTTTACCTATTCGGGGTGGAACGCGGCGTCGTACGTCTCGGAGGAAATCCGGTCCCCCGGGCGCAACGTCCCGCTCGCGCTCGCCGTCGGAACCGCCGCCGTCGTCGTGATCTATCTCTTCCTGAACGCGTTGTATCTCTATGTGCTGCCGGCGGCCGATCTGGCGCAGGTGCGGGGATCGGTGCTCGATGTGGTTGCCGACCGGCTGCTCGGCGCCGCCGCGGGCAACACGATGGGGGTCGTGTCGATCGTCAGCCTGCTGGCGAGCATCAGCGCGATGACGTTTGCCGGGCCGCGCGTGTACTTCGCCATGGCGCGGGACGGCCTGTTCTTCCGCCGCGCGGCGGCGATCCATCCGCGCTACCGGACGCCGGCGGCCGCGATCGTGGCCCAGGCCGTCTGGAGCTCGCTCCTCGTGCTGTCGGCGCGCGCCGAAGCGCTGCTCAACTACACCGGATTTGCCATCGTGCTGTTCTCTGGCGTCGCGGTGGCGGCGCTCTTCGTGCTGCGCGCCAGGGAGCCGGACGCCGAGCGTCCGTTCCGCGCCTGGGGGTACCCGATCGCCCCCGGCATCTACGCCGTCGCCAGCGCGCTGATTCTCGCGAACGCGCTCTGGACGGCGCCCGATCGCACCATCTGGGGCGCCGTGATTATCGCCGCGGGTCTTCCGCTGTACCTGTTGCTCCGGCGCCGGTCGGCCTGATCCAAAACGTTTTTCACTCCCACGGAACACTGAGACACGGAGGCACCGGGATCACATTGGAGCAATCGGCTCGGTGTCTCGGTGCCACTGCCCACTGCCCACTGCCCACTGCCCACTAGTTCCGTCGCAGATCGCCGCGGTACCGGATTCGCTGCCCGGGAGTCATCCTGACGTCGAATGCCAGCGTTTCGTACCCTGGCGCGATGAGTTCAATCCGGTACGCGCCCGACTCGAGCTTGAGCGCCTGAAACGCGCCGTCGAAATCGTCCACGACCCCCGCGTAGTAGCCGTCCACGAACACCTGCGCGTGGCGCGGCGACACATCCAGCCGCAGTTCACCGATGTCCAACGCGCTGTACGTCCGGCCGGGGTACCCGCCGTACCCGTACGGCGAATAGCCGCCGGGCGACCAGCGATACGGGTCGTCGTAGAAGCGGAGGCCGAAGGCGCCGTAGCCGTACGGATAGGCGCCGTAGCGGTACGGAAAGGCGCGTCGCGGATAGAAGAAGTAGTTGTCGGGAGCCACCGCGATCCGGCCGCGATCGCCCGGTCGTCCGTCGGGACGGACCGATCCCGGCGAGGGCGCCCGCCGCGGTATCGCGGTGCCGGTGCGCGGGTTCTCTCCCTGCGGACGGCTGCCGCGCGGAATCGCCTGCCGTTCCGGCTCCGGCGACGGCGCTTCGGCCTGAGGCGCCGCGTCGCGCTGCTCGGCGTCCTGCGCGCGTGCCGCGGCCGGCGCGGCCACCAGCATCATCAGAATCCAGTACGTGGGGCGCATGGGCATCTCCTCCACCAGCTACGGGCTACCGACAACCACTGGCAGAGCAACAGTGCTGCCACTCCGGCCGCGCGCAATTCCTGAAGGAACTGAGCGGTCGGCCCGTCCTGTCCTCCGCTCAGGTCACCGGGGCTGTGCCTTGAGGCATACTGGCGGGTGATGTCCATGCAGGCGACCACCATTCTGGCCGTGCGTCATCGTGATTCGACCTGCCTGGCCGGTGACGGCCAGGTGACGCTCGGCACCACCGTCGTCAAGCACGGCGCGCGTAAGATCCGGCGGCTGTACAACGATTCGATCCTGGCGGGCTTTGCCGGTTCGGCGGCCGACTCGTTTGCGCTCTTCTCGCGTTTCGAGTCGAAGCTCGAACAGTATCGGGGCAACCTCGAGCGGGCCGCCGTGGAACTGGCGCGCGACTGGCGGACCGACCGCGCGCTGCGCCGCCTCGAGGCGATGCTCATCGTCGCCGATCAGAAACTGATATTCCTCCTCTCAGGCACCGGCGACCTCATCGAGCCCGACGACGGCGTGGTGGCGGTCGGGTCGGGGGGGCCGTTTGCCATGGCGGCGGCCCGGGCGCTCATCCGGCACAGCCAGCTGAGCGCGCGGCAGATCGCGGAAGAGGCGATGACGATTGCCGCCGGTCTCTGCATCTACACGAACACGAACCTGACGATCGAAGAGCTGTGATGGCCATTGTCCTGCCGGAGCGCACCGCCACCGCCGTCGACACGCTGACCCCGCGGCAGATCGTCGTCGAGCTGGACAAGTACGTGGTGGGGCAGGCGAAGGCGAAGCGTGCCGTGGCGATTGCCCTTCGCAACCGCATTCGACGGCAGCGGCTGCCGCTCGAGATCGCCGAGGAAGTGACGCCGAAGAACATCCTGATGATCGGACCGACGGGCGTGGGCAAGACCGAGATTGCGCGCCGGCTGGCGCGGCTGGCGCAGTCGCCGTTTGTGAAAGTGGAGGCGTCGAAGTTCACCGAGGTCGGCTACGTCGGGCGCGACGTCGAAGCGATGGTGCGCGATCTGGTCGAGATTGCCGCCGACATGGTGCGGGCCGAGCAGGCCGACGAGGTGCGCGACAAGGCGCGGCACGCGGCCGAGGAGCGGCTGCTGGACCTGTTGCTGCCGCCGGCCCGGCCGGCCGTTCCGGGCGAGGCCGCGGCGGCGCCGTTCGGCGGCGCGGTGCAGGCCGAGCCGGGCGGCCGCACGCGCGAGCGGATGCGCGAGCAGCTCCACGACGGGCGTCTCGACGATCGGGTCGTCGAGCTGGACGTCCGCGACACCGCCATGCCGTCCTTCGAGGTGATTGCCGGCTCCTCGGTCGAGGAGATCGGTCTCAACCTGAAGGACATGATGGGACATCTCTTCCAGGGGCGGGCGAAGACGCGCCGCCTGCGGGTGCCCGAGGCGCTCGCCCATCTGGTGGCCGAGGAGCAGACCCGGCTGGTCGACATGGAATCGGTGAGCCGGACCGCCGTGCAGCGGGTGGAGCAGTCGGGCATCATCTTCATCGACGAGATCGACAAGATTGCGAGCCGCGACGCACTGGGCGGCGCCGGGCACGGCCCCGACGTGAGCCGCGAGGGCGTGCAGCGCGACATCCTGCCGATTGTCGAGGGCACGACCGTCAACACCAAGCACGGGATGGTGAAGACCGATCACATCCTGTTCATCGCGGCCGGCGCCTTCCACGTGTCGAAGCCGTCCGATCTCATTCCCGAGCTGCAGGGACGCTTTCCGATCCGTGTGGAGCTGGACCCGCTGACCAGGGACGACTTCGTGCGCATTCTGACCGAGCCGCGCAACGCGCTCGTCACGCAGTACGTGGCGCTGCTCGGCACCGAGGCGGTGACGGTGTCGTTCACGCCGGCGGCGATCGAGCGGATTGCCGATTTCGCCGCGCGCGTGAACGAGAGCAGCGAGAACATCGGCGCGCGCCGCCTGCACACGGTCATGGAGCGGCTGCTCGACGAGGTGTCGTTCGAGGCGCCGGATCTGGGCCGGCAGGCGATCGCGATCGACGAGGCGTATGTCGACCGCATGCTCGCCGACATCGTCCGGAACGACGATCTGTCCCGCTACATCCTCTAGCGCCGGCGGCGAATCCTGTAGAATGCGGGGTGGGTTCGATCGCCGATTCCAGACAATTCTGTCCTGACGATTTCGCATTGCTACAAAAGCGATGTCTGCTGTGAGAATAGCCGCCGAGACGAGCACCGCCGCGCGCGACGCGCGGCGCCTGTCCACGCTGCTCGAGGTGAGCCAGGCGCTCTCGGGGACCTTGAACCTGCGCGCCGGGCTGCAGCGCGTGCTCGCCATCCTGGTCCGCCATCACGGCGTCGTCCGCGGCATGATCACGCTGCTGCGCGACGGCGAGCTGCACGTGGAGGCGGCCGAGGGCTTCGAGGACCGGGCGCGCGCGGTCCGCTACCGGGTCGGCGAGGGGATTACGGGCAAGGTGGTCGAGAGCGGCAAGCCGATTGTCGTGCCGCGCGTCAGCCGGGAGCCGGCGCTCCTCAACCGGGCGGCGGGGCGCGGCGAGGCGGCCAGGCAGGAGCTCAGCTTCATCTGCGTGCCCATCCTGCAGAGCCGCGCGGCCATCGGCGCCCTGGCCGTGGACCTCCGGTTCAAGCCGGAGCGCGACTTCGACAGCAACCTGCAGTTCCTCGGCATCGTCGCCTCGATGATCGCGCAGGCGCTCAACGTGCAGCGGCTCGTCGAGGAGGAGCGGCGCCGGCTGCTCGACGAGAACACCCATCTGCGGCAGGAGCTGAAGGAACGGTACGACTTCTCCAACATCATCGGTACGAGCGGTCCCACGCGCCAGATGTACGAGCAGGTGGCGCAGGTGGCCAAGACGAACACGACGGTGCTCATCCGCGGTGAGTCCGGCACGGGCAAGGAGCTCATCGCCCACGCCATCCACTACAACTCGCTGCGCGCCAAGAAGCCGTTCGTGAAGGTGAGCTGCGCGGCGCTCCCCGACACGCTCATCGAGTCGGAGCTGTTCGGCTACGAGAAGGGCGCGTTCACCGGCGCGGCCGCGCGCAAGAAAGGCCGCTTCGAGCTCGCCGAGGGGGGCACGCTCTTTCTCGACGAAATCGGCGACATCAACCTGGGCACGCAGGTCAAGCTGCTGCGCGTGCTGCAGGAGCGCGAGTTCGAGCGGCTCGGCGGCACCGACACCGTCAAGGTGAACGTCCGCCTCATCGCCGCCACGAACAAGGACATGGAGACCGCGCTCGCGGAAGGGACATTCCGCGAGGACCTCTACTACCGCCTCAACGTCTTCACCATCTTCGTCCCGTCGCTCCGCGAGCGGAAGGCCGACCTGCTCCTGCTCGCCGACCACTTCCTCGAAAAGTTCTCGCGCGAGCACGGCAAGGTGATCAAGCGCATCTCGACGCCCGCGATCGACATGTTCATGGCCTATCACTGGCCGGGCAACGTCCGGGAGCTGGAGAACGTGATGGAGCGGGCCATCCTCGTGTGCGACGGCGCCGTGATCCACGGTCACCATCTGCCGCCGTCGCTGCAGACCGCCGACGCCTCCGGCACCGTCACGCGCGTGTCGCTCAGAGACGCCGTCGCGGCCTACGAGCGCGATCTGATCCAGGACGCGCTCAAGACGACGCGGGGCAACCGCGCCAAGGCGGCGCGCCTGCTCGACACCACCGAACGGATCCTCAACTACAAGGTGCGCGGGTACGGAATCGATTCGCGCCGTTTCAAGTCGCCCGAGCTGGGCAAGCGGGTCGCCGGATCGTCCGAGGAGCCATGACGAGCGGGCGCAGGGCCGCCTGGCTGCTCGCGCTGGCCGCGGCCGCCGCCGGCGGCGCGTGCGGCAAGAGGGGCACGCCGATTGCCCCGCCCGTGCGGATGCCGGCCCCCGTGGACACCATCGCCGCCTCCCGGCTGGGCGACGACATCTACATCACGCTGACGGTTCCGGCCACCAACATCGACAAGTCGATCCCGATCGACATCGAGCGCATCGACGTGTACGGGTACACCGGCCGCCTCGCGCCTTCGCTCGCCCGCTTCGCCGACGTCGGCACCGTGGTCGCCAGCATTCCGGTGGCGCCGCCGCCGAAACCGGGCGCGCCGGCGCCGCCGCCGTCGGTGCCTCCCGACCTGTCGTCCGGCGCGCCGATCGGCACAGCCGTGACCGTGCGCGACCGGCTCACGCCCGACGAGTTCGAGCAGGGTCCGGTCCCGGTCGACCCGCGCCGGAGGGAGCCGGCGCCGCCGCTCCCCGCCGCCGCGGCGCCGATGCCGCTCGTGATGCGGCGGTTCTATGTCGCCGTGCCGTTCAACCGGCGCGGCCGTCCCGGACCGCCCGGCATGCAGGCCCAGGTGGCGCTGACGACGCTGCCCGATCCGCCCGCCGACGTGCGCGTGTCCTACGGCAGTGCTGCCATCGCGCTCGCGTGGGAGCCCGCCGGCGGACTGCTCGGCTTTCTGCTCGACCGGATTCTGCCGCCCGAACCGACGCCGTTTGTCGCTGCGGTGCTGCCCGTGGCCGTCGGGGCGGCACCACCGCCCGGCGACGCCGCCGTCCCGGCCGGCCCGATGACGTACAACGTGTACCTGGAGATCGCACCCGATCCGCTCGTGCTGCCGCTCGCGTCCCCGCTTCCACCCTGGGCCGCGCAGAAGCCGCTGCCGGTCAACCCGGCGCCGCTCGCGGCGCTGGCGGCGACCGACGTGCTCACCGCCGGCCGGCGGCACTGCTATACCGTGCGCGCGCAGCGCGGCGAGGTGTCGAGCGTGGCATCGCCCCCGGCCTGTGTCACGCCGATCGACATCTTTCCTCCCGCGGCGCCGGGCGGGCTCGCCGCGGTGCCTTCGGAGGGGGGCATCAGCCTGATCTGGGAGCCGAACAGCGAGCTCGATCTCGGCGGGTATCTGGTCTTGCGTCGTGAGCCCGGCGATGCCACACTGCGTCAACTCACCGCTACGCCAGTGGCCGACGTGCGCTATCGCGACACCGACGTGCAGCCCGGACGGCGGTACGTGTACTCTGTCGTGGCGCTCGACACGCAGGTGCCGCTGCCGAACGTGAGCGCGGAGTCGGAGCGGGTGGAGGAAACGGCGCGATGAAACTCTTCGTCGATACCGGCAATCTCAAGGACATCGAGGCGCTCGCCGCGCTCGGCATTCTCGACGGCGTCACCACCAACCCGTCGCTGCTGGCCAGGGAGCCCGGCGACTATCGGCAGATCCTCCGGCAGATCTGCCAGACGGTGAAGGGGCCGGTGAGCGCCGAGGTGGTGGCCACCGATGCGGCGGGGATGCTCCGCGAGGGGCGCGACCTTGCCGCGATCGACGAGCACATCGTCGTCAAGGTGCCGTTCACCAGGGACGGCGTCAAGGCGTGCCGGACGCTGGCGTCGGAAGGCCTGCGCGTCAACGTCACGCTGATCTTCTCGGCGGCGCAGGCCTGGCTCGCCGCCAAGGTGGGCGCCACCTACGTCAGCCCGTTCGTGGGGCGCCTCGACGACATCGGCGCGACGGGCATGACGCTCATCCGCGAAATCCTCGACATCTTCGATCACTCTCCGTTCACGACCGAGGTGCTCGTCGCCAGCGTGCGGCATCCGATTCACATCATCGAGGCGGCCCGCATGGGCGCCCACGTCGTCACCGCGCCGGCGGCGGTCATCGATCAGTGCTTCAAGCACCCGCTCACCGACATCGGCCTCGAGCGGTTCCTCAAGGACTGGGAGAAGGCGCAGGCGGCGAGGGTGTGAGCCCGAGGGACTTCCTTCAGGACCTCGAGCGCCGGGCGGGGCTCGGCGGCGGCGAGGATCGCCTGCGGCGCCAGCGCGAGGCCGGCAAGCTCACCGCCCGGGAGCGCATCGACCTGCTGTTCGACCCCGGCACGTTCGAGGAGCTCGACAAGTTCGTCACGCACCGCTGCCGCGACTTCGGCATGGCCGACCAGGTCGTGCCCGGCGACGGCGTGGTTTGCGGCCACGGGCGCATCAACGGCCGCCTGACGTACGCCTTCGCGCAGGACTTCACCGTGTTCGGGGGGTCGCTCTCGGAGACCAACGCCGCCAAGATCGTGAAGATCATGGATCTGGCGGTGAAGATGGGGGCGCCGGTCGTCGGCCTGAACGACTCCGGGGGCGCGCGCATCCAGGAAGGGGTGGTCTCGCTCGCCGGCTACGCCGACATCTTCCTCCGCAACACGCTCGCGTCGGGGGTCGTCCCGCAGATCTCCGCCATCATGGGGCCCTGCGCCGGCGGCGCCGTCTACTCGCCGGCCATCACCGACTTCACGATCATGGTGAAGCACACGAGCTACATGTTCGTCACCGGCCCCGACGTCATCCGGACGGTGACGCATGAAGAGGTCAGCAAGGAGGAGCTCGGCGGCGCGATGACGCACAACGAGCGCAGCGGCGTGGCGCACTTTGCCGTCGAGAACGACCAGGAGTGCCTGACCCTCATCCGCGAGCTGCTCTCGTTCATGCCGGGCAACAACGTGGACGACCCGCCGCGGGCGGCGTCCGCCGACCCGCCCGACCGCGCTGACGAGGCGCTCGACACGCTGGTCCCGGCGTCGCCGACTCAGCCCTACGACATGACCGACGTCGTCCGCGCTGTGGTGGACGAGGGGTATCTGCTCGAGGTGCACGAGCACTTCGCCCGCAACATCCTGGTCGGGTTCGCGCGCCTGGGCGGCCGCCCGGTCGGCATCGTCGCCAACCAGCCGGCGCACCTGGCCGGCACGCTCGACATCGACGCGTCGGTCAAGGGCGCGCGCTTCGTCCGCTTCTGCGACGCGTTCAACATTCCGCTCGTGACCTTCGAGGACGTCCCCGGCTTCCTGCCCGGCACCGTGCAGGAGTACGGCGGCATCATCCGCCACGGCGCCAAGCTCCTGTTTGCGTTCGCGGAGGCGACCGTGCCGAAGCTGACGGTGATCACCCGCAAGGCGTACGGCGGCGCGTACTGCGTGATGTCGAGCAAGCACATCCGCACCGACGTCAACTACGCGTGGCCGACCGCCGAGATCGCCGTCATGGGCGCTGAAGGCGCCGTCAACATCCTCTACAGGCGCGAGCTCGAGGCTGCTGCCGACCCGGCGGCCGTGCGCGCGTCGAAGGTCGCCGAGTACCGCGAGAAGTTCGCCAACCCGTACGCCGCCGCGCAGCGCGGTTTCATCGACGAGGTCATCCGGCCCCGCCAGACCCGTGCCAAGCTGATTGCCGCGCTCGATGCGCTCGACACCAAGCGCGACCGCAACCCGCCCAAGAAGCACGGCAACATTCCGCTGTAGATGGGTGCCCGGGTGCGCGGGTTCTCGGGTGCTCGGGTGCTCGCCGTGTACATCGCGGTGACGGCCGTGCTGTTCCGGGATCTGCTGCCGCACCTCGCCACCCACCTGTATTCCGATCTCGGTGACCCGCTGCTGAACGCGTCGATCCTGGCCTGGAACGCCGCGCACCTGCCGCTGTCGGCCGAGTGGTGGAACTTCCCGTCCTTCGCGCCGCTGACCGGCGTCACCGCGTTCACCGAACACCTGCTGTTGACGTATCCGCTGGCTTCGCCGGTGATCTGGATCACGGGCAACCCGGTACTCGCGCACAACCTGGTGTTTCTGCTCGCGCTGCCGCTCAACGGGATCGCCGCCTTCGCGCTCGCGCGCGAGGTGACCGGATCGGACGCGGGCGCCTTCATCGCCGGCCTCGCGTATGGGTTCGCGCCGTACCAGTCGGTGCACCTGTCGCATCTCCAGCACATGACGTCGTTCGGGATGCCGTTCGCGCTGCTGTGGCTGCACCGCTACCTTCGCACCGGGAGACGGTCGTCGCTCATCGGGTTCGGCGCCGGGTGGCTGCTGACCGCGCTCGCCAATTCGGCGCTGCTCGTGTTCTTTCCGCTGCTCGTGGCCCTCTGGTGCGCCTGGTTCGTCCGGCCGCGCGAGTGGACGCGGATCGCCGGCCCGCTCGTCGCCGCGGCGGTGGCCACGCTGCCGCTCCTGCCGCTGCTGTGGGGCTATCACCTCCGCCAGACCGAGTACGGATTCCACCGCGAGTACAACGAGATCAGGAGCTTCAGCGCCGACATGGTCGGGCTTCTTGGGATGTACCACCGCGCGGAGCCCTGGAGAGGGCTGCTGCCGCACGACCTGGAGGAAGGCGCGCTCTTCCCCGGTTTCATGGTGCTGGCGCTGAGCATCGTGGCCGTCGCCGCCGCGGTCAGGGGCGGCGCGGGCCCGTGGGCACGGCGCCTCATGCTCGGATTCGCGGGGTTGACGCTCGTCGTGCTGGCGCGCGTCTGGACGGGCCCGTGGGGCTGGCACATCGGGCCGCTCCCGCTGCCGCCGTTCAGCCCGTACCAGCTCTTCACGCCCGCGATGCTGCTGCTCGTCGGCGGCGTGGGACTGACCGGTGCGTTCCGCGGCGCCTGGCGGCAGCGCAACGTCGTGGTGTTCTATGGGGCGGCCGCTGTCGTGCTGTGGCTCGTCGCGCTCGGTCCCGAGCCCGAATGGTCGACGCCGTGGCGCGCGCTGGCGTACGGACCGTACTGGCTG
>JACQZV010000118.1 GCA_016213695.1 Acidobacteriota bacterium | reverse complement strand
CTGAGGGGCGGCGTCACGGATCAGGCGAAGCTCGCGCCGGAGATCCTCGGTTCGCCGCACGTGATAGAAGACGGCGTGCGCGGTCCGGCGCGGCAGCCTCAGCAGGCGCGCGCTCGCGGTGTCGTCGGTCAGCGACGTCCGCTCGAGGCTGCACTTCCACTCGATCCGGGGTCCGTACAGCACGTCGGCGTCCGCGTCGGCCTGGTCGGGATGAATCCAGAACACCGCGCACTGTCCGCCGCAGGCGGAATAGTCCGGATGGCTGGCGAGGAACTCGATGGACTGCTGGAGTCCCTTGACGACGAAGAGGTCGTCGTTGTCCGCGAGCGCGACAAACGGGGTGTGAATCCGCTCGAGGGCGTCGGCGAGCTTCGCGTAGTACTGCGCGCAGGTTGCGTCGTACGGGTAGCGCACGTACTCGAAGTCGAGGTTCGGAAAGCCAGCCCGTTCCGACAACGCGGCAGGCACGCACTCGTCGGCGCCGCCGTCGGCCACGAATACGCGGAACGGCAACCGAATGAAGTTGTGGTACGCCATCCACCTGAACGTGTACGGCGTCCGGTCTTTCAGGGCCAGCAGCAGCGTCAGGTCGCGAGCGCTCATCGACCGTCCAGCGCGGCGGCCGGCGGCTCGCGCAGGAATTCGCGCATGGGACCGAAGTCTTCCGCGGCGCCCGCCACGGCTCGTGTCCGGAATTCGGTGCCGTGGACCGCATCAACCGAAATCCACGGCATCCGGCGGTACACCCTCCGCAGCAGGCGGCGCGCCGCGCTGGTGGACGGCCGGGCCAGCAGGCGCTGCACCAGCCACACGGCGGCGGACATCGGCACATCCACGTGCGGGTCCTTCAGCAGGTCGGACAGGAGCGGCGGGGCCGCCTGCATCCGGAACGCCGCGACGACGGCCGCCCGCGCCTCCTCGAGCGACAGATGATCGCGATCGGCCAGCGCGGCGGAGAGGATACGCACGGCGCCCGCGAAATCCTCCGACCAGGTGGGAGCGAGCATCCGGCCCAGCCAGTCGCCGAAGGCGTCGATATGACCGCCGCCGATCGTCTCGGGAGAGTTCCATTGCCGCGCGATGTACAGCGTGTCGAGCTGCTTCGTCCTGCCGGCGATCGCGGCGAGCGAGTAGAGCACGTGCTCGAGGAGGAACAGATCGGCCGGATTCCACACCATGACGGCGTCGACATACCGCCGCACGTCCGAGGTGCGCTGTACGTGGTAGTAGATGGGGGTCGTGGCCCTCAGCGATTGATGTTCGAGCCGCGCCCGCGCGGTCGCGTCGGTCACCGAGCGCGTGTCGAGACTGGTCTTCCATTCGACGCGCCGGCCGTAGAGCGTCTCCGATCCGCTCCCGCCCGCCTCCGATGGCGTCACCCAGAAGACGGCGCACTGGCCGCCGCAGGTCGCGTACTCGGGGTGGTCGGCCAGAAACCGGATCGCCTGCCGCACGCCGTCGGCAATGAGAAAGTCGTCGTTGTCGGCGAGCGCAACATACGGCGTGTCGATGCGCGACAGAGCGTCGGCCAGCTTCGCGTAGAAGTCCGCGTAGGTGGCGTCGTGCGGATACCGGACGTACGTGTAGTCGACGTGCGGGAAGCGGGAGTGGTCGCCGAGCGCCCGCCCGGCGCTGTCGTCCGATCCGCCGTCGGCGATAAAGACCTTGAAGGGCAGGCGCACCCGATTGGCGTACGCCATCCAGCGCACCGTGAACGGCACGCGGTCTCGCAGCATCAGGAGAATCGTCAGCCGGGTGTCGGCGTTCAGCGCGTCCGGCACCTGAGGTATCCGCCCGGATGGAGCGTCAGCAGCAGCTTGCGCTCGATGTCACGGTCGATCTCAAAGCGATCGTTCTCGTTCAGGAAGGCGTCGAGTGCGGTCTTCGGGTTATTGCCCTTGCCCCAGGGCCGGGGCCGGTTCGACACGATCTCCGGGATGTACTCGACGTGGGTGTCGCAGCAGACCAGGTAATGGCCTTCACCAACAAGACTGGAATAGAGCCGGAGTTCCTGCAGCACGTGCTCGTGTGTGTGGAACGAATCGAGGATGACGAGGACGTCGCGGCAGTCGCCGATCATCGCGCGCACGCGATCGAACACGGCCTGGTCGGTAGACGATCCTTCGACGACCGCGATCCGATCGGACAGCGGCCCGAACGAACGGAGCGTCCGGTGCACGTGCTCCGGTGTGTGGATGTCAATCCCGATGACGCGCTCGCCGCCGAGCGCCGAGAGCAGCGTCGCATGGAAGAGCAGCGACCCGCCCCAGGCGACACCCGTTTCGACGATGAACCGCGGGCGCGACCGGAAGACGATCTCCTGGACGGCGAACATGTCCTGGGGCAGCTGCAGCACGGGCGCGCCGAGCCAGGTGGTCTGATGAATCCAGTAATAGCGGTCCGCCTCGACGATGAGGTCGGCCGCCTTGCGCTGGAGGGCGGCATCCTGGGCCATGGCGGCCGCGGACTCGCGCCGCAGGGCCTCGAACTCTTCCCGCGTCAGCAGCTTGCGGTTCACGATAGGTCGCCGGCCGGCTGGCTGGCCAGCAGCGCGTCGACGGTTGCGGCAACGCCGCGATCGAATGGCACGCGCGGCGTCCAGCCGGTGGCCGCCTGCAGGCGCGCGATGTCGGCGACGAAGCTCCGCATCTCGAATGCATCCATGCTACCCGACGCGCCGGGGTCGCGCTGCACCTGCACCGGCACGCCCGTGCGCTCGCGCACGGCGCGGGCAATCACGCCGGCCGCGTCGGCGATGGTCGTCGCCACGCCGCTGCCCACGATATACGGGCGTCCATCCCACGCATCGGCGCTGGATCCCGCCGCCAGCAGCGCCTCCACCACATCGTCAATGAAGACATAGTCACGCAGGCAGCCGGCGTTGCGGTAGAGGCGTACCGGGCGGCCGGCGATCGCGTCGGCCGCCATGCGGTTGAGCGCGGCGCGCGTCTGCGCCGCCGCGCGGGGCGTCGGCCCGTACACGTTGGAGAGCCGCAGGACGCGTGAGGCGATGCCGTGCCGCTGTGTGTAGATGCGCAGGTAGTGCTCCGCGAGCAGCTTGTGCGCCGACCAGGCAATCAGCGGCGCTTCGCGGCGGTCTTCATTCACCGGCAGCGCGCCCGCCGAGCCGACCACGTTGACCGAGCTCGTGAACACGATGCGCGGACGATGACCGCCGCGGCGGCACGCCTCGAGCAGATGCACGATGGGTAGCGCGTTGGACCGCCAGTCGGCAAGCGGGTCGGCGTCGGCGCGGCGGTCGTATTCGGTCCCCGCGAGATGGAAGACCCAGTCGACGCCGGCCAGGGCGCCGTCCCACGCCTCGCGCTCGGCCACGTCGCCCGTCCGGATGGCCACCTCCGCGCGCCCCGGCGCGGGCCGCCAGGCGTCTCGCGGCGACCGGTCGAGCAGGATCAGCACGCAGGGCACGCCGGCCAGCGCCTGTGTCAGGGCGGCGCCGACATAGCCTCGCCCGCCCGTCACGAGAATCGTGCGCCCCGCGTAGGCGTTCATGTGGGCTCGGCTCGCATGCCCGCGCGGGTCACGACCAGAATACCCAGACAGGCGATGCTGTAGGTGGCGGCAAAGAGAGCCCGCTGCATCTCCGTCGGTGTCTGTGAGAAGACGTACACGTGATGCATCGAAGCCAGCGCCAGCAGGGCAAGCAGGGCGAAGAACCGCCGCGACCCCGGCGCGGGAGCCGCGAGGGTGTCACCGAGGACAATGCCGGCCGCGGCGCAGACCGGGAGCAGCCCGAGCGCGGTCAGCCGCGGACCGTTGCCCACGGTGAGATCCGGGCCGGCCAGCAGCGGCTGCAGCCAGATAGCGACGCTGCCGGCGCACAGGATCGCGACGAGGCGCCGCCGACCGGGCACAGGCCTCCAGCGATGGACACTCGCGAGCATCATGAGCACCGGGATCGCCGGAGCAATGACCAGCCTGACCAGAAACGACGCCAGCAGCGCCGCATCGAACCGTGTGCCCAGCCAGGGAAGGAGTTCCGTGACATGTGCCGCATTCTCGCTGGGATACGAAAACCCCGCTGCCAGCGCCGCCGTGGCGGCGTAGACTCCAGCAGCGATCCCGGCGACCGCCCCGCAGGCCGCCAGCCGGGACCGCCGGCCCCACACCTGCCAGACCCACAGGACGGCCAGCGGCACGAGCAGCAGGCCCGTCTGCCGGCCGAGCGACGCGATGAGCTGGCCGGCCAGCAGTGTGGCGAGCCGCTCGTTCGCGAGGCCGTGCAGCAGCACGGCCAGTCCCAGCACGAATCCGAGGTCGGTCACCATCTCGGGATACGTGAGATAGGCGCGTACGGCCCACGGGTTCAGCACGAACGTGGACAGCGCCAGGGCGGCCGCGGCGCCGTCGACCGCCAGACGCTCGAGCACGCGGGCAAACACGACCAGGATCGCGACGACGATGAGCACCGCCGAGAGTTGAAACAGCGCGTGGAGCGGCAGGCCGGTGGCCTCGTGGACCAGGCCGATCAGGTAGGGAAGCGTGACGCGCTGCGCGTAGTGGAAGAACACCGGCTCAGCAGGCACCCCGGGCGCCGCCTCGGCGATGCGCAGGTAGCTGTACGAGTCGCCGGGAACAAAGGTGAGGTCGTCGGGGGGAGGCCCTTCAGCGCGCGCGGTCGCGACAACGAAGATCAGCGCGGCGACTGCCCACCCGACCGCCGGGTCGCTGAAACGTGCGAGAATGCCGCGACTGTTCGACACGCTCATGGTTGTCCGTTCAGCGGCGTGGACACGCATTCGAGGCGCCCTGGATGCGGTGTGCTGGCACGTTGGATATGTCGTGCTGGTGACGGTTCTCCTGGTGGCGGCGGGCGAGTTCGCATCGTTTCTCGTGATGGGCGTGTGGCACGGGGCGTTCCTGCGCCTGCCGGTCGTCGCGCCCGAGCTCGACGACGGCAGCGTGGCCCGCAGGTTCTTCTCCTCCCGGAATCTTCTCGCCGACGACCTGCGCCGCGCCAGCCACGCGTACGACGGCTATCCCTGGGCCGACCAGTTCCTGCGGGAGCGGGACGAGCGGATTGCCGGGTGGATGCACCGGTACGAGCCCTTCCGCGTGTGGGGCAACGTCGAAGTGCACGGCACGTACATCAACATCGACCAGCACGACAGCGGCCTGTGGAGAAGAACCGTGAATCCGTGCCGCGATTCGCGGACGCGCCCGACCCAGGTGTGGCTGCTCGGCGGCTCGGTGGTGCTCGGTCTTGATGCGCCCGATTTCGCCACCATCCCGTCGCTCCTGTCGCAGACGCTGAACGGGCCGGGCCGGCCGTGCACCGAGGTGACGAACCTGTCGGTCGAAGGGTACGTGCTGAATCAGAATCTCGTACTCCTGACGCAGCTGCTCAAGGGCGGCCATCGACCCGAGATCGTCGTCTTTTCCGGCGGCCCGAACGAAGCGTACAGCGGCATTTACTCGCCCGGCCTGGCGTCGGCGCATCCCGATCTGCTGGAGATGAGAGCCCGGACGGACCATGATATCTACTGGCCCGGCCTCATCGACCGCGTGCATCTGCTCCGCGTGGCACGCGGCGTCGTGACGCGCACGATCGGTCCGCCGACGCTGCTGACCGCCGATCGCCAGGGAGAACCGGTGGCCGCGGACTGGTCGGAAGGGGCTATCCGGACGAAAGTGACCGAGACGCTCGACAACTATGAAGCCAACATCGCGATGATCCGGACGCTCGGAGCGGCCTACGGATTCAAGGCCTATTTCTTCTGGCAGCCGAATATGCGGTTCGGCAGCAGGGCGCGCACACGCTTTGAACGCGCGTATCTCCAGAGCCCCGAGTTCAGCGACCCGGATGAAGACCGCGCCATGGACGCGGCGTATGCCGAAGCCGAGCGGCGCGCCGCCCGGACGGGCAGCTTCGTTTTCCTCGGGCACGTCTTCGACGGCGTCGAAGAGCCCATCTACGTCGACGAAGTCCACTTCGGGCCGCGCGGGAACGCGATCATGGCCGACGCCGTCGCGCAGCGATTGCGGCCGTGATGAACCCGCGAAGCCGCGTCACGGGCGTCCCCCGTTGCCGTGGCCGCCGGCCGGTGCGGCGCCGACCGGCGCCAGCGCGACCGCCGCAAGCACGCAGCACAGGAGGGCGTTGGCGGGCACCTGCAGGCTGAATTCGAACACTTCCTGCACGCCGATGGCGAGCAGCCCGACCGCGGCGCCCGCGCGGATCCAGTAGCCGCGCGCTTCGGCGCGCGCCGCACGGAGGTTCCGCCGGATCTGCCGCACGAGGAGCGCCAGCGCGACGGCCGCGGGGATGCCGACGAGGAGCCCGCCTTCGGCCGCCAGCTGCACGTAGTCGTTGTGGGCCTGCGCCAGGTGGAACCCCGGGTTGCTCCGCTGGTAGAAGAGCATGGCGTCCGAGTACGTGTTGAGGCCGGTCCCTGCCAGTGGAAAGTCACGCATCACGGCCCAGGCGTCCCGCCACGCGTCGAGCCGGCCGACGAGGTTCCGCTGGTCCTGGAACCGCTGGGCCAGCTCGGCCGGACCGCGCCATGCGATCCCGGCCAGGAGCACCGCGCCAAGCGCGAGTACTGAGGCCCGGCGCGACGTGGCGCCGAACCGATGGCGCGTCAGTGCCAGCCAGGCAAACGCCGCCGCGGCGACGACGAAGCCGCTGATGGCGGATCGCGACACCGTCCAGAAGAGCGCAATCACCGCGCCAAATACCACCAGTCCCATCGCCACGATCCCGTTCGCCTCGGCCGACGACAGCCACGCGAGTCTGCGGCGGCGGACCGCGGAATCCTGCAGCGCGCGCTCCACCTGGCCGAAGAGCGCGCCGACGAGCAGGCACAGGGCCATCAGCATCCAGCCGCCGAAGTGATTGCGGTTGACAAAGGGGCCAAACAGGTCGCCGCCGCCCTCCTCCGGGCGCCAGAACCAGTAGATGAGATCGTTCTTGCGGTACTCGCGGCTGATGATGCCGAACACCGCCAGCGGCAGGGCAAACGTGGCAAGCGCGCGCGGCAGGCGCCGCAGGCTCGCGCCGCTAAGCCGGCCGGCGGCGCCGACCAGGAACAGACCGAGTGCGACAAGCCCGAGAAGCGCCGTCCGCGTGCCGGCGGGATTGAGCGACAGCGGCGCCGGCTGTGTCGGGTCGCTGCCGAAGGTGAGGCTGAACGCGGTCAGAATCGGTCCCGCGTGCGGGCTGAGGCGATCCAGCAGGGCGCGCGGCAGGGGCACAAGCTGCAGGAGGACGGCGGCCCCCACGGCGAGCAGGCTGTATGCGACCGGGCGCGGCGTCGAGGTGAGCCCGTGGCGGGCGAGGGCGACGCCCCCGGTGAGCGCAGCCGCGGCAAACAGCGGCATATACGCCCAGGGATACACGGCGCCAAAGGCCACCGTCCCGAGGGCGACGAGCGCGACCGCCAGCTCAGGCATTACGTCACCTGTCGCCGCTCATGGCGCGACGCGCATCAGCTCGCGCCCAACGCCGTCCGCCGGAAGCGGCCCGGATTGACGAGCATCGGCCGGCGCGCGGTGACACGGCGTCCGACCGGCGCCGTTGTGATGAGCAGCAGCAGGATCGTCACGGCGAGGAATCGCGTCAGCGTGCTGTACGGGATGACGAATCCGATCTCGACCGTCTGCAGCGTCCGGAGGATCACCAGGTAGAGCGCGATCCATGCTCCGGGTTCCCCGATGCGTGAGATCTCCTTGAGCACGCGCCAGAGGGCGCCGAGCGCCAGCATGAAGAGCAGGGCCCCCGCGTGTCCGAGCAGGATCAGGAGCTCGCCAGGCAGCGTCGGGCCCATCCAGGCCAGTTCCCGCTGGCCGACGGCCCAGAAGGTGAGGCGTTCCGAGAAGTTCGCAATCGGTTTGCTCGGCCAGAGAAACCGCGGGATGAGTCCCGAGGTGAGCGCCCAGTAGATCGGATCGGGCTCGGGTACCCGGTCGAGGTTCTCGTAGATCACCGTGAACGTCTCAATGCTGGACGTCCGCCCGGCCACCGACTGCCAGGCGCGCACCGCGTAGCTGCCCGACTCGCCCGGCAGCAGCATCGCATCGGGGCGCAGGTACTCGAGCAGCGGCATGGCGACAAACAGCAGGACGGCGCCGAGGATGCCGAAGCTCCGCGGTCGAATCGGTTTGTACAGATAGTGGTACGCCGACACGACGGTGAGGACGACGAGCACGGCGCGGCTGCGCACGCCGATGAAGATGGAAATCGCGAGCTGCAGCGGCAGCATGACCCCCCAGAGAAAGCGGAGGTCCCAGCGCGACATCTGCACGCCCGGCACCTTCGCCCGGTACTGCATGTAGCGCACCAGCGAGAACACGCAGGGAATCATCGACAGCTCGCCAAGGAGGCTCAGATTCGACAGCGCCTCGTTGCCGCTGCCCTCGTACCGGCCGTACCCCACGGTGATCGTGTAGAGGCCCAGCACGCCGAATGTGGCCAGGAAAAACAGCGTGCCGACGACTGAGGCCCGGTGGGGCACCCATTCCCGCTGCAGGGGGCGCAGGCGGCGCGTAATCGGTCCGACCGGCGTCAGGTAGTACCCCACCATGAAGCTGGCGAGCGACGCGGCAAGATAGAGGATGGGGGCCAGCGACAACCCGCGGTAGTACAGCAGCATGGCCCGGAGACGCGTGCGGTCGTCGAAGAACTCCGCGTCGATGATGCCGATGCCGAACAGCAGCAGGTAGGTCGTGCCCATCATGATCGGCGGCGAAAACCAGTCGATCACTCCTTGCTGCGGGGTAGACGTCGGCAACGGCGCAGGGCCGGCGGCCGGAGACACCCCGGCGGGCTGCGGCGCACGCGGACGCGGCACGGCGTTCATGAAGAGGCTGCGGGTCATCTTCGCACAAGATGGGCGAGCTCCGACGGATGCCACACGCCCAGCATCCGGCCCGCGGCCACCAGCGTCACGCCGTTCGCCACGACGGCGGCCGCCAGCCGCGCGGTGCCTTCGAGGCCCAGCGCGCCGGCCAGCCGCGCCATCACCAGGCCGAGGACGCCGGCGAGGATGGTTCGAACGAAGCGCGCATCGACAGGCTGGATCCTGTGCCGGCGGAAGACGGCGTACGCATACAGGGCGTTGCTGATGACCGTATTCACCGCCCACGCCGCCACGGCGCCGTTGACGCCCCACCGAGCGACGAGCGGCCAGGCGGCCGCCAGCGTGACCACGCCCGACACGCCGCGCGCGACGAAGATCGCGCGCGTCAGCCCGAACGCCAGGAGGACGCCTTCGATGGGCCCCACGGCGATGCCGAAGAGCATGGCCGCCAGCGCCAGCTCCACGGTCGTCGCCGCTCCGGCATACTGACTCCCGAAGAGCAGCGACACCGCCTCGCGCGGCGCGACGGCAAGCGGGACGAATACGAGCAGCCCCAGCACGAGGCCCCACCGCGTCACGTCCCGGAACGAGCGCTCGAGATGCCGGACCGGTCCCTCGCCGACGGCGGCCGCCCAGACCGGCATGGCGGCATTCTCCAGCGCGTTCGCGGGCAGCTGCAGGAGCGGTGTGATTGTGACGACGACGGCGAACATGGCGACCGCCTCGGGTGTCTCCCGCGCCGCGAGGATCAGCGGGATGCCGGCGCCGACCAGCGTCCCGCCGACGACGAGCGAGACGAACATCGGCACGCTGTAAGCCAGCAGCGTCTGCAGCTTCACGTCGTCGCTTGGCGGGCGGCGGTCGGCCGCCGCGCCGCGGAACGCCGTCACCATCACCGCGACGGAGGCGACGGCGGCAGCGAGCTGGACCGACACGCTGCCGATGTATCCGGCCCTGCCGAGGACGAGCAGCAGGGTGTAACCGCCGAGCGTCACGAGCGCCCGTGAAAAGTCGAGCGCGGCCACCTTGATCCAGGTGCGGTTCGCGCCGATGAAGGCGCTGCCGAGGATGTCCCCGGTCACCGTCGGGGCCACGGCCAGGGCCGCCAGCAGGACGCCCCACGCGCCCTGCGCGCCGAGGCTCAAACGCGTGCTCCACAGCGCGGCCGGGACCACGAGGACCGCCGTGGCGATCACCGCCGTCGCCACCGTCAGCCTGATCGCGTGCCGGACGACGGCGGCGGGGCGTCCGGAGTCATCGTGCGAATAGAGACCGACGAAGCGCACGACCGCGTCGCCGAGTCCGAGCCCGGCGGCGGTCACGCCGAGCGCCTGCAGGTTCTGCGTCGTCACGACGCGGCCGAAGTCGACCGGAGCCAGACTCCGGATGAGCACGAGCTTGGTGAGGAACCGCAGCGCCGTGATGCCGATGGAGCCGAGATAACCGGCGAAGGCATTGGCGGCAATCAGCCGGGTGCCTTCGCCGTGGGCCTCCGGTGCGGCGGCGGTGGTGGAGCGCGGCGGAATCGCGGCGGAGGGCGTCATGTCAGCGGGACGGCCGCGCGCGCCGCCAGGCGTCGCGCCGGTTGCGCAGCGCGATCACCAGGAACCCCGGATGCAGCGGCGCCAGCGGGTACAGGTGCCGCGCGCGTCGGTAGTGCAGCAGCGCCGCGCGGACATCGCCTCGCAGCGCGTGCTTGAACGCCTTGATGACGGCGCGGTGGCTGACGTCGCGAGTCCATCGTGCGCGGAGCGCCAGCAGTTCATCGGTGACGGGCAGCGCGTCGCCGAAGACGGCCGTCTGCTGGTTGAGGATGTCGAGGACCTCGTCGCGTCCGCCGCCGGCCACGATCTTGCTGAGGTTGGTGGCGTGGTCGCGCACCATCGCGAGCGGCTGCGGCACGTGGACGAAGCCGTGCCGGAACGCCACGCGCAGCGTGAGCGCCCAGTCGTCCCAGAAGCGCTCTTCCCATCCGCCGAGCCGGAGGATCACGTCGCGCCGGAACATCAGCGACGCGGGATTGACCCGCAGGCCGTCGAGCAGCCACCCGAGCGCGGCGGCGCCGGCGAGGAACTCGGCCGGCGGGTGCACGAGGACGTCGCCCACCACGGCCTGCGTCGCGTCCACGGTCAGCGCGCTGCAGTGCGCGAAGCCGGCAGCCGGGTGCGCCTCGATCGCCGCGACCATGCGCGCGGCGAACTCCGGCGCGATCACGTCGTCGTCGGGGAGCAGTACGAAATACGCGCCGGTGGCCAGGTGGAGGCAGCGGTTCCAGTTGGCCGGCACGCCAGGAGGACCGTCGGCGGCGACGTACCGCACGCGTGGGTCGCCGGCCCGTTCGACCACAGTCCGCGTGTCGGATCGGCCGCGGTCGTCGCTCACGATCACGTCGAAGTCCCCGAGCGTCTGCGCGAGCACGCTGCGGAGCGTCTGCTCCAGAAACGGGCTGTCGTAGGCAGGGATGCCGAACGTTACGAGCGGCGCCGACGTCATCTCATCACTCTGTACCGGCCTGTGTATCGGCCTTGCGGGCCAGCGCGTTCAGCGTGTTGCCCTCCAGACCGAAGAGGCGGCCGAGCGCTTTCAGCGTCCAGATCGACGCGTGGAACAGCGGGCCGGAACTGAGCCGCAGGCGCGTCCGGACGAAGACGCCGACGCGGTCGAGGTCGTCAAACGGCCGCGCGACGCACTCGAGCACGTCGAACCGTGCCCCCTGGAGCGCCGCGCGCAGCGCCTGCAGCGACCAGAAGGTGATGTGGTCGGGCGGGTAGTAGTTCCAGCCCATGTTGCCGCGGCGCAGCGAGTAGCCGAGGCTGAACCAGTTGCGGTTCGGGAGCTCGACGACGAGCAGCCCGCCGGGATTGAGCACGGCGAAGACGTTGCGGAGCAACCCCGCGGGGTCGTCGACATGCTCGAGCACGTGCGACAGGATGACGAGATCGTACGACTCACCGAGCGCGAGCAGGTTCTCGAGGCGCTCGACGCGCGCCGGCACGCCGTACTGCTCGACGGCGAACCTGACGAGCCGTTCGTGGAAGTCGATGCCCAGGCACTCGAAGCCGCGGCGCTGCAGGTCGACGAGCAGGTAGCCGCGGCCGCAGCCGACGTCGAGCACGCGCCGCTGATCGGGCCGCAGGCGCGCGGCGGCCTCCGCAATCTTCTGGATGGTGAACCGGTAGCCGAGGTCGATGTCTTCATAGGCGCGCGGGACGGCGTAGTCGTCCGCGTACTGCTCGATGTAGTAGTCGAGCGACCCGGCTTCAAACGGCACAGAGAATTCCACGTCGCAGGTGCGGCAGCGGAGTATCGAATACCGCTCGTAGGTCCATGACGGCGCGACCTCGTTCGAGCCGCAGAGAGGGCAGGGGCGAAGCGGCGGCACCGGGCTCATGGCGCAGGCGCCGGCAGGCCGAGCGTCTCGAGGAAGAACGCTTCGTGCGCGGCGAGAATCTTCCGCTCGTCGAAGTGCTGCTCGGCGTAGGCGCGGTTCCGCGCGCCCAGCGCCGCCAGCGTTCTGCGATCGGCGGCGGCGAGCGCTCGCGCGGCGGCGCCGAGCGCCTCAGGATCTTCGGGCGCGACGAGCAGCCCGCCGTCGGCGTCGCGCAGGAGCGCGGCGGCCTGGCTTGCGGCATGCACGGCCGCCAGCACCGGGCGGCCCGCCGCCATGTAGGTCAGGAGCTTACCCGGGATGAGCGTGTTCGTGACGCTGCCAAGCTGACTGACGACCAGCACGTCGGCATCGGCAAACATGGCCGCCATCTCCGGTTCCGGCTGGAAGGGCACAAGATGGACGACCGCGTTGGCGCCGCGCGCGCGGACGGCGGCGGCCAGTTCGGCTTCTCCCTCGCCGCCGCCGACAAATACCCAGTGCAGGCCGGCGTCGCGCGTCAGCGCGGCGGCCGCCACCACGTTCACGAGCGCCTGCTTGCGTCCCATGCTGCCCGCATGCATCAACACGAAGGCGTCCCGCGGGATGTCGTAGCGCGCGCGAAACTCGCCGGCCGGAACGAGCGGCCGGATGAGGTCGGTGTCGATCGGATTGTGCAGAACGCGGATGCGGTCGGCCGGGTAGCCGTGCCCGGCCAGCACGTCACTGAAGCTCGGGCACAGCACGCTCGCCCCGGCGGCGCGTCTGTACGCCGCGAACTCGAAGGCGGCCAGCACGCGGCCCAGCCGGCGGCCGACCATTCCGACGTCCTGCGCCGCGTCGGCCGCCAGATCGGTGATGCGCACGAAGTACGGGCGCCGGACGGCCGCGGCGGCGATCCGGGTCGCCATCGCCGCCGCGGGCTGCGCGCCGATGTACAGCATCGCGTCGGGCCGGCGCCGCGAGCCCAGCATGACGGCTGCCATGGCCGCGAGCACCGAGGCGGCGAACGATCCTTCCATCAGGACCCGCTGACCGACGCTCGACGGCCGGCGCGGAATGTAGTGCGTGACGCGATGCACCGTGACGCCGCCGGCACGCTCGGTGGCGTACAGTCGTCCGCGGTCCTCGGGCCGCCGCCGCCACGCCGGCGCGAACGGAAACCCGGTGAAGACATCCACCTGGTGGCCGCGGCGCGCCAGATAGCCGGCGAGCTGCGCCGCGTGCGGCGCAAACCCGCTCGGCTCGGGCGCGTAGTTGATGGTGACGACGAAGACGCGCACGGTGGGACGCTTACGCGCGGGCGAAGGCGTAGCTGCGGTCGTCGAGGAACCGCGGGGCCTGCTCGCCCCGCTCCGGCTCGATCGGCACGGCGCGGTCGGAGTAGCCGAGCTCGCGGAGGAGCGTCAGGACGCGCTCGCGGCTGACGCCGGCGTGCAGCTCGACGACGATCGGCGGTCGCCACCGCGCGAGTGTTTCGCGCATGCCCGCCAGCGTCTCGAGCTCCATGCCCTGCACGTCGATCTTGACCCCGTCGATCGCCTGATGGGCACCGCTTACGAGCGGCCACAGCCAGTCGAAGCGCGCGAACGGCACGGTGGCCGGTTGGTGCGCCGGGTCCGCCACCGTGGAGTCCGCCATGCCGCGGGTGGTCGGCAGCCTTCGCAGCTCGAGTGGATCGGCCGCGCCCAGGCCGAAGGGGAGCACCGTGAGCTGGCTGAACCCGTTCAGCGCGCGACCCTGGTCCGCGCACCCGGCCGTGGCCGGCACCGGCTCGAACGCGAACACGCGGCCGGTGGGGCCCACCAGCCGCGCCAGCGCGAAGGCCGTGTACCCGTAGTGGGCGCCGACGTCGAGCCACGTCTGACTCGGGCGGACGTGGGTGGCGAACCAGTCGAGCAGCGGCGCTTCGGTGCGGCCGGTCAACGCGGCGGGGTAGTCGTGCCAGGAGGTGACGAGCCACACGCCGCGCAGCGGCCCTGCGAGGATCCGCCGCGGCCGGATCGTCCGCGGCAGCAGCGCTCGCGCGATGTGCTTCATTCGGTCGGAATCAGGCGTACACGCGCCGCTGTCCGGCGGGCATCGTCATCTGCTGGTGGATCCAGCGGTAGGTGTGCTCCATGCCGTCGCGAAGCCTGATGGAGGGCGCCCATCCGAGCGTCTGCCTGATCCGCGTGTTGTCGCTCGAACGGCCTCGTACGCCGAGCGGCGCGTTGGGGTTGTAGCGGCGGCGGAGCGTCACGCCGGCGATGTCCTCGACGATGTCGAGGAGCTCGTTGATGGTGACGAGCTCGTCGCTGCCGATATTGAGCGGCTCGCGGACAGTGCTCGCCATCAGCGCGCGCGTGCCGTACAGGCAGTCGTCGATGTACATGAAGCTTCGCGTCTGCTGGCCGTCGCCCCAGATCTCGATCTCGTCGGCGCCTGCGAGCGTGGCGGCAATCACCTTGCGGCACATCGCGGCGGGCGCCTTCTCGCGGCCGCCCTCGAAGGTGCCGTGCGGGCCGTAAACGTTGTGGTACCGCGACACGCGCGTCTCGAGCCCGAAGTCCTCGCGGAAATGGCGGCACATGCGCTCGCTGAAGAGCTTCTCCCAGCCGTAGCCGTCCTCCGGCATCGCGGGGTACGCATCCTCTTCCCTGAGCGGCGTGACGTCGGTGGTCGTCTGCTTGTCGGCGGCGTAGACGCAGGCCGACGAGGAATAGAAGTAGCGCTCGACGCCGGCGTCTCTGGCGGCCACGAGCATGTGCGTGTTGATGAGCACCGACAGCATGCACTCGGCCTTGTGGGTTTCGATGAACCCCATGCCGCCCATGTCGGACGCGAGGTTGTAGACCTGGCGCGCGCCGGCGACCGCCTCGAGGCAGGCGTCGCGACCCCGCAGGTCGAGGCGCCGGCTGTCGATCTCGGGAGACCGCTGAAACCACTCGTCGAACGGCTTGATGTCGACCCCGCGGATGCGGCCATGGCCGCTGCGCAGGAGATCGGCGACGAGATGGCCGCCGATGAATCCGCCGGCCCCGGCGACGACAATCAGATCATCCATGAGTCACGTCTCGGTATCTATCCAGAACCATCGGCATGACCGCGTCCCACGTATAGTGGCCTCGGACGAGCGCGGGCCCAAGCGCGGCGATGCGGCCGCGGAGGCCCGTGTCGGCCAGGGACGATTCGATGCCGCGCGCCACGCTCTCGACCGTGCACTGCACGATCGTGGCCGCCCCGGCGGCGGCGATCTCGCGGTGAATATTCACCTGATCCGACATGACGACCGGCAGCCCGCAGGAGAGCGCCTCGGTCACGACCAGTCCGAAATTTTCCGCATAGGACGGGAGCACGAGCCGCTCCGCGTCCACCAGGGCGGCCAGCTTCAGCGCGGGCGTCAGCATGCCGGTGACATGGACGCGGTGTTCGAGGCTGAACCGCCGGGCGAGCGCGCGGACCTCGGCCGTGTAGCCACGATAGTCGGGGCCGGCGACCACCAGGCGCAGCGCCGGGTGGTGGGGCGCGATGCGCGCGAAGGCCGGCAGCAGGAGGTCGAGCCCCTTCTGCGCGCTCACGCGTCCGAGGAAGAGCAGGAAGGGACCCTCGACCTGCGGACAGGCGTGCCGAAACGCGCCGGGTGGCGGCAGACGCTCGAAGTCGGCCCAGTCGAGGGCCGCCGGGATGACCCACTCCGGCCGCCTCGGCCCGTACGCGGACAGCTCGCGTTCCTGTTCCGACGTGAACACGAGTGCGGCCGCACGGGTGAGCAGCGGACGGCCGATGGTGGCCAGGTACACCGCCTTGACCAGGCGGTTCTTCCGCCTCAGGTGCGGGTCGAGGCTGCCGTGGGGCTGCAGCACGAACGGCACGCCCGCGGCGACTGCGGCGCGCGCCGCCGCCAGGCACACGAAGTCGTACAGCCAGTGAATATGGACAAGGTCGTAGGACGCGATGGTCCGGGCGAGCGTCGTGACGAAGGAGGGGGCCAGTCGCCATCGACCGGCGGCCGGCAGCACTTTGTGGAACACGTAGGTGGCGCCGTCGCGGGTGACCGGACGATTGAGCGGCACGTCCTGGCCGGTCAGCCCCGCGTCGGTCGTCGCGACGGTTGTCTCGACGCCGTGCTGCGTCAGGCAGCGCGCGAACGCGGTGAGCGAGCTGGGTCCGCCCGATTCGGGCGAGATGCGCGGAAAGACCTGGAGGACGCGCACCTAGCCGAGAATCTGGTCGTAAACGGCGGCGGTGCCGGAGGCCGTACGAGCCCAGGTGTACTCGCGTGCCCGCTCGAGGCCTTTCGCGCCGAGCGACGCGGCGAGCGCCGGGTCGGTCAGGACGCGCTCGAGGGCCTCGGCGAGCGCCGCCGGATCGGCGACCGGGACGAGCAGGCCCGCGTCGCCGGTCACTTCCGCCACGGCCGGGATGTCGGAGGCGACGACCGGCGTGCCGCACGCCATCGCTTCGAGCGGCGGCCAGCCGAATCCCTCCCACAGCGAAGGGAACGCCAGCACGTCGGCTGCGTTGTACCAGCCGACCAGCGTGTTGTCGTCGATCGTCCCGGTGTGGTGAATCGCGGCGCTGACGCCGAGCGTCGAGGCGAGGGCGGCCTCGTCCTCCCGCAGCGGCGCGCCGACGCGGACGAGCGTGAGAGCGCGGCCGACGCGCATTCGTACCCGCGCGAACGCCTCGAGCAGCGTGGCCGTGTTCTTGTACCGGCCACCGGTTGCAATCTGGAGGACGATGGACGTTCCGGGCGGCAGGCCGGCCGAGCCGCGCACCGCCGAGGCCGCGTCAGGCATGCGCCGGAAGCTGGAGGAGACGCCCAGCGGCACCACGATGATGCGTTCGGGCCGTACGCGCGTGTACTGCTGCAGTGTGGACGCCGTGGCGCGTGAGATCGCGATGACCGCGCGAGCCCGCGACAGATGCGCGAGGCGCCACCGGAACGTGCGCGCCAAGAGCGGTGATACGGTCATCGGGATCACGCCTTCGGAGGCGAGCAACGGCACCAGGTCGTGGCACGTGATCACCGCACGATCCGGATCGAGCGAGCGGACGAGGTGGGCGTAGCCGTGATCGAGGATGTGAAATACGGCGGCCCGGCGGGATCGGAGCGCGCGCGGATAGGTGATGTATCGCTGCCAGGCGCGATCGAACCGCCCCAGGGAGGGGTCACCACCTGCGCGAGAGAGATACCGCGCCGCCCGCGGCTGTTCGAGCGCCAGCGACCGGCGCCACGTCGGCAGCGCCTGCAGCGCGGCATACAATTCCCCGGCATACCGCGTCATGCTGCGCGCCTCCGGGGAGACGGGCGGTGCGAGCAGCAGCACGTCAGGCGTCACGCGTGCACAACGCCACGCGAGGGGAGGTCAGTACGCATGCCAGCCGTGATCGACGATCGCGCCGGTCGCTCCATGGTCCTTCAGGCAGGGAGGCGCCATCCCCTGATGCTGTTCTATCTGGCAGTGCTGGTGACGCGCCTGGCGCTCATCGCCTGGCCGCCGACCGGGCATCTTTACAATGTCGATGAGGCGGAGATGGTGTCGTCGACCATCGATCGGTTCCTCGGCGTGCCGTCCACATCGCTGGCGTGGCCGGGAAGTCTGCTGCAGCTCGCTGCCGTCCCGGCCGTTGCCGTGCAGATCGGCGTGCACTGCGCGGAGGTCGGCGGCGTGGCGGACCTCGACTGCGTGGCGAGCGGCGCCGGCCGCCTGTACCTCGCGCCGTGGCCAACTCTCACCGCCATGCGCGTGTTCTCCGCGCTGCTCGCCAGCATGGGTCCGCTGCTCGTCTTTGCGTGCTGCCGCGAGATGGGGGCAGGGATCGGCGGGGCGGTGGCTGGCGCCTCGATACTGGCACTGTCGCCGCTCTTCTGGCAGCACGGGGCGACGGCGACGGGCGACGCGGCGAGCGTCTCCCTGGGCCTTGGCAGTCTGCTCCTCGCACTGAAAGGGGCCGGACGTCCGGTTCGGGCGGCTGCGTGGTCCGGCTGTTTCGCCGGCGCGGCGCTTGCGGCCAAGTTCACGGCACTCACGCTGACGCTGGCCGCCGGCCTTGTCGTGGCCGTGCGGCGCCCGCAGCGCCTGCCGGCAGTGGCGGCGTGGACCGCGGGCGCGGCAGGGGTCGGTGCCGCGCTGTGCCCGTACGTGTGGATCGATCCGCTCCGCGTCGTGAAATCGGCGCTCGGGAGCACCAGCGCCGGCGGCAGTGCGGGGCAGATCTGGGGGCTGCTTCATGAGTGCACGGGAGACGCACTGGTGCCCGTGCTGCTGCTGGCCGCATCCGGCATCTGGTTTCTTCTGCGCACCGCCGAGCGCCGGTGGATCGGCGGGGCCGCACTCGCCGGTCTCGTGCTCCTGTTCGCGCCGCTCCTGGCGCTCAACGCGACGTACGGCCGGTACGCGCTGCCGCTCGCGGCGTTTCTCGTCGTTCTCAGCGGGACCGGCGCGTCATTCGTGATGGGATGCCTCCGATCGCCGCGTGCCAGGAGGGGGTTCGCCGTCCTGCTCTGCGCGGTTCCTGCGATCGCGTGCGTGCAGACCGTGGCCGGCGAGATGGCCTTGCGGGAGGCTGTGCCGGTCGTCGAGGGCGTGCGGGCGGTCTCGCTGCACGCACGTCGCGGCCCCGTATACCTGCCGGCGTCAGCCTTCTTCACGGCGCTGCCGATCCTGGCGCGCCAGACATGCGAGCGACTGGCCGCGCGCGCGCAGGAGCGCCTCAGTCGTCCCGAGGGGCTCCTCCGCTTCATGGCGGCGCGCGGCATTTCGCGGCCCGCCGCGCCCGTGCTCGTGGCCGCATTCAACGAGGACGAGCAGGCGGCGGTCTCGCGCCTGTCGGCGATGGCCCGCGCTGCGCCGTCTTCGGAGTTCGACGTGCGGTTCTTCGCCGAGGCAGAAGACGATGGCGGCGAGCTTCTGGCGCGTAGCGCGCTCGTCGAGTACTCCCGCGCGGAGGTTCGTGACGCGTTCGTCCGGAGCCCGCAGGGGAGCGCGCTCCTCATCGACCGCGACGAACCGGCATTGGCTCGCAGCCGCCAATCCCTCGGCGGCGGCTGGTTTCTCTACGTCCACGACTGAGCCGTGCGTCAGGCCGCCAGGTGCCCGGCCAGGATGGCGGCCTGCCGGACAATGCTCAGCTCGGCACGCGCACGGCTGGCGGCATGTTCGCGCATCGGCGCGAGCTCGCCGGCGCGGCTGGCGAGCAGCTTCCGCAGCAGGCCGGTCAGCGCGGCTACGTCGCCTTCGGGAAACACGAACCCCGCGTCGCCGATGAGCTCGGGCAGCGCGCCGCTCGAGCTGCCGACCACGATCGTGCCGCACGCCATCGCCTCGGGGAGCACGCGTCCGTACTGCTCCTTGAACGTCGGCGTCGTGATCGACGGGAGCACGACGATGTCGGCGGCATTCATGTAGTCGGGGATGTCGCGATGCGCGGCGTCGAAGTAGACGACACGGTCGGTCAGCCCCAGTGTGTCGATGAGCTGTTCGATCTCGCGTTGATACGGCGTTCGATACTCGACGAACCGGTCGATGAGAAACTGCCAGCGCAGGTCCCGCAGGTCGGCGAGCGCCCGCAGCAGCAGATCCACGCCCTTCTCGCGCACCAGGCGGCCGAAGTACGCCACCGTGGGGCTGTGCAGTGCAAGGCGCGCGCGCGTGGCCGCAATCCGCTCCGGGCTTTGAGGGTAGAAGAGATCCGGATCGAAGCCGAGCGGCATCTGGGTCACCCGGCCGTCGAACCCGAGCGCGGACATCACCTGCGTGCCGTCCTCGCAGATGGTGAACACGTGGTCGAGCGATCGCCGCGCCGACCGGAGGAGCCACCAGGCGAGGACCCCGCCGACGCCAAGAGCCGGACGGCCGCGAACGATGGCCGCGAGCCCCTCGCGCATGAACCGCCGCGGCCGGTTCTCGGTAGTCAGCACGCAGACGCGCGCGCCGGTCTCGCGCGCGACGCCGGTCACGTCCCGGACGAGCAGCGTGGCGGCTTCCGCGTCCACGAGGATGTGCGTCGGCCGCACCCGTCGGATTACGTCGCCAAGTCCCCGCACGCGCTGGAGGCGGGTGTGCGGGCCGTACGTCTCCAGGTACATGGCGTGGAGCGGGTCGATCCCGGCAGCGCCATCCGTCGAGACCCAGCGGCGGAGGTCGCGGACGGGCACGACGAGGTGGACGTCAATCTGGTGATGCGCGGCGAGGCGTCGGTACACCGCCCGGTTGACCGGCTCCCGGCACGCCTGTGAGACGGCGAGGAGTCGCGGGCGCCCGGCGCCACTATCCACCGGCACCGGGGCCGAACGCCTGAGTGGCGGCCGCCAGCTGTTCCAGGGTGTCCACCGAGAACCACTGCTTCGGGTACACGCTCGACACCCGCAGCTCGCGCCGGGCAATCAACTGGTTCCAGATCGAATAGAAGCTGCCATCGTCAGTCGTGAGTGAGACCACCTGCGCTGGATTGAGCACCTGGATGCCCGAACAGTAGATGCCGGTGGGTGTCTGCCGCTGTACCGAGGTGACGAGGCCGTGGTCGTGCTCGATGTAGTCGCCGTCGATCGCCGGGATTGGCTTGACGGGAACGAGCATGCACGCCGGCGCTCCGAGTCTGCCGTACTCGAGTGCCAGCAGATCGATGTCGATGTCGGTGATGTTGTCGGCGGTCAGGACGAGCACCGGCTCGTCCAGATGGCGGAGCAGCGTGTGGTGGATCCACCACGAGTTGCTGTGCCCTGCCGTATTGAGCACGGAGTCGACGCCGGCCGTCATCAGGTAGTGCGCCAGCATCGCGCTCTTGTAGCCGACCGTGACGTGGATGCGCGGCACGCGGTCCCGCAGCAGCGCCAGGCTGTTGCTGATGAGCGTCTCGCCGCGGAACGGCAGCAGCGCCTTCGGCAGCCGGTCGGTGAGCGGCCGCATGCGGTTGCCGCGCCCGGCGGCCATGATGAGCGCATGCCGGATCGGCCCGGCGGTCACAGCTCCTCGTCCGGGGGATCGGTCACGAGCGCCCGGATCTCGTCGTCGGTGAGGCGCTCGGCCGTACGCGACGTCAGCGGCCGCGGGATGGGCGTACCGACCTTCTGGTTGAACGTGATGACATAGTGCGGAATGCCGTCGTACACCTGCTCGCGCGTATAGGGCAGCTCCTGTTCGCCAATCAGGAACTCCTCCTCGCGGTCTCCCGGGCGTCCCTCGATGCGCTCGTAGCGCGCGCCTTCGAGCGCAGTCCAGACCTTGAGCACGTCCTCCATCCGGGCCGATTTCATCCGGCGGCTGAGCACCGTGCCGTGCAGCTCGTCTACGCGATCGAGCGCCGTCAGTACCAGTTCGACCGCCTCGTTGACCGTGAAGAAGAAGCGCAGCATCTCGGGCCCGGTCGTCTGGATGACGCCGGTCGTCTTCAGCATCCGGCGCCAGATGGGCAGCACCGAGCCGGTGGACCAGGCGACGTTGCCGTAGCGGACGCAGAGAAAGCGGGTGCCGCTCGTGCCGTCCATCGCGCAGAACAGGCGCTCCATCAGCGCCTTGGTCAGGCCGTAGGTGTTGCGCACCGGCGGGGAGGCCTTGTCGGTCGAGATGCCGATGACGATGTCCACGCCTTTGTCGATGGCCACGCGGGCCACGTTCTGCGAGCCGAGCACGTTGACGTCGAGTGCCTCCATCGGCTGCGTCTCGGACAGGTCCACGAATTTCGTCGCGGCAGCGTGAATGATCACGGACGGGTGGGTGCGTGCGACCACATCGCGGACCGACTCGATGTGGCTGACGTCCAGCGGCAGCACGTCGCAGCCGCTCATCTGGGCCGCCAGCAGGTTCTGCTTATTGTTCCGGCCGGCCAGCACGACGTGATGGCCGCACGCGGCGAGCGCCCGGCCCAGCCGCTTGCCCAGAAATCCGGTGCCGCCGGTGACGAGGACAGTCCTGTTCATTTTCGCGACCAGAAGGCGAGCCCGGAGATCAGCAGATCGCGCTCGGCGTAAGTCGCGCGCAGGCGGGACCAGTCGCCGGGATGGCGCGCCCGGAAGCGCCGGGCTTCGGGAGAGAGAAACACCGCGGAACGGAGCACATGGTACTTCCGGAACTCGTGGAGGTACTGATCGGCGGTCCACTCGCTGAACATGCCGGCATCAAGATACCCCAGGCCCTCGGCGTCGCCGGGATTGCGGCGCGCGCGGAGCCACGCGACGAATTCGTCCGGGCCCTGGAGGAGATGGTCGTAGTCGCCCGGATAGTGGGCGCCGCCGGCCGTGAAGTACAGGGGTCCGAAAATCGAGTACACGACGCCGCCCGGCTTCGCCACGCGGTGAAACTCTGCGATCGCGAGGTCCGGATGCACGACGTGCTCCAGGAGCGCCTCCGACGAGACGATGTCGAAGGTGTCATCGGCAAAAGGCAGCCGCCGCGCATCGCCGGCCAGAAACCGCACCGAGCGGGCCGGCAGGCCGAGGCTGCGCCACACGTCCGGCCGGGGAATGTAATCCAGCGTCGTGACCGACCGCGCGCCGCGATCGAGCCACAACGCCAGCTCCCGTCCCTCGCGGCAGCCGACCGCGAGCACGCGGGCGCCGGCGATGTCCACGAACCGCGCGGTCGTGCGGACGTGCTGCGTCGGATGATTCCCGCGGTTGTCAAAGTGCACCCGGTCGAAGGCGTCGGGCTGCAGGAAGGGCGCGTGCGCGGCCACATACGACGGACGCGACCGCCACGCGGTCAGCCACCGGTGCCACGCGCGAACGGCCGGCACAAGCAGCGGCGCCGCCCGCTTGACCGCGTCGCGATCAATGCGCATGGCGCCGGGCGAGCCGCTCCTGATACATCTGCGCCACCTGCCGGGCGTATTCGCCCCAGCCGCGGAGCGATCGCACCTTTTCGATCGCGGCCCGTCCCATGGCATCGCGCACGTCGGGATGGCGATACAGGTAGTCGAGGCGATCCCGGATGGCGTCCGCGTCCCGGCTGGGCACGATGAAGCCGTCTGTGCCGTCGGTGATGAGATCGGGCCCCCCGGTATTGGTCGTGGCAATCACCGGCACGCCGCACGCCATGGCCTGGGTGATGACGAGGCCGAACCCGTCTTCGAGCGAGGGCAGGACGAGCACGGACGCCTGCGAAAACAGGTCGCGCATCTGCTTCCGCGGGAGGGATGGGTGCAGCCTGAACCGTCCCTCGTGTCCCGCGAGCATCGGCCCGGACTCGGGAAGCATCGCGCCTCTGAGCACCAGCTCGCTGTCCGGCAGCGTCAGTCCCGACCACGCCTCCAGCAGATAGCCGATGCCCTTTCTCACCGAGAGCACCGCCACGCACAGCACGCGGAACACGCCGTCGCGCTTGCCGGTGGGGAAGTAGTCCTCGAGCCGGACGCCGTACGGAATCGCCACCACCTTGCCCGGGTCGAGGCCCGCCGCGACAAACGACCGCTTCGCGAACGTCGACGGGACGACGACCACGTCGCTTTCCCGGTACTCGGTCTCTTCCTTCACGATGGCCTGGGGCTCGATGCCGACGAACCGGATGCCGTAGCGCGCGTACTCCGCGCGCAGCAGCTCGTCCACGAACCGGATGTGCGACGAGCCGCGATCGCAGACGGTCAGCGCGCCGTACTCCGACCTGGCGCGCCGCATCGCCCGGAGGCCGTAGCTCGACAGCACGTGGAAGACGTCGGACGGCCCGATGGTCCGCGCGAGCCACCGGTCGAACGCCTCGGTTGTCGTCCACGAGATCCTGAATTCGAGGCCGCTCAGTCCGAGGCGCCGGAGGACGTAGTGCGGCAGCAGCAGCGACGGGTGTGTGACGGTCCGCTCCCGCGGCAGCCCGGCGATGCGGAATCTCGGCAGCGCGCTGTAGTAGGTGCCGAGCAGGCCGGCCTTGTCGAGCTCGCGGGCGAGGTCGAGCGGGTGGGTCCCGGAAAAGCTGGCGACGTTAACGCGCACCGGCAGACCGCGATGCCCACAGGCGGCGCAGGCCCCGCCATTCCCCGCTGCGATAGGCGACCAGTTGCACCAGGCGGAGGGCCGCAAACGGCGGGAAATCCCGCCAGCGGCGCCCGCTCCGCGCGGCCAGAAGCGCCGCGTCGCGCACGACCGGCACGACCGTCACAATGCGCAGCAGCGACCAGAGGGTGGCCGCGAGCCGCCCCGCGACGAGGCGCGTCCAGCCGACGTGCTGCGTCTGGCGCCGGAAGAACGGCAGCGCGATGCCGCGTCCGTGCCAGAGACGCCAGAAGCCGCCCGGCGTGCCTGGGACCGTGTGGCTGACGACAATGCTCTTGTCCACGGTGCGGCGCGGCGACCGTCGCTCCAGGCGCCGCACGAACTCGCCGTCTTCGCCGACCGTGGGAAAGGCTTCCGGAAAGAGGCCCGCGTCGAGCGCGAGCGCGCGCCGGCACGAGAACGCCTGGCTCCAGCCGACCGACGCGGCGTCGCCGTGCATCTGGCGCTGCTGCGCGTAGATGTACCGGGCGCAGACCGATTCGGTGTTCGACACGTCCGAGGTGACTTCGACATAGTCGGCGCCGCGCTCGTAATGCGGCGCGAGGCGCTCGAGAAAATCAGGCGGCAATCGCACGTCGGCGTCGACGAACACGACGACGTCGCCGGTGGCGGCGCGCACGCCGACATTGCGTGCCACGCCCTGGCCGCGGTTGGAAGGCTGCTGGATGAGCGTCACAGAGGGCCGCGTCAGGTACTGCCGGACGATCGCCGCCGTGTCATCAGTCGATCCGTCGTCGATGACGATAACCTCCGGCTGGGGTGTCAGGCGCAACAGCGCCTCGCAGGTGGCGCGGATGTCGCCCGATTCGTTGTACGCGGGGACGACAATCGAGAAGGTCACCGGCCGGCGGCGAGAATCCAGGACGCGGCGCCGTCGAGATCGGGCTGCCGCGCGTGCGGCTCGGACGCGACGGCTTCGTGGTGCCCGCCGTCCACGAGAATCGTCGTGCAGCCGGCGCGGCGGCCTGCCTCGATGTCGCGCCACCGGTCGCCCACCAGGCAGCTCGCGCCGAGCGTCACCTCGTGCGCCACGGCGGCCGCGTAGAGCATCCCGGGCGAGGGCTTCCGGCACGCGCAGCCATCCCGGTCGTCGTGATAACACACGAACAGGTCGTCGAGCGGGAGCGCCTCGCGCAGGCGCCGGTGCATCGCCTCGACGTCGGCTCGCGCGACCAGTCCCTTGCGCACGTCCGGTTGATTGGTCACCACGATCAGGAGGAATCCGGCGTCGCGCAGGCGGGTGAGCGCGCCGGCCACGCCGGGCAGAATCTCGAACTCGTCCAGCGAGCGCGGCGCGTAGGGCCTGCCGTCCCGGATGAGGGAGCGCGTGATGACTCCGTCGCGGTCGAGGAAGACGGCCCGGGTCATCGCGTCAGGTGCGCGCGCGTCTCGGCCAGGCCGGCGGGCGTGCCGATCTCGTAGAAGCGCGTGGCCACCTCACAGGCGGCCAGTTCGTCCCGTGCGACGAGATCTTCGTAGACGCGCGCCAGGTCCAGCGGCTGGTCCTCGGGATACGGGAGGAGCACCTGCGCGCGCAGCGCGGCAAGGCCGTAGTCGATATGGCGCATGTCGGGGGTCGGGTTCGTCTTGCTGTACTGCACGATGCGGCCGTCCACTGAACGGATGTTGCTGCGGTCCCACCGATCGTCGTTGCGGAACACGGTCAGCAGGGCCGGCCGCCCGCTCGTGGCAAACGCGCGTGCGACGGCGAGGTAATCGCACTCGAGGTAGGAGTCGCCGTAGAGCACGAAGAACGCGTCGCCCAGCAGCGGGAGCGCGCGCCGCAGCGCGCCGCCGGTACCGAGCGGCACGGCGCCGTCGTACGAGTAGCGGACGCGCACTCCGTGGGGCGCGCCGTCACCCACCGCCGCTTCGATGGCCGCGCCGAGATGGCCGACGCACAGCACGATATCGGCGAGACCGTGGCGGCGGAGCAGCGCGAGTTGGTGGGCGATGAAGGGCTGACCGGCGATGTCGACGAGCGACTTCGGCGTGTGGCGGGCGAGGTCGCCCAGGCGGGTGGCCGCGCCGCCGGCCAGAATCGCCACCGGCAGCGTCATGAGAAGAGGACTTTAGTGCCCTCGAAGTCGAACTGGAAGCGCAGTTCCTGCAGTCCGGCCCGCTGCATCGCCTCCCGCACCTGCCGGTGCCGCTCCGTGTAGAAGAGCATGAATCCGCCGCCGCCGGCGCCGACGAGCTTGCCGCCCAGCGCGCCGCTGCGCCTCGCCAGTGCGTACCACTCGTCGGTTTTCGGGTTGCTCATGCCGGCCGATCGACGCTTCTTGTGCTCCCAGTGCTCGTGCAGCAGTTCGCCGAACTCATCGAACCGCCCGGTCTCGATCGCGCGCCGGCTCCGCAGGCCGAGCTCCTTGACGTAGTGCAGGTTCGCCAGCATGTCCGGGTCGGACCCCGACGTACGCGAGTCCTGGTCGCGCAGGATGGCGCCGGCGCTTCGCTCGAAGCCCGTGAAGAAGAGCAGGAGATTGTCCTCGAGCTGATGCAGCCGGTCGTACGACAGCGTGAGCGGCTGGCTCTCCACCGATTCGTCCGGGTGGAACTTGAACCAGGTGACCCCCCCGAACGCGGCAGCGTACTGGTCCTGCCGGCCCACCGGCTCGTGGAGCTTGTTGATTTCGAGGTCGCAGGCCAGCTCCGCCAGCTCGGTCGGCTGGAGCGGAATGCGTCGATAGGCATGGAGCGCCTTCAGGAGTGCCGTGGTAAAGCTGCCCGAGGATCCGAGCCCCGTGCCAGACGGAATGTCGGCCAGCGTCGTGATCTCGATCTGCGGGGCGTCCGCATCGAACAGCTTCAGCGCTTCACGGATGATCGGGTGGCGTATTTGGGCGACGGTATCCACCTTTTCGAGCTGCGAATACTTCAGGTAGATCCCCTTGGCAAACGGCCGTGTGACGGTCACGAAGACGTACTTATCGATGGCCGCGGTCATCACGAAGCCGCCGAACTGACGGTAGTACGAGGGCAGGTCGGTGCCGCCGCCGCCGAGCGTGATCCGGAGCGGGCTGCGCGTGATGATCATTGGGCGGGCGATGCGGCCGCTCCGACCGCGCTGGCACGGAGGGCCGGGCTTCGGTACACCGCCTCGACGACCCGCAGCGCCGCCAGCGCGTCGGGCAGGCCCGCCGCAGGCGGGCGTCCGAGCCGGATGTCGTCGAGGAACTCCGCGAATTCAGCCGCCCACGACCGATCCGGCCCGGGAAATTCCCAGCCCGTCGTCGCCGGCGGTCCCATCTCCGGCCCCATCTCGTAGAGCGTAGCGCGCTCGGTCCCGTAGCTGCCGCCGAGGCCGTCGATCTGGATCTTGCCGGTGCGCCCGAACAGCTCGAACGAGAAGAGGTTCTTCCATTCGGTCCAGCTCACGTGGAGCATGGCGGCCTGCTGCCGGTCGGTGCGCAGCAGCAGGAATGCGTTGTCTTCGACCGGCATGGGCCAGTAGAACGTCGCGGCGAAGCCCTGCACGTCGCTGAAGTCGCCGAGGAACCGGCGCGCGAGGTCGATGAGGTGGACGCCCTGATCGAGCAGCTCGCCGCCTCCCGAGCGCACCGGATCGGCGCGCCATTCCCGTTCGTAGCCGGGCCGCCCGCCGTGGCCGTAGCGGCCGCGTACGAACATCAGCGGGCCGATCGCGCCTGCAGCGACGAGTTCTCCCGCCTTGAGCAGCGCCGGATGGTAGCGGTGGTTGAACCCGACCCGGACGAGCGAACGGGTGCGGGCGGCAGCCGACGCGACCGGCTCCAGCTCGGCCGCGCTGCGCGCGGCCGGCTTCTCCACGAGCACGTGCGTGCCCGCCTCGACAGCTGCACGGGTGATCGACGCGAGCGCGTCGTTGGTGGTCGCCACGATCACGATGTCGACGTCGGGGCGGACGACGAGGCTCTCCCAGTCGCGGTCCACCGCCACGCCGCTGCGACCGGCCGCCAGGGCGTCCGCGCGCTCGCGCAGCGTGTCCGCGCAGGCGACGAGCCGCGCAGGCCCGAGCGCGTCGGCCCGCTTGCGGCCAACCACGCCGCAGCCGACGATGCCCACGCCCGGCATCATGACGGGTCCCCTTCGAAGCCCCGATCGCGGGGCAGGATACGGCGGAGCGTGTAGACGTCGGTTCCCTGGAGGTCGGCGCGGTGCTCGCCGAGCAGCGCCCACGGATCCCAGTGGGCGCTGATCAGGCGGCCGGTGATCCCATCGCCCGCCGCGGAGGCCAGGAAGACGCACAGGGCGGCTGCGCGCGGGGCGTCGTCGGTGGCGGCGTCGGCGGTGGCGACCGCCTTCTCGTACTCGTCTCGGCCTGCGCGTGCGGGACCGGCCTCGATGACGGCTCGCGTCATGGCGCTCTTGACGAAGCCGGGCGCCACGCAATTGACGTCGATCGGCCGCTCGCCCAGTTCCGCTGCCAGCGTTTCGGAAAATCGGACGAGCGCCGTTTTCGCGGCCGCATACGCCGAGAAGCCTGGCCGCGGCGAAGTGGCGCCGCCCCCGGAAATGTTGATGATCTTGCCGCGTCCGCCGGCCAGCGGCATCAGCGGAAGACACCGCTGACACAGTTGCACGGCGGCGCACAGGGTGATGTGCACCGTGCGATCCCACTCGGTGGGATCGTTGTCCCACGACGGCCCAATCGGTCCGAGCACCGCGGCCGCGTTGACGAGGATGTCGAGGCCGCCGAAGCGCGCGTGCGCGGCGTCGGCCAGCTTCCGCACCTCGTCCCCGCTCGACAGGTCGCAGGGCGCCGCCACGACGTCGGCGCGATGCTGCGTTGAGAGCGTGCGCGCGAGCGCTGCCAGGGCGTCCGGCTGCCGCCCTGAGACGAGCAGCCGCGCGCCCGCGTGCGCGCCGGCGTGGGCGATCGCGGCCCCGAGCGCCCCAGTGGCGCCGGTCACGAGCGCCGTGCGGCCTTCGAGCGGTGTCATGGACGGGCGTCGAGGAGCCACGGGTTCTGCTGCAGATACCGGAGCGTGCGCACGATCCCGTCGCGGATGGAGACCCGCGGGGCCCAGCCGAGCGTGCGGATTCGGCGGCAATCGAGAAGGATGAATGGACTGTCGCCGATCCAGCCGCGGACCCCGCCGCTGTATGAGACGGCCGGCGTGACTCCGAGCTCCTCTACGATCCACGCGATCGAGCGATTCACTTCGCAGAAGTCGTGTGTGCCCAGGTTGAAGATGTTCACGCGGCCGTGGGCGCGCTCGAGCGCGCAGAGACTCGCGTCGATGCAGTCGTGCACGTAGAGGTACGACTTCCGCTGGTGCCCGTCGCCGAGCACGCGCAGCTCCTGCGGATGGACGCGCAGTTGTTTGTAGAAGTCGAAGACGTGTCCGTGCGAATACCGCTCGCCGAGAATCGACACGAAGCGGAAGATGTAGCCCTGAAATCCGAACCCCTCGCAGTACGCCTGGATGAGGGCTTCGCCTGCCAGCTTGGCGGCCCCGTAGAGTGAGGTCTGGAGCGGGAACGGCGCGTCCTCCGGCGTCGGAAAGACGGCGGGCTCGCCGTAGACCGACCCGGTGGAAGAGAAGACGATGCGTGTGACGCCGGCTGCGCGCATCGCTTCAAGCACGTTGAAGGTGCCGACGGTGTTCTGCGAGACGTCGCGGTCGGGGCAGGCGGTACCGAACCGGACGTCGGCGCTGGCGGCGAGGTGGAAGACGATGTCGGCGCCGGCCGCTGCGGAGCCGAGCGCGGCCCGGTCGAGGAGGTCGCCGCGGACTAGCGTGAAGCGCGGGTGGGGAACGGCGCGCTCGAGGAAGCGGTCCTGCCCGGTGGCGAAGCTGTCGTAGGCGACGACGTCGTGGCCCTCGTGCAGCAGGCGGTCAACGAGATGGCTGCCGATGAAACCGGCGCCGCCGGTGACGAGGGCGCGCACCTGGCTACGATCCCGACCCCGAGACGACCGCCCACACCGTGCGGCCCAGAATCTTCAGATCGAGCCACAGGGTCCAGCGCTCCATGTATTCAAGGTCGAGCCGCACCCAGTCGTCGAAGTTGGAGATGCGGTTCCGTCCGCTCACCTGCCACAGACAAGTGACGCCCGGCTTCACGCACAGCTTGCGCTTGTGCCACAGCTCGTACCGGACCAGTTCGTGCGGGCCGGCAGGCCGCGGGCCCACCAGGCTCATGTCTCCCTTCAGGACGCTCCAGAGCTGCGGGAGCTCGTTGAGGCTGAACTTGCGGAGGAACCGGCCGAGCGGCGTGACCCGCGGATCGTCCTTGATCTTGAAGACCGGGCCCTGCATCTCGTTGCGGTCGACCAGCCGCGCCCGCCGTTCGTCGGCATCGGCCACCATGGTCGTGAACTTGTACCCCGTGAACGGCCGGCCGCCGTAGCCGATGACGTGCCATGGATAGAACACGGGCAGGTGCGGCGTCGTAAGCTTGATGGCGATCGCAATGATGAGGAAGAGCGGCGACAGCAGCACGAGCATCGCAGTGGACGCGACGATGTCGATGAGCCGTTTGACGAACAGGCTGTCGGCGTCAAGATGCGGTGGTGTGAGCACGACTTCCGGCAGCCTGAGCGGATCGCCGCGGAAGGCAATCTCCAGGTCGTGCAGGTTGCCGTGGAGCAGGATCTCGGGGACAATACGCAGCCGGATGCGGAAGTAGTCGCAGTGTTCCATGACCGAGCGCATCCAGCTGCCGTCCTGCGCGGGCTGCACGGCAATCACTTCGTGAATCAGGGTGTTCACGAGGATCTCGCCGAGGTCGGCGGCGGCGCCGAGCCGCGCGAGTCGGATCTCGGCGCTCGCCGCCGGCGCCGCGCTGCCGAGGGGAGCTTCGAGCCATCCGATCAGTCTGAACTGCGTTTCGTTGACCTGCGCCCGGACGTGTCGTGCGAGCCAGGTCACGACGCCCGGTTGTCCGATGAGCATTACGTTCCTCGCATACACGCCGTGCGCCTGCTGGCGGCGCTGGTAGCCCCAGATGGCCCCGCGGTAGGCGAGCAGCGCCGCAGCCGTGAGCAGGCCGTAGGTGAAGATCAGCACACGACCCGATCCCGACAGCTTCAGCGCGAAGACGATCAGGGCGCAGAAGCTGATGGCGGTGACCTGGGACAGCAGCGGGCCTGCCACGAGGCGCGGCAGCGGCAGCGTCAGCAGCCGATCGTAGCCGCCGAGCAGCTCCATGGCCACAAGCGTCACCGGCATGGTGACAATGAGCAGCCAGCTGACTTCGGTCAGGGGCGGGAATAGCTCGGGCCGCGGTCCCGGCGGAAGCGGAAAGACTGCCGGGAGCACCCCCTCGAGGAGGCCGCCTCGCAGAAAGAGGCGCTGAACAGATGGGGCCGCGAGCTGCGCGAGGACGAAGGTCAGCGTGAGAATGGCCAGATCGGCCAGCCCGAGAAAGACCCGCGGGATGCGGTCTTCTTCTCCCGCGGCGATCGGCGTCGCCGGCCTGGCCGGGGTCGGCATGATGGCAGTCGTGTCCATGACGCGCGCCGCGTGCGCTCGCTAGAAGAAGCGTTCGGGAACGATGATCGTGTCGCGCGGCAGGACGAAGTCGGTGAGCTCGGCCCGGATCTCCACTTTCTTGCTGTTCACGATCCGGACGATCTGGATGCGGCCGGTCGAGGCCCGGTCGGTGATGCCGCCGGCGAGCGACAGGGCCTGCAGCACGGTCGTCTGCTTTTCCCGCAGCGGGTACGCGCCCGGATTGCGGACCTGGCCGAAGACGTAGACATTTTCGGCGCGAAGCACGAACACCGTGTCCCCATTGCGGAGCGGCACGTTTTGGGACAGGTCGCCGTTCTCGAGCGCACGCAGATCCACCCGCGCCGCCCTCTCGGGATCGTCCAGCGCGGGTGCGGCCACCGGCGCTTGGTTCTGCACGACGAGGCTCTGCTCGGAGGGATGCACGATAACCGCTTCTCCGCTCGATGTCGGCAGCGTCGATCCCGCCAGCGCGAGCGCTTCGACCAGCCGCATGTCCCCAGAGAGCGGATACGCCCCCGGGTTCCGTACTTCGCCCACGATATAGACGCGTTGACTGCGGTACTGTTCTACCGCGACGGTCAGCTGCGGACTGCGGAAGAAGCCCTGGTCGGTCAGCAGTTTCTCGATCGCCTCTTCGACCTGGCGGAGCGTCATCCCGCCGACCGTCACGCGCCCGATGAGCGGGTAGGTGAACGAGCCGTCGGTTTCAACGGTGAACTTTCCAGTTAGATCCGCCTGGTCGTACGAGGTGATGATCAGCACGTCCTGCGGCCCGACGATGTAGTTGGCCCCCTGCGCCTGAGGCGGCGCGGGCGGCACCTGTCCGGCCGCCCGCCCGGCCGTGACGAGCGTGAGCAGGACGGCGGCGAGTGTCGCCCGACTACGTCTCATAGGTCAGAGAAAACCCGAACCGCAGGCCGGAGTATCTGTCGCGCTCCACATCAGACCCGCGGCGCTGCCGTTCGACGAGAAAGCCGACGCGTTTGTCGCTGCCAAGGCGGTAGCCAGCTCCGAGGGCGAACGTGCGCCCGATGTCCGTGCGGTTCGACAGCGGCACGGCCGCCCCGGTGCGATTCCGGTACGCGAGGCGCCGGGTGCCCATGCGCGCGAGCACGTCGAACGACCGATAGACCTGCTGCTGCACCGAGCCCGTGATGCCCGTATCGACGTAGTACGGTTCGTTGTCGTGGAAGGAATGCTGCACATCGCGGCCGATCGACACGGAGAGCTTCGTCGATCCCCGCAGGGAATAGGAGAGGCCCACGTCGGCCACCACCCCGCGATACGGCGGCACATCGCCATGCACCGGAGTGAACCGCCGGTAGCCGACAAGCGCGAACCCGTTGACGACTGCCAGCGGCTGGAAGACAGCACGTCCGGCCACGCGTGTGGAGTCGGCGTTGCGGTCGGGCGACAGTTCGAACTGCTCATTGTCGCGGCTGATTTCGAGCGACAGCGTCGTGAGGGGCGTCATCTCGTGACGCACGAGGAACGCCGTTCCGGTGGAGGTCCGGTTCAGTTCCTCCGCCAGGCTGACGCCCAGGAAGACGGCGCCCTGGTTGAAGGAGACGTGCCGCTGCGCGGCGCGGATGCCCAGGTAGGTGCGCGACAGTGTCCGCAGGCTGACTTCGGCGTCGGAAGAATTTTCCACGCGCTGCGACCGGGCGTCGATTTCAAACCCGGGCCGCTCGCGCGTGCCGATGTGCCCGGCGTTACCCCGCAGCGACAGGCGGTTGAACGTACGAGTCACGCCCGCTGTGTAGGTACCGTTGGCCGATCGTTCGGTCGCGAACCGGTTGTAATACACCCAATCCACTTTGATGATGCCGCTGAACCACGTGCGCCCCATCCGGAGCCAGACGTTGGTCGTCGGCGTGAACGTCAAGGTGAAGTCGCTCTGCGGCTTCTCGGCGTCCGCTTGATTAAAGACGTTCTTGTCGACGCCGACGTTGCTCAGCGTCAGTGTGGACTTCAGTGCCAGCGGCCCAAATCGCATCGTGGCGTCGGCGTCCGGATCGGCGCCGCTCTGGGCGAATGTCGGCGATGCGCACACGAACAGCGCTACCACCAGCCACCGCAACGCACGACCGACACATGCACTCAAGATTACTCGCCGCAGCGATGCCGACGAGGACGGGCGGGCAGGGATCGCGGACTCCGACTACCGAAATGGACTGGCCGTCGGGACTTCCGGGGGCGTGACCACGCCGGCCACTCCGGCTGCGGCCGCGGCAACGCTCACGCCGCGGGCGGCCGTCGCCCCGAGCGCGGCAATCAGCCCCGTAGTGGTACCCACGGCACCCAGAGCACCGCTCGTCGCGGTCACCGCCAGGCCGACGGCAGCGCCGGCGGTCGCGGAAATGAACGCGCTCGTTCCGATCACCTGGCCGCCGTCATCCACAATTTCCAGAATGTAGCTGCCGGGACTGAGGCCAGAGATAGAGAACTCGCCGGTGGTGCTCGACTTGGTCGATCCGCCAATCTGGCCGGTTAGGAGATTGCGCGCCCGGACCATGGTGTTTACGAGGGGCTGGCCCATGGGCGACGTGACGACGCCACTGATGATCGTGTCGGCCGGACTCATCACCGAGGTGCCGGCGACCGCCTGCGACGGTCCTCCGCCCGTTGCCACGGCCGTCCCGCCCCCAACGAGGAAGGGACTTGGCGCTTGGGCGGCCGCGGGTGTCTGTACCCGCGCGGCGACGAGCGGGTCGGCCATCATGCTGACGGATACTTCGACCGGTGCGCCGGCGTGCGTCGTGACAGACCGGCTCATCCCGAGGACCTCGCCCCGGTCGCCGATGATTTCGAGTACGTAGCTGCCGGGCATCAGTCCGCTGATGGCGAACTGTCCCTGGCGCGCGGTGGACGTCGATCCGCCGATGCGACGCGTCAGGATCTCTCGGGCCCTGACCGTGACGTTTGGCACCGGCTGCCCGGCCGCGGTGGTCGCGGTGCCGGTGATGACCGTCCCCGATACGCCGACGGCGCCGCCCCCGGCCACGGCCCTCTGGGCCAGGGCGAGCGGAGTAGGCTGTTGGCGGGCGGACACGGGGGGCGCCCCGAGCCATGACACGAGGACGCTCGCCAGCACAAGTGAGGCGGTATGGCGCATGATGACCTCGATTCGCTGCGACCCCTGAACTGCCGGCAATCCCTTGTCCACCTGTATTTTCGGCATATTGCCCCTCGGACTGCAAACGGCCGCGGGCAGCCCTGATCTACGGTATCACCTCGGCCCTGACGGTGCCATCCGGAGCGTACACGATTCGGCGGTCGGGTGAGCCCTTCCTTTTCGTGTCAAACGCGACCGCCGCCAGGCGACGGCTTTCGTAGGTTTCCCACTTGTCGGTCTTGCCGTCAGCGTCAGTATCCACCTCGGCTCTGACGATCGCTCCGGCCTCGAAATACTCGGTCCGATCTACGACACCGTCCCTGTGCGTCGAAACCTCGAGCCGCGCCATGGAGCCGTCGGGAGCGTAATAGGCCCAGGAATCGGCGGTGCCGTCGTTGGCGCGCGAGAAGCCCACCCGTTCAATCTGCTGGTCTGGTCCGTAGTACTCCCACCGGTCTATCTTGCTGTCTCGGTCCCGGTCGATCTCGACGAGCACCACGCGACTTCCATCCATGTAGCTCCATGTATCGATGCGGCGGTCCCCGTCGGCGTCGTACTTGAGGAGCTGCAGCTTACCGGTGGCGGGATCGTATGCGGGTTCGATCCGGCCGGCCACGCCTCCGCCAGGAACGCGACAGCAGGACAGCCCAATGCCGGTTATCAGAACCGCCAGAAGTGTAATTACCCGACCGGGCACAGCTCCGCCCCTTAACTTACAATTCGAGCGCAAACACCCGTCACTGTAGGGTACGTCCCTGCCAGAACGCCGAAAGTGACTAGCAGAATTGGACTTAGACCCGTACAGCCATTGTACCCCACACATGAGTGTCACGGTACTTCTGTCGCAAAGACGCACACGTACGCACCGACGGAGACAAGCCGCCGGAGGGGAGGCAGTGGCTAGCTGGAGCGTGGCCGCATCCACGAGGGCGAGGGCTCGGATGCGGATTTTGCAGGTTCTGGAGGCGGAGGGGCGCTGACACCCATGTCTGCCGGAACGGCGACGCTGGCCCGCTTTCCGTCACGTGATCGACCGACGCTGATGGCGGCCACAGCCTCTACCATAGCTGCAATCGTGGCGATCTCGCGATAGGCCTTGGCTTTCAGTGCGTCCGTCAGGAGAGCGTGCAAGGAGGCTTCTGTCCGGTCGAGGACTTCCGCCGCACTGTCGACAAATGACATGGAGCCTACACTATAACGGCTGAGGGAGCGCGTCAAGCGCAGACGCGTCGGCCCTTTACAGGTGGCGTTCGATGCGGAAGTTCTGCGCTGCCCGGACGCTGGCGTGAACAGTGCCCGTGGCCTTGCGGCCGAACCAGCCGCCGGCGGCCGCGGCGATACGGGCTGCACGCGAACCAGCAGTCGCCGTTCGGGCGGCGCGCGGTCCGATTGCAGCGCCCTGGGGCGGGATGCCGGCGTGGGGGATTGACCCGCCGCCGGGCGGCCCGTAATAGCCGCCGTAGTCGGGACGGTAGTAGCGGGAGTAATAGTAGGCGTTATGGTCGAGATCCACCCGATTGAGCACGGCGCCGACGAACTTGGCCTGACTGAGCTCCAGTTGCTCGACGGCGCGCTGCGCGATACGGCGGCTGGTCATCTCGGCGCCGACGACAAAGAGCACGCCCTGGGCGAAGTTGGCTGGAATGGCCGCGTCCGTCACTGCCATAACCGGCGGCGTATCGATGATCACCCAGTCGAAATACTGGAGAAGGAACGCCGTGAAATCCTTGAAGCGCTTCGACCCGAGAAGCTCCGCCGGATTCGGGGGATGCGTTCCGGCCGGCATGAGCCAAAGGCCCGGTACGGGGCTCTCCTGAATCGACTCGGATGCCGTGGCATTGCCGACGAGCAGATTCGAGAGCCCGGGGTCGACCGGGCGCGAGAACACGTCATGCACACGGGGCTTGCGCATATCCGCGTCGACGAGCAGTACGCGGTGCCCGGCCTGTGCGAGCGCCACGGAGAGGTTCGATGACACAATCGTCTTTCCCTCACCCGGCACGGAACTGGTCACGACAATCAGGCGCCCGCCCTCATCGGTCGACGAGAAGAGCACGTTTGTGCGGATCGACCGGAAGCTCTCCCCGAAGATCGTCGGGGCGCCCGCGCTGATGAGTGGAGACGTGATCTTCTTGTCGAACAGCGCCGGGATCATGCCGAGGAAGGGCAGCCCGAGGTACTTCTTCAGCTCGTCCGGGTTCTTGATGCGATCGTCGGCGTACTCGAGCGTGAACGCCAGGCCGACGGCCACGAACAGGCCGCCGAGCAGCGCCATGACCATGCTGTTGAAGATATTCGGCGAGATCGGTCCGGAGGGCACCTCGGCGGGGTCCACGATGCGAATGTTCCCCGTCTTCAGCTGCTCGGAGACGCCGGTTTCCTGCGTTCGCTGCAGCAGCGCTTCGAACATCTGGCGGTTGGCGGTCGAATCGCGCTCGAGTACCCCGTATTCGATGCCGGCGCGGTTGAGCGTCTGCGCTTCCGCCTTCTGCTGATTGAGCGCGGCCGTGAGCGTGCGTTCTTCGGCGACGGCCCCTTCGTAGTCGCTGCGCATCGACTGCATGATCTGAGCAACTTCGGCGCGAAGCCGCACTTCGGCGTTCTGAATCGCGACGTTCACCTTCACCATGTCCGGGTGATTCGGCCCGAGCTTCTCCGCCAGCTGCGCGCGCTGCCGCTGGAGATCGGCCAGCTGCGCCTTCTGCTGCTGCACGAACGTATTGCCGAGGATCGCCGGGACGGTATCCAGGGCTGCGGGATTCTCGAGGGCCACTTTTACTTGGTTGAACGCCGCCTCCTTCTGGATGCGGTTGGTGTTGGCCTTCGTGACCGCCGCGTTCAGCTCCTGCAGCTTCTGGACAACGATGTTCTGACGCTCCTCGAGCGACACCGAGTTAGTGCGTTCGCGGTAGGCCTGCAGGGCGCGCTCGCTGGCTTCGAGCTTCTTGCGCTGCTCGGCGAGCTGCTCCGTCAGGAACTCCGAGGCTTCCTTGGTGGTGTTGGACCTGAATTCGACGCTCTGGCTGATGTACTCCTGCGCAGAGGTATTCGCCACCTTGGCAGCAAACCCCGGATCCATCGAGCGGAACTTTAGGTCCACCAGCCGGCTGTACCGCACCGGCTCGACGGTGAGATTGCCGAGGAACGCGTCGAGCACGGCGGTCTGCGCCCGCGTCTCCTGCGCGGCGGGTGCCTCTACCGGCCGCGGTGGGTCGAACCACCGCGTCACGACGTTGACGGGCCACATGAGGATGCCACGGAACGTGATGCGCGCCGGCGCGGCGAACGGTGCATTCGTCCAGAGGTCGAGCTTCTCGATGACGCGCCTCGCCAGGCCGCGGCTCTGCAGGATGCGATACTGCGTCTCGTAGTAGTCGTCACTGACGTCGTTCTGCTCGAGGACTTCCTTGAACGACACCACGTTCGGGTTGTCGCGCTCGATCAGAATCCGCACGCTACCCTGATAAATGCGCGGCGCCGTGAACGCCGACAGCGACACGGCCAGGAACACCGCCAGAAACGCCGTGGCTGCGAGATACCTCCGGCGGTACAGAATCTGGAGATAATGGACGAACGTCAGCTCGGAGTCGCCGGCAACGCTGCCCCCGCCATAGCCCCCATAGCCGCCGTAGCCATATCCCGCCGCGCCGGTGCTGCCGTTACCCGAGACGACAGACAACTCGGGTGCATCGGTGGTTCCGGCCCGATTTGGCGCGGTCTTCTGCGCGAACTCCGGAGGAATCTGGCCGTTCATCCGAGATGGCTTTCGGTGAGAAACGTCATACCGGTTCGAGACAAACTTCGGGCGACACTACCACGTACCCCTGGCTCTGGACACCGACACGTCCATCCAGCGCCATAATGTCACGTCGTGACGCGCACAAACGCCAGTGAGATTGTAATACCATCGGCGCGCAAGTTCCCATACCGTTTGGACGCTACCCCTTGTATATCGGGCACTTGCAGGTTTCCCATTGCCCGGGCCTCAAAATCAGGCCTAAAATTGCCCGTTCTTGCGCACACTGGCGGCCGGCCAGGCCGCCAGTCGCGACCTTTTCGAGGCCTGTTTCCGCGGGTCCAGCTGAAGCCCGAGGCG
>JACQZV010000123.1 GCA_016213695.1 Acidobacteriota bacterium | reverse complement strand
GCGCTCGAGATCGGGCATCACGCAGTCGCACGCCCGCGCGTCCAGCGCCTTCTGCATGTCGGACACCTGCGAGAAGTTCTCGCCAATCTGCACCGGCGTCTTCGCCGCCGCCGCCACGCCGGCGCACCCCGTGAAGTCGTCATGCCGGACCGGCTCCTCGATCCAGTAGACGCCCTCCTCGTCCAGGGCGCGCGCGCGCCGCACCGCGTCGGGGGCGGTGAGCGCCTGGTTGTAATCGACCATGACGGCGACGCCGGCCGGGACGCGTGTCCGCACAGCCCGGACCGCCGCACGGTCCTCATCGAGCGTCGGGTACCCCAGTCGCAGCTTCACCGCGCGGAAGCCCCCCTCGAGCAGTTGCTCGGCCTGGTCGGCCAGTTCGCCCGTCGGCATCAGACCGAGGCCGTTGCTGTTGTAGGCGGGCACCGGCCGCGGGTCCGCGCCGAGCAGCCGCGCCAGCGGCACGCCGGCGGCCTTCGCCAGCGCATCCCATCCCGCCACGTCGACGAGCGCCATCGCCATCCGCACGATCCCCTGCACGCCGATGAGCGTGTAGCGCTTCGTCAGCGCCGCCCAGAGATCGGCGGGAACGACGGGTTCGCCACGGATCAGGTCGAGGATGTCGTCGAGAAACCGCGCGATGGCCGGCGCCGCCGCCAGCCGGTAGCAGAACTGATACGCGCAGCCGGTGACGCCTTCGTGCGTTTCGAGATCGACGAGCAGGAGCGGGGCGCTCCGCACGGTGGCCGCGCTCGTACCGAGCGCGCAGGTCATCGGCACCAGCACCGGCACCGCCCGGATGGCGCGGATGCTGAGCCGCGGCAGGGTGATGTCAGCGGGCGGCGCGGCCGTTGGCATGCAGCGCGAGGATGTCCCAGACGGCGCGGTTGGCCGGCGTCGGTACGTTCACGGCGCGCCCGAGCTGCACCACGCCCCCCGACAGCCACGCGACCTCCAGCTTGTTGCCGTGCTCGAGGTCGTGATGCATCGACGAGGTCATCGTGGGCGGCACCGAGTCGAGGAAGGCCAGCCGCTCGTCCGCGTAGCCGTCCGGCAGGTTCACGCCGTGCGCGCGGCCGACGGCCACCGTCTCCTGCATCAGGTCGCGCAGGAAGGCGCGCGCCTGCGGATGTTCCCGAATCGGGCCGACAGTGGACCGCATCGTTGTCGTCGTACCGGACAGGCCGACGAGGAAGACATATTTTTCCCAGAGCGTGCGCCGGATGTCGTCCGAGATCTCGGCCTGGATGCCGGCCGTGAGCAACGCCTCGAGCAGTCGTGTGGCACGCGCCGAACGGCGGCCGTCGTACTCGCCCAGGATGAACCGCTGCATCGGTCCGGTCTGCCTGATGACGCCAGGTCTGGCGATGTTGGTCGCGACGTACGCGACCGCTCCCATCACGGCGCCGTCGCCGAACTCCCGGCGCAGGATATCGTCCTTGATGACGCCGTTCTGCAGCGAGATCACCGCGGTGTCCGGCCCGACCATCGGCCGGATCGCGCCGACGACGCTGTCGGTGTCCCACAGCTTGACAGCCATCAGCACGTAGTCGACGGGGCCGACGGCCGACGGATCATCGGTGGCGGTGACCCGTGCAAGCTGGACGTCGCCATGGGCGTCGCTTTCGAGCCGCAGCCCGTCCTTCCGCATCGCGGTCAGGTGGGCGCCGCGCGCGATGAACGCGACGTCGAAGCCGGCGTGCGCGAGCCGGCCGCCGTACAGGCCGCCCAGCCCGCCCGATCCCATCACGGCAATTTTCATGGTGAGTGCAGCCCAGCATAGCTCACCTGGTGTGCACCTCCATCGCATCGACCGCCGCCGGCGAGCGTTCTGCGACGGTCAACATGATCCATCAGGACCGGAGCGGGGCGCCGCATAATGATGGAATGTCTCTTGTTGGCGCCAACCACGTGCGCGTCGGGTCGGAACTCCTTCTCAATTCCGATCGGCTTCGCGGCGCGCGCGTCGGCGTCGTCTGTAACCATGCGTCGATCGACCGGACGTTCCGGCACGTCGTCGATGCCCTGGCGGAGGCCGACGGGGTCCGTCTGGCGGCGATCTTCGGACCGCAGCACGGGTTCCGGTCCAACGTCCAGGACAACATGGTGGAGTCGGCGCACGGGCACGATCCGGCGCGACGCGTGCCCGTCTACTCCCTGTACAGCGAGACGCGCGAGCCGACGGCCGACATGCTGCGTACTGTCGATATCCTCGTGATCGATCTGCAGGACATCGGCGCGCGCATCTACACGTTCATCTACACGATGGCGCACTGCCTGCGTGCGGCGGCGCGGCACGGCGTCCCGGTGGTCGTCTGCGATCGGCCGAATCCGATTGGGGGCGTCCAGGTCGAGGGCGCCAGTCTGGTGCGCGGATTCGAATCGTTCGTCGGGCAGTTCCCGATTCCGATGCGCCACGGCATGACCATCGGCGAGCTGGCCGCACTGTTCAACGAGCACTTCGGCATCGGCGCCTCGCTCGAGATTGTCAGGATGGAAGGGTGGCATCGGGCTCTGTACGCGGACCAGATCGGCGTGCCCTGGGTGATGCCGTCGCCAAACATGCCGACCCTCGACACCGCGATCGTGTACCCCGGCACCGTGCTGTTCGAAGGCACCCTGCTGTCGGAAGGACGCGGCACGACCAGGCCGTTTGAGCTGGTGGGCGCGCCGGGGATCGATGCGGACCGCTTCGCCGCCGCGATGCATGCCCTCGAGCTTCCCGGGGTGTTCTTCCGGCCCGCCGCCTTCGAGCCGACGTTTCAGAAGCACGCGCAGCGCGCGTGCGGCGGCTGCCAGATTCACGTCGTCGACCGGGATGCATTCCGCCCGGTGCTGACAGGGGTGGCGCTCATCCAGATGTTCCGCCGATTCGACCCGGCGGCGTTCGCCTGGCGACCTCCGCCCTACGAGTACGAGCGCGAGAAGCCGCCGATCGATATCCTCGCGGGCTCCGACCGGTTGCGGCGGCAGATCGAGTCGGACGCGCCGCTAGACGAATTGATCGGCGCATGGCGCGAAGACGAAGACGCGTTCGCACGCCTGCGGCGGCCGTACCTCCTGTACTGAGGCGGACCGGAAGGTCCTCCTGTGCCGCCGGGCCTGTGGTCACGATCGCGTCTTGGCGATCCCCGGCGCCTTCATCTCCTGCGTCGTCCCGGTGGCCAGATGATGCGTCGTCAGGTGCGCCTTGAGCAGCTCGAACGCGTCCCCCGGGGCGTTGGCGCGCTGCAGCAGCTTCATGTCGTGCGGACTGATGGCGCCCCACTGGACGAGCGGCTCGAAATCGAGAATCCGGTCCCAGTAGTCGGTGCCGTAGAGGATGATCTGGATCTGCTTGTCGAGTTTTTCGGTCTGCATCAGCGTGAGGATTTCGAACATTTCGTCGAGCGTTCCGAAGCCTCCCGGAAAGATCACCAGCGCCTTGGCCAGATAGGCAAACCAGAACTTGCGCATGAAGAAATAATGGAACTCGAAGTGCAGGCCGTCGGTAATGTAGCGATTGGCGTCCTGCTCGAGCGGCAGCTTGATGTTGAACCCCATCGTCTTGCCGCCCGCTTCCATCGCGCCGCGGTTGGCCGCTTCCATGATCCCCGCGCCGCCGCCCGACGTGACCACGAACCGGTGATGAGACGACTCCAGCGAACGCGACCAGCCGGTGAGCAGCCGCGCCAGCTCGCGCGCCTCCTCGTAGTAACGCGACCATTCGAGCGCCTTGCGGCCGCGCGCCAGGCGGCCCTCGGGATCGACACTGCGCCGGCCCGCGAGGCGGCGCACAAGTCCGGCCAGCGCCCGTTCGGCGTGCTCGCGGCTGTGGATCCGCGCCGAACCGAAAAAGACGACGGTATCCTGGATGTCCTCCGCCTTGAACCGCTGCAGCGGCTCGAGGTACTCGGCCAGGATGCGCAGCGGTCGGGCTTCCGCGCTGTTGAGGAACTCGGGATCGAGGTAGGCAAGCGGCTGCATTCCGCGATTATCGAGGCACAATGCGGAAAGGACAACCGTTCATGCGGGATTTCGTCCAGAGCTTCGTCGTTCACGCACCGCCCGCCGCGGCCCTCGACGCATTTTTCGACCCCGAGGCGCTGTCGGTCTGGTGGGAGGTCTCGCGATCGGTGTGCGTGCCGCGCGCCTTCGGCAGCTACGCCGTGGAATGGGAGCCGACCGCGTGGCGCGACGCGATGCTCGGCCGGCTCGGCGGCACCCTGCACGGCACCGTGGTCGAGTTCACGCCGGGGCGCGACTTCTTCATCGCGGACCTGTACTGGCACCCGCCCGACGGAGAGCCGATCGGGCCGATGGCGCTCGATGTGAGGGCCACGGCACACGGCGACGGTACGCTGCTGCGTCTGCGGCAATCGGGCTACGACGAGACAAGCGAGCGCTGGGCCAGGTATTACGACATCATGTCGAACGGCTGGATGCTCGCGCTGCGCGCGCTGAAGACGTATCTGGAGGAGCGGTGGGGATAGCGCGCGCGCCGCGCGACGACGCCGACGCGGCACATGCACGCTGAACCGCACACGATCGCAGAGTTCGCGCGGGCGCTGAGGGCGCACGACCTGACTGCCGAAGTCGCCACCGAGCGTTGCCTCGAGTCGATCGCGGCGCGCAACCCGTCGTTGAACGCGTTCATTACGGTCTTCGCCGACCAGGCGCGCGCGCAGGCTCGTCAGGCCGACGTGGACCTCTCGGCGGGGCGGGATCGCGGACCCCTGCACGGCGTTCCACTTTCGATCAAGGACCTCTTTGACGTGGCGGGCGCTCCGACGACGGCCGCCTCGCGCGTGCGCGCGGGCCATATGGCCCGCAACGACGCAGCCGCGGTCCGCGCCCTGCGCGCGGGCGGCGCCATCCTGGTCGGGAAGAACAATCTTCACGAGTTCGCCCTCGGTCCGACGAACGAGGATTCGGCATTCGGCCCTGCACGCCATCCGCTCGATCCCCGCCGATCGCCGGGCGGATCATCGGGGGGTTCCGCAGCATCGGTGCTCGCCGGCATGGCGTACGCGTCAATCGGCACCGATACCGGCGGCTCGATTCGCATTCCCGCGGCGGCGTGCGGCCTGGTCGGGCTGAAACCCGGCTTCGGAGAGATTTCCACCGACGGGGTCGTCCCGCTCAGCGTGACCCTCGACCACGTGGGCCCGATCTGTCGATCGGCCACCGACGCGCGGATCCTGTACGACGCGCTTCGGGGTGAACCGTCTCCGGTGGCGACGGGGACGCGCCGCAACCTCCGCGGACTGCGGCTGGGAGTGTTGCGCGACTACTTCATGGCGCTGCTCGATCCGGAGGTGGAGTCGGCGTTCCACCAGGCGTGCCTTCGCATGCGCGAGGCCGGCGCCGAGTTGCGCGATGCCGTGATCCCGCACGCCGGCGACATCGGACTGGTCTATACCCGTATCGTGCTGAGTGAAGCGGCCGCGTATCATGCGGCCACGCTGGAGCGGCAGCCCGATTTGTACACGCCGAACGTGCGCCTGCGGCTCGAGCGAGGACGCGGCATCCTCAGCGAGGACTACGCGCAGGCCCTGCGCGAACGCGAGGTCCTGCGCGAAGATGTCGATCGGGCCCTGCGCGGCTGCGATGCGCTGGTGCTGCCGACGCTGCCGATACCCGCTCCGACAATCGGCGCCGACGTGGTACGCCTCGCAGGCGCCGACGAGCCGATCCGCAACGTCATGCTCCGTCTGACACAGTTGTTCAACCTCACGGGACACCCCGCGATGACGCTCCCCTGTGGCACGTCGGCCGAGGGCTTCCCCGTCGGCGCGCAGCTCGTGGGCTCGCAGGGCGGAACCGCCGCCCTGCTCGACCTCGCCGCCGCGCTGGAGCCCTGCCTGGCAACGGGAATGTCGCGTTGAGGCTGGGGCCGTTCAATCACCGGCGCAGATGATCTCGTCGCTCTTTCACACGTGGGAACGCCGCCTGGTGGCGGCGACCACCAATCGCGTCGTTCGGCCGTTCGAGTGGGGACTCGACTGGATTCCCCCGAACGGCGCCCAGGCGCCGGTCGACCGTCTGCTGCGCTGGGTGGACGAAGTCATGCTCGACACGGAGGCGTTTTTCGAGACGCCGTCGACCCGTGAGTACGAGTTCGATCCGGTCGAGGGCGGCCGTGGCGCGCGCCGCGGGACCGGGACGCTCCGATTTCCGAGCGCGCTCACGACGCCCCATCCGGCGAACAACGTCGTGTGGGCCCGCTGGTTCCCCGCCCCTGGCGAGCCGGCCGTCGGACGGCCGGGCCGGCGGGGCCGCGCGGTGGTGGTGCTGCCCCAGTGGAACGCCGATGCCGACGGGCACATCGGCCTGGCGCGCGTGCTGGCCCGGTTCGGGGTATCGGCGCTGCGGATGAGCCTGCCATATCACGATGCCCGCATGCCGCCCGAGTTGGCCCGCGCCGACTACATCGTCAGCTCGAACGTCGCGCGGACGGTTCAGGTGTGCCGCCAGGCAGTGCTCGACGCTCGCCGCGCGGTGGGATGGCTCGCCCGGCAGGGCTACGAGCGGATCGGCATTCTCGGAACGAGCCTCGGCTCCTGCCTGGCACTGCTGACGACGGCGCACGAGCCGCGCATACGCGTCCAGGCGCTCAACCACGTCTCGCCGCGATTTGCCGACGTCGTCTGGCGGGGAATTTCCACGCGCCACGTGCGTGAGGGACTCGACGCCAGCGTCGATCTCGATCTGCTTCGGGCCCTGTGGCGTCCGATCAGCCCCTCGTCTTATTTCGATCGCATCGGTCACGCACGGACACTCCTGGTCTACGCGCGCTACGACCTGACGTTTCCAGTGGATCTCTCCCGCGAACTCGTCACCGAGTTCCGGCGGCGCGAACTGCCGCACAAAGTCGTGGTGCTGCCCTGCGGCCACTACAGCACCGGACTGGCCCCGTTCAAGTTCGTTGACGGCTACGTCCTGACGCAGTTCCTTCGAAAGAATCTGTAGGCCGCGGGGCGGGCCGTCACGGAACGTCCTATGGGCCGGGCGACAGCAGCTCCGGGGCGCCGAGGCCCAGCGTGTCCAGTGAGTCGCGAATCACGGCATGATCGCCCACGATGAGCGTTGCCGCGCGCGCCGGATCGACGTAGTGCTTCGCGGCGCGAACCACGTCTGCTGTCTGGACCGCGTTCACCTCCGGGATGAACGTTTCGAAATACGTATCGGGCAGACCGTACAGCGCCAGCTGCGCCACCGCGCGCGCGACCTGCTGCGACGTTTCGAAGTTCCGGGGGTAGCCCCGCGTGAGCGAGGCCTTGGCGAGCGCCATCTCGTCGTCGGAGGGCGGCCGAGACCCCCGCAGCGCCTCGAATTCGGCCAGCACGTCGCGGATGGCGTCGGCGGTCGCCGTGGTGCGCACGCTCGCCTGCAGCGAAAACGGTGACATCCCGCGTCGCCACGCAAAGCCCGTCCGGGCGCCGTACGTGTAGCCCTTCTCCTCACGAAGACGGAGATTGATTCGACTGACGAACTGGCCGCCGAGGACCGCATTCATCACCAGCAGTGACGGGTAGTCTGGCGTGTTGCGTCGAACCGACAGGTGCCCGATCCGCAGCTCGGACTGCGCCGCACCCTCACGCGGCACCATCGCCAGTCGCGTCGGCAGGCTGATCGGCTCGATGGCGGCGGCCTGGAGGCCTCCGCTTCGCGCGTGTTCAGGCCACCGCGAGAATGCGTTCTCGGCAACGGTCCGCAATCGGGCATGCGCCATCGGGCCGGCGATGACGAGCGTGGCGCGGCTCGGCACGAATGTGCGCGCATGACATGCAACGACCCGGTCCAGCTGGAGCCCGGTGAGCGCCGACTCGGTGCCGATAGCCAGGTGGCCGTAGGGGTGGTCGCCGTACAGCAGCCGGAGAAACGCCCGCTCGGCCAGGGCGGGCGGCAGGTCCTTGAGTTGACGGAGGCGATCGAGTCGCAGGCGCCGTACCCGATCGAAATCGGCGTCGCGCAGGCTGGGGCGGACCAGGAGATCGGCCAGCAGGGTCGCGCCACGTTCCGCAAAACGCCCCAGCGTGGTCAGCGTGAACACGGTGACATCCGGCCCGACGTCGACGTCGTAATCGCCGCCGATCGCCGCCAGTGATTCGGCGACCTCGAGGGCGCCCAACGTGCCCGTCCCCTCGTCCACCATGTCGGCCGTGAGCGCCGCGAGCCCTTCCGCACCAGCCGGATCGGCGCCGAGCCCCCCCTCGACCTGGACGACGAACGTCACGACCGGGACCGTCTGATGCTCGACGGTGCGGACGTCGAGGCCGTTGCCGAGCGTATGCCGGGCGATGCTCGGAAATGCAAAGGCGGGGTCCGGCCCGACATCGGGGAGACGCGATCGATCCACGCGCATCAGAAGACAGAGACCTGGTCGGATCCCGGCAACGCGAGCGGCGCCTGGCCGCGTGGTACCACGCTAAGGACCACGCGGCGGTCACGTGTGAGTGTCCGGCGCGCCGCGGCGCCGACGCCGTCACGCGTCGCGTCGCGGTAACGGGCCAAATCGGTGGCAAAAAATCCGGGGTCGCCGCGAAACACATTGTAGGCGTTCAACTGGTCGGACTTGCCCCCAAAGCCACCGATGGTCTGAAGGCGGTACATGAACTGGGCTTCGGTCTGGGCGCGCGCGCGCTCCATCTCAGCCTCCGACGGACCTGCTTCCGCCAGCCTCTGCAGTTCGACATCGATCACCGCACAGATCTCGGTGAGCGATTGTCCTGGAGCGGCCGTGGCGACCAGCAAGAAGAAGCCTGCCAGCTCGCGCGAGCTCTGAGCCGCGGAGACATCGAGCGCCACACGACGCTCGAATACGAGCGTGCGATAGAGACGGGACGTCTTCCCGTTGGCCAGCAGGTCGGCGAGGAGATCCATCTCTGCGTCGCCGTCGGCGAAGATTCGCGGCGAGTGCCAGGCCATGTAGACACGCGGCAACTCCACGCGGTCTTCGAGAAGAAGGCGGCGCTCGCGATCGAGCGCGGCCACCGCGCGCACCGACTGGGGCTTCGGACCAGCGGGCAGATCACCGAAGTACCGCTCGACGAGTTCGAGCGCCCGGGCGGGGTCAATGTCACCGGCCAGCGTCAGCGAGGCGTTGCCGGGGTGGTAATACGTCCGGAAGAAGTCCCGCACTTCCTCAAGGCGCATGGCACGAATGTCATCAGGGCTCCCGATAGTGGGCCAGTGATACGGATGGTCCTCAGGGAACAACGCTGCCGTCATCGCCATCATGGCGAACCCGTACGGCCGGTTTTCGTAATTCTGCCGCCGTTCGTTCAGGACGACGTCGCGCTGCGTCTCAAACCGGTCCTGCGTGAGTGCCGGCAGCAGATACCCCATCCGGTCCGATTCCATCCAGAGTGCCCGGTCGAGCGCGCTCGTCGGCACGACTTCCCAGTAGTTCGTACGGTCGGTATTGGTGGAGCCGTTGAGGAGCGCACCGGCCTGCTGCAACGGTGGAAAGAAGCCCGAGTTGTGGTGTTCGGAGCCTTCGAACATCAGGTGCTCGAAGAGGTGGGCGAATCCCGTACGGCCTGGTTGTTCGTCCTTTGAACCCACGTGATACCAGATGTTTACGGCGACAATCGGGATGTGGTGGTCCTCGTGGACGATGACGTCAAGCGCATTGGCGAGCGTCTGCTTGATGAAGGGAAGCGTTGCGTATTCCACGCCACCGCATCCTATCCCGGGTCTCTGTGCTTGACCGACTAAAGTAGTCGGATATAGACTCCTGACGTGAAAGTGAGACTCAATCTCACGATAAATAACAGCCGCCGCCAGGAGTTCATGTTCGATGCCTCGCACCACGCGCGCCACGGGATTCTGCTTCGCAGCCGCCCTGCTCACACTTTCCGCGGCACCGACAGCCGCGCAGCAGCCCGACGGGGCTATCGACGGCGGTCCATCGACCACCACTCAACCCGCTGACGCTCCCGGGCCCGCATCCGCCGTCGAAACGCAGGAGAGCACGTCGATCGATGAGCTCCGCCGACGCATCGATGTTCTCGCGGCCGAAGTCGAACAGCTTCGCAGCGGCGAAGCGGCCCAGGCCGAACTGACCGAGGAGCGGCGACGGGCGCTCGGTCTGGCGCCCTCGGCCGCCGCGACCTATCGACGCGCCACTCAAGGCGTATCGCTCGCCGGCTACGGCGAGATGCTGCTCGAACATTTCAACGACGAGAACGAACGCGGCGCTGCGGGGGCCCCGTCCACGCGCCTCGATTTCCTTCGCGCGGTGCTGTATGCGGGCTACCGCTTTAACGACCGGTTCCTCGTCAACTCGGAGATCGAACTGGAACACGGCGGTGAAGAGGTGGGCGTCGAATTCGCGTACATCGACTACCTCGTGAACGACAGGCTGACGCTACGAGGCGGGATGGTGCTGATTCCGCTCGGGCTCGTCAACGAGTTCCACGAGCCGAACGTGTTTCTCGGCACGCGCCGGCCTGAAACCGAGCGGCGCATCATCCCGTCCACCTGGCATGAAAACGGCGCCGGCCTGCTCGCATCTGTTGGCCGGCTCAACGTCCGCGCCTACATCACCAACGGTTTCAAAGCCGAGAGCTTCACCTCGGCCGGGTTGCGCGGCGGCAGGCAGGGCGGCGTCGAGGCGGTCGCCGACAGACCGGCATTTTCCGGCCGACTGGATGTCGCTCCAGTACCCGGCATCGTCGGGGGCATCGGCCTCTACACCGGGAACTCCGGCCAGGCGGCGCTTGGCGACCTCGAAGTCCAGACGACGATCGTTGAAGGTCATGCCCAGGCGCAGGTACGCGGTATCGATTTCCGGGCGCTGTTCGCGCATGCGGGCGTCGACAACGCTGGCCAGGCCAGCCGCGCGATTGGCCTCGCGGTCGAAACCCCCGTCGCGGAGACGATGCATGGCGGCTACGTTCAGGCGGGCTACAACGTCCTGTCTCAGTACGGCACAGCGCTCGCCCTGACGCCGTACGTGCGCTACGAACGAGTGAACACGCAGAGCCGCATTCCGCAGGGCTTTCGAGAAGACCTCGCGCGCGACGGCACGTTCACGACACTCGGTGTGGAACTGAAGCCGATTCCGAACGTGGCAATCAAGGCTGACTACCAGCGGGTCACCAACGCCGCCCGCACGGGTCGCGGCCAGTTCAACGTTAGTCTCGGATACGCCTTCTGAGATGCGCGACGCCGTGACATATCGAATGCGCGGGCTTCAAGCTCTGTGTGTCGGGCTTTGGATCTACGCGGGAGCCACCCCGAATACGCAGGCGCTCAGCCGCGAGGAGGCGCTGGCCGGTGTATATCCTGGCGCGCAGATCCGGGCCGAGCAGCTGTTCCTGACGCCGGCGCAGATGAAGGGGGCCGCGGTGCGGGCAGGAACACGCGTCCCATCCGCACTGGTCGCCCGCTATGTCGCGTCGCGGGACGGCCGAACCGTCGGGCGCGCCTACGTCGACACTCACACCGTGCGAACGAAGAAGGAAAGCCTGCTGATCTCGCTCGACTCTGAGGGACACGTCCTGCGTCTCGACGTCACCGCTTTTCTCGAGCCGCCGGAGTTCCACGCGCCGGAACCGTGGCTTCGGCAATACCAGGGACGAGGTCTCACTAACGACCTGGCGATGAACCGCGCGCTTCGTCCTCTCGCGGGCGCGACACTGACGGCCCGGGCCGCCACTGAAGCCGTCAGGCGTGTACTCGCCGTCGATCAGGTGCTGATGGGTGGAGGCGGGCGGTGAAGCGCTGGCAGCGATGGACGTTTAATGCGCTGGCGTTCGTCGTCTCAGCCACCGGCTTCGCGTACCTGTGGATGAAATATTTTGTCGAGGCAGCAGACGCCTTTGCGGTGGTGAACCACCCCTGGCAGGTGCCCGCACTCAGCCTGCACGTCATCGCCTCGCCCGGCTTCATTTTTGTGTTCGGCATCGTCCTCGATGCGCATGTGATGAAGAAGCTCGGCGCGTCGGCGCTGCCGAACCGGCGTTCGGGCTACCTCTCGCTCGGCACTCTTGCCCTCATGGTCCTGTCCGGCTACCTGCTGCAAGTCACATCCGACGCCGCGTGGCTGCGCGCGCTCGTGATCGCTCACGTGGCAGCCGGCGCGGTCTTTTCCCTGACATACGGCGCACACCTCGTCGTCAGCGCTCGTCTTGGGCGCCGACAGAATTCCGCCGTCCGCGAGGTGGCGTGACACGGCTCGTTACGGCGCTGGCGCTGACGAGCTGCGCCGCCCTCGCTGCCAGAGGCGGCGCCCCCGCGCTTGTCGCGCGTGACGTCTACGTCATGGGCACCCGTGCAACCCTCGCCGCCTACGCACCGACGCGCGACACAGGACGTGCCGCGCTCGACACCGCCCTTGCGGTGCTCGACGAGACAGAGGGCGAACTCAGTACGTGGCGCGACACGAGCCGCATCTCAGCGCTGAACCATCAGCCGGTCGGAGTGCCGTGGCAGGCGACGCCCACGCTGTGCCACATGTTTGCCGCCGTATGGCAGTGGTACGAGGCGACCGGCGGCGCGTTCGACCCAGGTATCGGACGGCTGCTCGAAGCCTGGGACGTTCATGGGGAGGGCGCGATACCAACGCGGGAGGCTGCGCGCCGGGCCCAATCGCTCTCGGGTCTGTCGCGGCTCTCCTTCGACTCGTCGCGGTGCACGCTCACGAAGCACGCTGACGCCACGATCGACGTGGGCGCGTTCGGCAAGGGTGAAGCGCTCGACCGCGTCGACGCGGCACTCGGTGATTCTGCGTGGATGATCAACCTCGGCGGTCAGATCTCGGTCGGCGGACCGACTCCGGCCGGCGGATGGCCGGTTGCCATAGCAGACCCCCGCCACCGCGACCGGCCGTTTCTGCAGGTTCGCCTGCTGGAGGGATCGCTCTCTACGAGCGGCGGATCCGAACGAAACCTCGTCGTCAACGGTATTCGCGTCAGTCACATCTTCGATCCGCGATCGGGTCAACCCGCGCGATTTGGCGGATCGGTGAGCGTCTGGCATCGGCGCGGGCTGGCGGCCGACGCGCTCTCGACGGCGCTTTTTGTGATGGGACCGGATGAGGGGCTGCGCTGGGCAGAGGCGCACCGTGTGGCGGCGCTCTATCTGATCCCCGCAGGTGACGCCGTCCGCGTCGCCGCCAGCGCGGCGTTCCAGACCGCCGCCGGCGTGCGCGTCACCGGACTTGAATAAGCGGAATCTTCCCCTTGTTCGCCTCGGCGGCCTTGTGCGCCGCGATCGAAATCTGCGCCGCCGTGCGCTCGGCCAACGTGACGAACGCACGCCCCGCCGGCGACCCCGGCTCGCTGACAACCAACGGCACTCCGTTATCGCTCCCCTCCCGGATTGGCTGGTACACCGGTAGACGGCCGAGGAACGGCACCTCCATCGATTGCGCGAGCGTTTCGCCGCCGCCGTACCCGAAGATGTCGGCCTCGTGGTGGCAGTTGGGGCACGCGTAATAGCTCATGTTCTCCACGACGCCGAGCGGCTGGATGTTCAGTTTCTGGTACATCCGGACCGCGCGGCGCGTGTCCGCGAGCGATACCTGCTGTGGCGTCGTCACGACAATCGCGCCGGCCACCGGGACGGTCTGACTGAGACTAAGCGCCACGTCTCCGGTGCCGGGCGGCATGTCCACGATCAGGTAGTCCAGGTCGTGCCACGCGACGTCCCGGAAAAACTGCTGGATGGCGCCGTGGAGCATCGGGCCGCGCCAGATCACCGGGGCGTCCTCCCCGGTGAGGAAGCCCATCGACACGACCTGCACGCCGTACTTCTCCGCCGGCTGGATGCGCTGCCCGTCCGTGGTCAACTGCGTCTGCAGTCCCAGCATGATGGGCACGTTCGGTCCGTAGATGTCGCCGTCGAGAATGCCGACACGGCTCCCGCAGCGGGCCAGCGCCAGCGCGAGATTCACCGCTACGGTCGTCTTCCCGACCCCTCCCTTGCCGGCCCCGACCGCGACGACATTTTTCACGCCGGGCAGCGGAGTCCTCCCGGTTTCGGGGGCAGACACCGAACGGACGTTGGCCGTCATCTGAATCGTGACGTCGACCACGCCGGCCAGCGCGCGCACCGCGGCAGCCGCCTGCTCCCGCAACTGATCCTTGACGGGGCAGGCAGGCGTGGTCAGCTCGATGGTGAACGACACACGGCCGCTGTCGATTGTGAGGTTCTTGACGAAGCCGAGCGACACGATATCGCGCCGCAAGTCGGGATCGGTCACGATCTTGAGCGCACCCAGCACCGCATCGCGATCGAGCGTCGAGGACATCATCTCTATCTTATCGCCTCGACGTGCGGCGCCACGAACAGGCGGCGCCCCTCGTTGGTCAGCAGCACCCACAGCGCGTACGCACCGAGCGCGGTACCGAAAGGAAACACCAGCAGGTTGACGACGCCCAGACCGAGCATGACGACGCGGCCTCGCGCGTGCCGCCGTCGCAGTCGGGTAGCGACCCAGAGATGCGCCACTCCCCAGACCAGCGAGAAGACGCCGATCGAGGCAAAGATCCACGCCGTGAGTCCCGCGGCGAAGGAGACGGCTGTGGCCTCGGGATCGGCGACGATGGCCAGGGCGCCGCCGGCCAGCAGGAGCATGGAGACGCCGACCAGCGTCGCCAGCGCGCCCCAGAGGCTCGCCAGGATGCCGAGAAGCCTGACGTGGCGATCCACTTACGAGACGAGGACGCGGAGCTCGAGACGGGTTGGCGGGTTGTGGCGGGACGAGAGCGTGACGGTGAACCGCGCGCCGTCGAGGACGCCGGCGGGCACCGCAACCTGCAGCTGATGGCGCCGAAGCTCGTCGCCGCTGCCGCGGCAGCAGCTGCACGGCCCGGTCCACGTTTCGCCGCGGCCGCCGCACGCGCGGCAGGTGCGCGGGACGGGCACCTCGACCGGTACCATGGCGCCGCGCCGCGCCGCGTGCGCCGTGAGCAGAATCGTCGCGCGCAGCGCAGCCACCCGCTCCTCGGCAAGAAACGACCGGCGCATCCGCTCAACCGCCGGGGCGACCGACGGAAAATCGACGACGACTTCGTCCGCGAAACAGCTCGTGTCGACGTTCATGAATTCGAGGGTACCTTAGGGATCGGCAGGCGCGAAGTCAACTGCACCTGTGAAGGAAGGGCCCGTGGACGAGCCGGGCGGCCGTGCTCTAGCGCGCGCCGAGCGTCAGCAGCAGCTCCTTGCGGATGCCCTCGTCCATCTCCTCGAGGTTGAGGGCGTGCTCGCACTCGTCGCACAGGACCTCGAGCACCGCCGGCCGGCCCTCCTCAGACACCTCCACACGCGAATCGTCCAGGTGCACGACGTGCATCTGAAGCGTTTTCACGAGGAAGTTCTGGTCGTTCCCACAACTGGGGCAGGTCAGCGCCACGCGCGTCTCCTCTTTGGTCGTCAAACGGCAACTCCTACTGAACGCCCTGGCGCGTCCTTTTACTCGATTGTAGGAGATGGGATCAGACAAGCGCAATGCAGAAAGTGGCCGGGCCCGGCCAACTCGACAATACTCGTGGTTTCAGGCCATAAAACGAGGATTTGGCGGTGCAATAACGGCCACACCATGGGTCGGCACGACCGGATCGTGACGATCAGGTGTCGGCGTACACCAGCGTGCCGTCGACGCGCATGCCTGGGAACAGACGCTCCGCGGCGCGTCGATACAGGTCGAGCTGCGCCCGATGCTCCTCGCGAGGGCGACCGGTCTTGAACTCCAGCACGGTCAGCCGATCCGATCCGCCGCGGACCAGGCAATCAAGGGTGCCGCGGACGATTCGGCCGTCAACGCGCATCGTGAACGGCACTTCGTGCAGCCGCTCGCCGGCGCCGTAGAGATCCCGCACGTCGGAACGGCGGCAAATCGACCGGTACGCGGCGAGCGCCTCATCCGCCAGAGCCGCGATGGGCCGCGACGGCGGCGTCCCGGCCACCTCGCCGGTCCCCAGCACACGGAGGGCGACATCCGCCCCGAGTTCCGCGCTGTTGGCCTCGACGCCGAACCGCTGCAGCAGCCGATGCACCATGATGCCGACAAGGCGATCCGAGTCGTCGCCTCCATCACTCGGCCGATCGCGCTGACGATCGCCATCGGTCACGCGAGACGCGCTCGTCTGACGCGGCGACGTCGTATCGACGAGCGGGACGAAATCATCCTCGATCGCCCCCGCCGTGGCGGCCGGCGGGGACGGAGACACATCGGTCGCACCGCCCTCTTCGACGGCGCAGACACGAAATCGATGACGGGAACCGGACGACGAGCGCCACTCCGCATGCGGCGGCCGCGCGCTCGCAGACATCTGGAGGAGAGACGCCGGCAACACCTCCGCCAGGCTGCCGCGCGACGAGGCAGTGCGGCCGTCGTTGACCGTGGCGGCAAAGTACAGTCGATCGCGGGCGCGCGTCAGCGCGACATACAGGAGCCGCTTCGTCTCTTCACGCTCCCTGGTGTCGCGCTCGTCGTCGGCGTCTGAGCGGAAGTCGCCGACCGACACCGATTCCGGTCCGGATGCTGATGCCGGCGACCATCGCACCGGCTCGCGCCGGGCGCCGGTTCCACGCCCGATATTGACGACAAACACCACGGGAAATTCGAGGCCCTTGGCTGCATGCACGGTCATCAGGTTGATGGCGTCGAGAGCATCGATGGCGGCGTTCGCCTCGTCGCCGACAGCCAGGCGGTCCAGATGCGCCGCCACGCGCGCCAGCGTGGCGTAGCCGCGGTTCTGCAGGCGCCGGAGCAGCGCGCGCATCTTCTTCAGATTCTCACGGGCCTGTGGGAACCGCAGGCCCCGCAGTTCGAATGCGTACGCTGATTCAGTCAGCGCCAGATCGACCAGTTCAGCCGGTCCGATCCGGTCGACCAGCCGGAGCCATCGCGCGGTCGACGTCCGGGCGTGTTCGAGGGCCTGCCCGTCGGGCGCGTCGAGCGCCGCCGCTGCCCGCGGCGCGCGAGCGGCAGCGAGCGCGTCTGCCAGATGCGGCGCCAGCAGGCGCAGCGCTTCGTCCGACACGCCGAACACGCGCGATCGCATGAGCGCCGCCGCGCCCAGGTCCGATTCGGGATCCGCGAGATACCGGATGAGCGCCAGGACATCCTTGATCTCATCGGCATCGAAGAACCCCAGGCCCTTGTAGACATACGAGCGGATGTTCCGCCGCGCCAGCGCCGCTTCGAACTCGCGATGGCTCTCCCGCGAGCGAAACAGGATGCCGATGTCCCCGGGGCGCACCGGCCGCACGACGGCGCTCTCCCGGTCGCGCACCGGCGTTCCCTCCGTCAGCAGCCGTGCGATTTCGGCGGAGGTCGCCTCGGCGCAGTCTTCGGGTGTCGCGCCGGGCACCAGGCCGAGCGCGTCAGCTATGTCGGACGCACCGGACCCAGAGGCCTCGACCGGAAACCGGTCGGTCTCTTCGTACTCGAACGCCCCGTCTCCGCCGGCCTTCTCCATGTCCTGGCACACGTCGTTGACGAAGGCCAGCAACGCCGGCACCGCGCGAAAGCTGCGCGAAATCGAGCGGCGCACGTCGCGGTCGGGACGCAGCAGCTCCATCTGCCGCGCCGCCTCGCGCAACACCGACACATCGGCGTCGCGAAAACCGTAGATCGACTGCTTCCGGTCGCCGACGATGAACAGCGAGGGTTGGAGCGGGCCGCCGCCGGCCAGTCCGGCACCGGCCCCCCACGACTGCACGAGCAGCGACACCAGCTCCCATTGGGCGCGGCTCGTATCCTGGAACTCGTCGACCAGCACGTGGTGATAGCGCGATTCAAGGCGGTACCGGCTTTGCGAGAACTCCTCCATCCGGCGCAGCAGATCGAGCGCGCGCGCCACCAGATCCGAAAAATCCAGCAGCGCGTGCGCGTCGAGCGTTCGCCGGTATTCCGTGTCGGCGATTCGGAACATGCGGAACATGCCGCGCGAGAGGAGGACATTCAGATCGCGCCGATAACCACGGTAGATCTGCGCAAACGCCGGTGCGTGATCGGCGACGAGCGCGGTGTGGGCGCGCCAATCCGATTCGTTGGCAAACAGCCGTCGCGGGTACGGCGACCGGATGCGCGGATGTTCCTCCTGGGTCAGGAAGTGATCGCGCGCCCGCGCGAACGCCGCGCGGACCGCGACCGGGTCGGCGGCTGCTCCGCCCGACGCCTCGCGGGCGCGGTTGAGACTCCGCCGCAGGAGCGCGAAGGCGGGCTCCGGCGGCCCCGTGTCGACGAACCGGTCGAAGCCGCCGCGCATCGAGTCGAAGAACTGGAACAGCGACCGGGCCGCGCGCTGGCTCACCGTGACGCCGTTCAGATCGGACGGCCCCCTCGCCAGGTACCGCTGCAGCACGCCGGGCGCAACCAGCCGCCGCCCGAGGAGCGCCGCCAGCGCCGCACGCACACGCCGCTCCCCGAGCTGGGCGAGCGCCAGCGCAATGTCCTCATCCTGCCGGGCCACCGCACGGCAGATGCGGAGCGCCCGATCGAGCGCGTCGTCAACAAACCGGGGCAGCTCGGTCTCGTCCGCGACGGCAAACCCGGGATCGACGTCGGCTTCGAGCGGAAACTCCCGCAGCAGCGACAGGCAGAAGGCGTCGATCGTGCTGATGGCAATGTCGGCGGTCCGGTCCTGCAGCTCGCGCCACCGCGCCGGCGGAATCTCGCCCCGCTCCGCCGCCGCGAGCAGGCTCACCCTGATGCGATCGCGCATCTCGGCCGCGGCTTTCCGCGTGAAGGTGATCGCCAGGATGTTGGCGGGATTGACGCCGGCACGAAGCAGGTTGATGTAGCGGTCCACCAGCACCCGTGTCTTGCCGGTTCCCGCCGACGCTTCCAGCGCCACGTTGAACCGCGGGTCGACGGCCCGCTGCCGGGCGTCCGCATCGCGCGCCACAATCCGGGCGTTAGTCGTCGCCAACGTAGTCCTTTCGGCAGACGGACGGGTACGCGCAGTACGTGCAGATCCGCACCTCATGCGGCCTCGGCGGGAACTCGCCGCGCGCGATCCCGTCAACGGCCTCGAGCAGACGCTCGCGGGCGCTGCTCAGGACGGCAGCGGCATCGGCGCCACCCGCGCGCACGACGGGGACGACCGTCCGTTTGCCGGCAAAGGCGACATAGGACGCCTCGTCAACTGCCCACGCGCCGCGCCCGCGATCCTCAAGCCGCTCCTGCGCGCAAAGCGCGTAGATCGCCGCCTGCAGCGCACGCCTGGGATTCGGCGCAGATCCGGACTTGTAATCGATCACGCGGAGCCGGTGGCCCTCGAGCAGGTCGACCCGATCGGCGACGCCTTTGAGCGGCACCCGCCGGCCGTCGGGCGTGCCGAGCGAGAAGTCCCCCTCCAGCCGGTACTCCAGCCACCGCTCCTCGACCCGGGCCGGCCGCGACGCTTCCATCCCGAGGACAACGTCGGCAATGCCCAATGACGCGGCCGACCCGAACAACCGTGCCCGCTCGAGCGCCGCATCCGGCGCGGGGAGCCGTTCCAGCAGCGGCGCGGCGACGTCTTCGAACAGCGCGCGCGCCTCGTCGAAACGATCGACCGTCATCGTGCCGTCGCCCCGCGCGTCCCACGCCTCGAAGAACCGCTGAAAGACTTCGTGCACGAACGTGCCGTGCGCCCGTGGCGAGAGCACCGACTGGTCCGCGGGCGGCTCCTCGAGCCGGAGTATGTCGGCCGCAAAGAACTTGAACGGACAATCCTGGTAGCGCTCGATCGCCCCCACCGCGTACGCGGCAAGCGGCCGCGCGGTCGTCCTCCCCTTGCGGTCGCTCGACCTGCCAGAGGCCTCGATCCGCCGAACGGCCGCCGTCCGTGCGGTTTCGCTCACGTACCGGAGCTCCACGGGGTCGAATGCAAGCGCCTCGTAGTCGAAGACGCGGGAGACCGGCGCCTGGTACGCCTCCACCGACAGCCCGGATTCGGCGACGACATCCGCCAGCGGCGACGGCGCCACGAGCGCGTCGTCTTCGAGTGTGAATGTCGACACGACGAGCTGTGACGAGGGCAGCCGGAGGAGATCGCGGAAGGCCGCCCGCTCGTAGTGGAGCCGATCCGACTCGGCCGGCCAGCCCAGCTCGCGCAGGAGGGACGCGGGAAAGAAGATGTTCCGGCGCGGCCGTTCGGGCCACTCGCCCTCGACCAGGCCCGCGACCTGCACGCGATCGAAATCGCCGAAGCGCGCGCTGTCGGCATCGATCAGGTGGACACCGCCTTCGCCCGTGAACGGCGCGAACGTGCGCGCCTCGATCCATCGGCGCACGACGGCCGCGACCACCTGGACCTCGACCGGCCGGAGATCGAAACGCCCGTAGGCGTCCCGCAGGGCGGCGAGCACGTCCAGGACGGCGGCCCGGCCGCGCAGCAGTCGTACGCGGATGGGATCGTCGGACGCCGGCAGCCGCGCGTGGGCGCCGAGAAACGCGAGGAGCCGGTCGAGATGGTCGGCGCAGGGCGCTGCGGTGCCGAGAGGTGCCAGCTCACGGCTTGTCGCCAGCAGCACGGCGGCGGCCGTGCGCGCCGCCGTCGACGGCGATCCGGAATCGGCCCCGCTCCACCCCGCAACCAGGCGTTCGAGGGCCTCGAGGCCGCCAAGATAGCCGGCTTCGCCGAGCGCGCGGTCGAGATCGGCAATGCCGCGCGGCGCCGGCGCGGCCCCGCCGGCGTCGAACGTGAAATGCGGGGACCGCAGGAGCGCGATCGCGGGGCCACGGGCGAAGTTGGCGCTGACGCACGCCCACACCAGATCGAGCGCCGCCGCGAACGGCTCGGCGGCAAGCGGCAGCGCGTCGAACATCTGCGAGGAAATCGCCGCCGATCGCAGCACCTGGCGCGTCAGATAGACGTACGGCAGGGGGCGGCGAACGACCAGGGCGACCCGATCCAGCACCGGCCGCCCGGCCCGCACCCATCGTGCAAAGCCCGCCACTTCCTCCTCGCGGTCGCGGGCGGCGTGTACGAGCGCGCCACCCGGCGGCACGAGCAGAACCGGCCCGGCCGTTGCGTCGCGCGCATCGACCCTCGTTTCCGCAATGCCCGGGAGCAGGTGATGCATCCGCTCGTGAAATGCCCCTGCGAGCACCTCGTCGGTCACCAGTACGTCCAGGCGCTCGAGCCCGGGCAGGCGCGCGAGCAGATCCCAGTCGGCCACGCACAACCCGAAGGGATCGAAGGCCCGGTCGCCTACGGCGACAACCACGTGTCGCCATGGCCGTGACGCGGGTTCGTCCAGCAGCCGATCGCGCAGCACGTGCTCGTCGGCGGCCCCGCTCTCTTCACGGAGGCGCTCGAACGCCCGGTACGCCGCCACAAGAAACCGCGTCTGCCGGAGCAGCCGCTCGGCGCCGCGGTCGTCGGCCGCGCCAGGTTCGAGCATGCCGAGCGCCAGGCGCTCGAAGGTGTCGACCTGCCGCGCGTTCTGCCGGAGCGTGTCGTAGAACTCCAGAATGGCGGCGACGAGCCCGGGCCGAAGGTGGAACGGCGGCTCGGCGCCCGCCCTGGCCGCGACGTCGCACGCGACCGCCATCAGGACCTCGCGTTCGGCGCTGGTCAGCACCGCCGGCGGCTGCGGCAGCCGCTGGGCCAGCCGCGCGTGCAGTTCGTGTCGAGTGACGAAGTCGGGCAGGACGAATGCGCCGGCGTCGGCGAGCCGGCGTTCGATGGAGCGCGTCAGGTAGGCTGCGGCCGCCCGTGTGGGCACCAGCACCAGGCGGTCGCGGATGTCAAACGGCGTTCCGCCGCAGGCCAGGTCCGCGGCGGCCTGCCGAAAGGCATGAAGGTTGGGCGCGCGCACGAGCCGTGTCGTGCGGGCCGTGATCACTGCAGTTTCGGCGGCTCGAGCAGCGTCCTGAGCTCCTGCTGCGCCCGCGAGAGCAGCAGCAGCGCGCCGGCGGCCGATGACGAGGCCTCCCATGCCGCGCCGACATTCGCCGTCCGGGCCGCGTCGTACCGGCCGTTCACGGACTGTTCTGCAAACCGCCACGCACCGAGCAGCAGCTCGTGCATCGTCCGCAGGTCGGGGGGAGCCTGGACGCGTTCGAGGCGCTCGGCGCCGCCGCGCAGGCGGGCCTGCAGGGTCCGGAGCATTTCGGGCGGCGGGCCGTCGAGCCGGCGGATGGCCTCGAGCGCGGGCTGCGACTTCACGAGCTGCAACAGCTGTACGCCGACCGACCGCTGGTATTGGGAGTAGAGCGACCGGCGGATGGCCCATTGATCGCGGAGCAGGCGCAGGCGCCGGGCGGCGTCGAGCTGCGCCTGCACCGACACGCGCAGGGCCTGCACGACGTCCGGCCGCCGGCGGCCGAGCCGCGCGTCTTCGCGGGGAAGGCGATCCAGCACACGCTGGACGTCGCCACTCAGCGCCCGCGACGCCCCCTGCGCGGCCTGCGTCATCAGGCGCCGTGTCAGATCGGCGTAGCGCCGGTCGATGACCTGCTCCTCACGAATGCGCGATTCAGCGAACCGGCGCAGGTTGGCCGCCTCGACAGGCGGGAGCACCGATCGCTCCTCGGCGATCAGGCGGAGCGCCGCCTGGAGCAGCGCCACGCGCTCGGCCGGCGCGTCGGTCAGCGCCGCCACGTGAAAAGTCTGGTTGATCTGCTCGAGCACCGAGGGCATGCCGGCGATCGGCTCGAGCGCCACGTCGGAGGCCCGTGCCACGAGCGACACTTCGAAGGCGGCCACGCCGGTCGCCGCCCGCAGATCGGAAATGGCTTCGTCGAGAACCGCCAGGATCTCGCGCACATCCTGCTGCCGGTAGCCGAAATGGTCGTGCGCCCACTCGGTGAGCGTCGCGCGCGCCCGCTGGGCCGCGTCGAGCGCCTGCGCGCGGTTCTGCCCGCGGACCACGGCATTGAGGACAGCTGCCACCTCGTCGCTGACGCGCCCGAAGTCGTCCTCACCGCGTGTGTGCGCGTACCACTGATAGCGGGTCGAGGCGGCGTCGCGGTCGGTCCGCGTCCAGTCGATGACGCTGGCCGGCAGCGTGGCGGCATGAATGCGGGGCTCGGCGGCGCCGCCGAGCACCATGGAGAAGACCACGCGGTCGCCGACGCGCGAAAATTCGCCATAGCTCACGACGGCGGTGCCGTCGGTGAGGTACAGGCGGAACAGCATGGCGTCGGGAGCCGCCCCAGCCAGGGCGGGCACGGTGAGCCACGAGAGCGCCAGAACAATGGTCGTGCGGATCACAGTATTGAAACGGGGCCACCCATTGTACCTTCGCGCCGTACCCCTCGCATCGACGCTCATCCGCGCAGGTTGTGGAAAACTTGTGGACGATGCGTGCAAAACTTGTGGAGAACCTGCGCGCGCAAATTTTTTTTTCGCCGGACGCGTCCGGAATTGAACGTGGCGATGGCTGTGGACGCGGCCTTCGCGTGGCGCTTCGCTTGATCGCGCGTGCACGTTCACTATGATCAACAGCCGCTTCCCTTACACAACCAGCGTATCGTGACCGTTCATCGCTTCGAAGAAACCATCGGCGGGCGCGCGTACCTCATCGAGGTCGTGCCCGTCGGCAACCGGTGGCGGGCGCAGCTGTTGCGCGCCCCCGGCGTCCCGACCGCGATGATGCCGTTCTACGGGCCGACGCCAGACGCCGCCGCCCGCCAGCTCACCGAGTGGCTCTCGCTCGCGCACCGGCGGCCGCTCGCCCCTGCCGTAGAGACGGCCGCGAGCAAAATTTAGCCTTCACGCGTGACAGCCCAGGTCATTGCGCCCGCTTGCGGGCGGCGAGCATTGGCGGGCAGGCCCGTGCGCCCGTGTTAGCATTGAATGTTCGGCGTCCCGCAAGATGTGGGCCTGTAGCGCAGTTGGGAGCGCGCCTGAATGGCATTCAGGAGGTCACCGGTTCGATCCCGGTCAGGTCCACCAGCTCTTTCGTCCGTCCCTACCGCTCAGCGGATGTCCGCGTGGTCGCCTCCGCGGCCGCCAGCGTTCGAATCCACCCGTCCTGCCTCGATGACAGCAACAGTTCGCCATCCGCCGCACGATGGATGTGCAGGTCGGCGCGCGCGAGCTGCCCGCCCATCGTCTTCTCGACCAGCGCCTTGAACGTCATTGCCGCTGCCGGGCCGCCGGGCTGACGCACCAGCAGCTCGATTTCCTCGATCGGCGCCACCGTGGCCGGAATTCCGTCGTCGGCCTTCTTGAGCGCCGCGACGTCGGCGGCGAACACGCGGCCGCGATTGATGTCGCCAAAGACGAACTTGCCGCGCAGCGCCGGAATGCGCCCGCCGTACACGAACCCCCCGGTGATCGAGACGCCTTCGCCGTGGTCGTACATCGCGACCGGGTAGGTGAATCCGTCCTTCACCGAGCCGTCGAGAATGTTGGCCGGCAGCGGGAACACCTGGCCCAGCACGCCGCCCGGCCGCTGGACGCCGTTCTCGAAGATGCCCTCGCGCTTCATCCAGCCGTAGTTGCCGCCTTCGCGGACGATGTTGATTTCCTCGACCTGGCTCATGCCGATGTCGGAGGCGAACAGCGTGCCGTCGGCGAGATCCCATGACAACCGGTGCGGGTTGCGAAACCCGTACGCGTAGATTTCTCCGAGTGTCTTCGGATCGCCGTCGGCGGCAAACTTGTTAACCGGCGGAATGGTGTAATCGCCGATCCCTTTCACGCCGCCCGACGCACTGGGACTGCGCGGATCGATCCGCAGGATCGCGCCCACAATGCTGTCGAGCCGCTGCGTCTGGGCGGGGTTGCTGGCACGCGGGCCGCCGCCGTTGCTGAAGCCAAAGTCGGTGCTGCCGATGTAGAGCAGCCCGTAATCGGGCGACCCCGGCCGCGAGGTCGGGTTGAATTCGAGCGCGCCGATCGGATGGAAGTAGTTGTCCACGACGTGCGCGACGCGGAGCATCTCGCGGTGCGTGCCCTTGAACGCATTCGCCGCCGGCGCCGTGGCATGCCACTCGGTAATGACGGTCTGGTACGTGATCTCCGACCGGGTGAACCCGGGCGGGATGAAGTGCGGCACCCCGGGGTTCCCCTGCACTTTCTCACCATGCACGGTGTAGATGAGGCCGTTGCGCGCGAAATCGGGATGGAACGTGAACGCGATGAATCCGCTTTCGAGGCTGCGGTAGAACCCGAGCGGAAATTCGGCGGCCAGATCCAGGTACAGCGCGGGCCGGCCGTCCCCGGCGAGCAGATAGAGGCGGCCGCGCGAGTCGTTGGCGAACCGGCGGCCGTCCGGCAGATCCCGCACGAAGCTGACACGCGCCCAGGCGCCGGGCGCCGTGTCTTCGCTCCCCGGACGCAGGTTGCGGGTGTCGGGCAGCCGCGCCACATCGCGAATCTCGACGCGAAGTCCGCGCTTCGGGATCGGCGCGGGAATCGGATCGGCCACCTGCGAGATGGTCGGGCGAGCCGCCCATAGCATCGTGACGGCAACCGCGGCAACGACAACAGTACGTCCCTTCATGCGAGCCTCCAGCGAAGATCGTGGCTGAGAGTAACATAGCGCGTTCGATGGACGAGTTTCGCGACGTGAGCGTCGTCCGCCTGCGCGACGGCGTCCGCACGACCGACCGCGACCTCGCGGCGACGGAGGAGCCGCTCGAGATCCGCCTGCACGGACGCGCGTTCGCCGTCGTCATGCGCACGCCGGGCGCCGACCGCGAACTCGCCGCCGGGTTCCTCTTCTCCGAGCGGGTGCTGACAGGAGCGGACGACCTTGCCGCGATCGAGCGGTGCCCTCACCCGTCGGCTGAGCATCCCGACAACATCCTGGATGTCACGCTCGCGGGCGGCCGGGAAGCAGCGCTCGACGAGCTGCTGAGCCATCGCCGGCAGGTGATGACCAACGCCTCCTGCGGGATGTGTGGACGATTGACGATCGAAGCGGTTCGCGCCGACACCCCGGCGATTGACTCACGCATCGGCGTCGCCGCCGCGACGCTCGGGGCCCTGCCGTCCCGGCTGCGCGAGGCGCAGGGCGTGTTCGACCGTACGGGCGGCCTTCACGCGGCCGGGCTGTTCACGGCCGACGGCGGGCTCGAAGACGCCGCCGAAGACATCGGACGCCACAATGCGGTCGACAAGGTCATCGGGCGCCGGCTGCTCGGCCGCGCGCTCCCGCTCTCGGACCGGCTCCTCTGCGTCAGCGGCCGCACGTCGTTCGAGATCGTGCAGAAGGCGGCGCTGGCCGGTATTCCCGTCGTCGCCGCCGTGTCCGCCCCCACGACGCTCGCGATCGACTTGGCCGCCCACGTCGGCGTGACGCTCGTCGGCTTCGTCCGGGATGGCGGCTTCAACGTGTATACGCATCCAGCCCGGGTGAGGTGACGCGATGTTCGGCATCGGACAGCAGAAGCCGCACCACTACCGCGAGATGCTCCGGATCGCGTGGGACAACCGCGATTCGCTGCCGTTTGCGTGGCGCATTCTGAGCAACGGCGTCTGCGACGGATGCGCCCTCGGCACGTCTGGCCTGGCGGACTGGACCATCCCCGGCACCCACCTCTGCATGGTGCGGCTCGAACTGCTGCGGCTGAATACGGCTCCCCCACTCGACCCGGCCGTGCTGGCCGACGTCGCGCCGCTCGAGGCCCGATCGTCACAGGAACTGCGCGCGCTCGGGCGCCTTCCGCATCCCATGCTGCGTCGCCCGGGCGACCGCGGCTTCCGCGTGATCGGCTGGGACGAAGCGCTCGACATGATCGCGGCCCAGCTTCGCCGCATCGAGCCATCGCGGACGGCCTTCTACCTGACGTCCCGGGGCATCTCGAACGAGGTGTACTACGCGGCTCAGAAGGCCGCGCGTTTTTACGGCACCAGCCATGTGGACAACTCCGCGCGCCTGTGTCACGCGGCATCGACCGTCGCCATGAAGTCCATGCTGGGTTACGGCGCCTCCACCTGCAGCTACGCCGACTGGCTCCACGCCGACCTCATCGTGCTGTTCGGGTCCAACGTGGCGAACAACCAGCCCGTGACCATGAAGTACCTGTACCACGCGAAGAAGAACGGCGCGCAGGTGGCCGTGGTCAACCCGCTGCGGGAACCGGGTCTCGCGCGCTACTGGGTGCCTTCCATCGCGAAGAGTGCGGTGTTCGGCACCGGGTTCGCCGACCACTGGTTCGACGTGCACACCGGCGGCGACCTGGCTTTTCTCGTCGGCGTGCTGCGCGCGCTCGTCGAAGCCGGCGGCATCGACGAGGCGTACGTGCGGGACCGTACGTCGGGCTTCGAGGACGCGCGCGCCCGCGCGCTGGCCTCATCGTGGGACGCCCTCGAGCGCGAGAGCGGCGCCACGCGCGACTCGATGCAGGCATTCGCCGCGCTGGTCGTCGAGCGGCCCAACGCCGTGCTCGTCTGGTCGATGGGGCTCACCCAGCATGCGCACGGAGTGGAGACGATCAGAGCGCTCGTCAACGTCGGCCTGGCGCGCGGACTGCCCGGCCGTCCGCACCGGGGCCTCGTGCCCATCCGCGGTCATTCGGGCGTGCAGGGCGGCGCAGAGGTCGGCTGCGCGCCGGGTGTCGATGCCGCATCGGCAGACCGTTGGGCGCGCGTGTGGGGGTTTCCCGTCCCGCCGCAGAAGGGCTGGGCGGCGCCGGAGATGATCGAGCACGCGGCAGACGGCGAGATCGACGCGTTCTGGATTGTCGGCGGCAATTTCCTCGAGACGCTTCCCGACGCCGCACGGACCCACCGCGCTCTGCGGCGGCCGCGGTTGCGGGTCCACCAGGATATCGTCCTGTCTTCCTCGATGCTGGTCGAAGGCGACGGCGACGTGCTCATCCTGCCGGCGACGACGCGGTACGAGTCGCCGGGCGGCGTGACGGAAACCTCGACTGAGCGCCGGATCATCTTCTCGCCCGAAATACCGGGCCGTCGCGTCGGCACCGCGAGGCCGGAGTGGGAGGTGTTCGGCGAGGTGATGGCGCGCGTCAGGCCCGCCGACGCTCACCTGATCCGGTGTGCCGACGCTGACGCGATCAGGCGGGAGATCGCCAGGGCCATCCCGTTGTATGCCGGCATCGACACGCTGCGAGCCAAAGGCGACCACGTGCAGTGGGGCGGCCCCGTTCTCTACGCGGACGGGCGCTTCGCCACCTCCGACGGCAGGGCGTACTTCGCGCCGGTTCAGGCGGGACGCGCGCGGCGCGAAGAAGCCCGCTTCGCCTTGTCCACCCGCCGCGGCAAGCAGTTCAATTCCATCGTCCAGCGCGACGTCGACCCGCTGACCGGCGCACGGCGCGACGACGTGTTCATCAGCCGGGACGACCTGGAGCGGCTCAGCCTGCATGACGGCCAGCCCGTTCGACTGCGCTCCACGTCCGGAACCTTCGAAGGCCGCCTCAAGGCGTCCGAGATCAGGCCGGGCAACGTCGAAGTGCACTGGCCGGAAGGCAACGTCCTGCTGTCTGGATCGGCGATCGATCCGGAGTCGCTCGAGCCCGATTACAACGCGCTCGTCACCATCGAGGCCGTGTCAGGCGCCTGACGAGCGCCTGATCAGCGCGTCGTAGTCCGCGGGCGTGTCCACATCCACGAGACACCCCTCGTCGTCTACCGGCACGTTCACAAGCGAGTCGGCGTGCGCGTGCACGACGGCGCGCGCGCCATCAGCAAGCGGCGCACGCCGCAGTTCATCGAACACGGCACGGTCGAACAGCACGGGATGGCCGTGACGCGCCCCGACCGCCGGCCGGACAATCGGCGCGCGTGTGGTCCTCCAGACCTCGACGACCTGCTGAATGGTCGACGGCCGCACCATCGGGATGTCGACCGGCGTCACCAGCACCGCCTCCAGACCGGGCCGGGCGGCCGCCTCGAGTCCAATCCAGAGCGACGACAACTGTCCGCGCGCCGGGTCCGGGTTGATCAGGATGGTGGGGGAAACCAGCGGGGCGTCGGCGGCCACCGCGGCGGCAATGGCGGCGTGCTGAGTGCCGGTCACGAGGATGACGTCGTCCACCCCAGCCGCCGCAAATGCCCGCACGAGCCTGGCGACAAACGGCCGGCCCTCACGATCGGGCAAAAGGGCCTTGGGACGCCCCATCCGCTTCGACTCGCCGGCGGCTAGAACGATGGCCGTAACCATTGTGCAGAATCGTAACGGGATCGTTCGACGGGCGCAATTTGCACATATGCAAGGAGTTCTGGCACTCCTTGACTTCCATGTCCGGAGTTCCTACACTGGCCGCGCTTCAGGGCGCCGGTGCGCACTGGACCGCCTGCTTCTTGTGGTGGCTTCATTCTTCGCTCACCAGCGGTTCATGGAGCGCCTGGGATTTTCCCCAGGCTGACGCGCATCGGAGGACACGGCTATGCCAACCGGGACTATCGCACGCCTGCTCATCGACAAGGGATTCGGCTTCATTCGCGATGAAGGCGGCATCGAGCATTTCTTCCACCGCAGTGCAGTACGCGGCGCGGTATTTGAGCTGCTTCGGGAAGGGCAGCGGGTGGACTTCCAGTCGGAGGAATCCACGAAGGGACCCCGCGCAGGAGATGTTCGCCTGATCGAAAGCTGACCTCATCCAGCCCGGCCCCTCGAGGGGCCGGGAGAAGACGCGTCGCTGCCATGCCGCCACCCTGCCCCGCGCAGGGCGGCACGCTCCGCCGCAGTTTCCCCAATGTTGCGTGTATCGTCGCGCTGCCGCGCTCTGGTGTGTACGGCCGCTTTCCCCAATCCCCCACACTGACGCGCTGAGCCGACCGATGTCCCTCAGGCGTCGTGTCGCTCGAACCAGCGTCGCCACGCCGCGGTGGGTGCCAGGGCCCCCGTGGCAGGACGAACCATCAGCACGCGGTCGCAGGCGGCCGCGGCAAACGCGGGATCCGCCGTCAGGACGAGCATCGCCAGGTCGCGCTGCCGCGCCACGGCCTTCAGATCGGCGGCCAGCCGGGCGGCGTCCGCGGCCGGGACGGCGGCGGAGGGGTGCTCGGCGAGCAGGACACGCGGATCGAGCGCCAGCGCCTTGGCAAGCCGCACCCGGATTCGCATCATCGGGTCGGCGGCGGCCATCGGCGTCTGCCGCGTGCCGGAGAGGATTCCGACTTCGTCGGCGAGCGTATCGACCTGCCGCCGTACGTCGGGCGGTATGTCGTCCAGCGCGAACGAAAACGGCAGCGCCAGGTTCTGCTCCACCGTCAGCTCATCAATGAGCACGGCGCGTGAGCCGATAATCCCGAAACGGTCGAGCGATCTGAACCAGCCATCCGCATCGCCGATCCGGCTGGTCGGCGCGCCAAAAATATCGACGTCGCCCTCATCGGGCAGCGTCGCCGCGGTCACCAGGTTCACGAGCGCCTCGGCAGCCGTCTGGTCGAACCCGAGGAGGGCGACAGTCTCACCCTGCCGCAGCACGAGCCGCTCGATGCGCAGGGGGCGAAGGCCGCCGTAGTGTTTGACGACACCGCGCAGATCGATGACCGGCTCACCGGTGGCCATGCGCCCGCAACCGATCCCATTCCTCCGGCGGAAGCGTCACCGACCCGGGCGACCGGCCGTGGGCGGGATCGCCGTGAAAATCGGACCCGCCGCTCGTGCACAGCCGAAGGTCGCGCGCGATCTGCAGGTACAGCGCGACCAGGGAATCGTCGTGGTCGGGATGAAACACCTCCACGGCGTCCAGTCCGGCGGCAGCCAGCGACGGGATCCGCGCGGCAAGGTCTGCCTTGCCTGGATGCGCGATCGACGCGATGCCACCCGCCTCGTGAATGACGCCGATGACCACCTCGGGGGTAGCGCCGGCGCGCGCGACAAACGCGGGACAGCCGCGGCCGAGCCACCGGTCGAAGGCCTCCCTCGTGTCGGCGACGTAGCCCGCCTCCACCAGCGCGCGCGCGACGAGCGGCCGCCCGACCGAACGTCCGCGCTGCGCGGTGGCCGCTTCGACGAGCGGCCGCACGTCCACCCGCATGCCGAGCTCGGCCAGCCGCACGCCGATCGCCTCGATCCGCGTCAGGCGCGCCTGCCGCTGCACAGCCAGGAAGGTCTGAAGCGCCTCGTGCAGCGGATCGATGAAGTAGCCGAGGACGTGGATGTCGCGGCCGTCCTCGACGGCCGTGATTTCGATCCCGCTGATCGCCTCGATGCCGTGACTGCGCGCACGCGCCTGCACATCGGCCACCGCGGCGGTCGTGTCGTGGTCGGTCACGGCCATCACGGTGAGCGCCGCGTCCGACACGCGATCGACGAGCTCGCGCGGCGTGCACCGGCCGTCTGACGCCGTGGTATGGAGGTGGAGATCGACGCGGGCCCGAGCCCGTCGAGGGATCACCGCGCGGCGCGCGCCGCCGATGAGCCGGGCCGGCCCGGGCGCCGCCGGTGGCCCTGCCGCTTGACGAGGGCGCGGTACTCCCGGATCAGGAGCTCGAGGTGCTGGCGCTCCTCGTCGGCGAACTCGAGAAAGATCTGCTTGCCTTCGGAATCCTCGAAGCGCTCGCCGTACTTCTTGAAGAACCGGTGCGACCCGCGCTCGCAGCGGATGCCGATGAGCAGCGCCTGCTGGTCGTTGACCCCGCGCGCCAGGCGATCGGCGCCCTCCGCGAACAGGCCGTGCGCCGCGCCCTTGAAGAAGAGAAACGTGGGCCGCGACTCGAGCTGCGGATCGCGCTGGAGCAGCTCGTTGTACCGCGCGGTGAGCTTGCTCAGGTGTTCTTTCTCTTCCTTCGCGAGATCCTCGAAGACCTTCCGGCCGCGGGGATCGCGCGTAATCCGGGCCGCGCGGCCGTAGAACTCGAGCCCGCTGCGCTCGGTGGCGATCGCGATGCGCAGGGCGTCGCGGGCAAACAGCAGGTCCTTGTGTCCGTCGACCGCGCTCGGCTGCCGGCCGGTCCGGCACTCCTCACACGTGCCGTAGATCTGGACGACGCTCTGCGACGCGGAAAAGCTGCGGGCGGATGCGACTTCCTCAACGAGCGCTTCGATGTCGGAGCTGAGAAATTCGAACGACCGGTGGCACGTCTTGCAGATCAGGTGGAAGTGCCGCGGCTGCCGGTAGGAGTGCTCGAACCGGAAGCGGCCCTCGCCGAAGTCGACCTTGCGCGCGATACCGGCGTCCACCATCCACTGCAGCGTGCGGTAGACGGTGGCGCGGCTGATGCGCTGATCCTCGCGGCGGATCAGATCGACCAGATCGTCGGCGCTGAGGTGCCCTTCCTGGCGCAGGAAGACGTTGACGATCTGCTCCCGTTTGCTCGACCGCTTGCCGCCCGTCGGCTTCAGACGGGTCAGTTCCGAAAGGGTCGTGGTCACGTCAGGTCAAACGGAGAAAAGCCCTGTGACCGCTGGCTGCCTAGACGTTGAACGACTGGCCGCAGCCGCACGTCGACACGGCGTTCGGGTTCTTGATGGTGAATCCGCCGCCGGTGACGGTCTCGACGAAATCGACCTCGGCGCCCTTGAGGTAGCTGACGCTGACCGGGTCGACGTACAGCTTGACGCCGTTCGACTCGAACACCTGGTCCAGATCGCCGCCGCCTTCCTCGATCATCAGGCCGTACTGGAACCCCGAGCAGCCGCCGCCCTGCACGAACACCCGCAGGCCGCTGCCCGTCTTGCCCTCTTCGGTAAGCAGTTCGCTAATCTTCGACGCCGCTGTCGGGGACACATTGATCATCGTCTCTGAAGCTCCTGTGGCTCGATTATATGCTCCGCCGTCGCTCCCGGGCAAGCACGGGGGCCCGTCCTAACTCGTTGACATACCGTATCTTAGGCCGTGCGCGCGGCCTTGTTACGCGCGCGCGGCGCCAAGCGCCGCCAATTCCGCGGCGGACGCCTGCTCGATATCGGTATGCAGGCTGCGTCCGTGCGCGTCCATCGTCACGATGACCGGGAAGTCGGTCACGTGCAGATGCCACATCGCCTCGGGCGTCCCGAACTCCATCAGCGATACACCCTCAACGCGGTCGATGGCTCGCGCGTAGAACTGCGCCGCTCCCCCGATGGCGTTGAGATACACGGCGCCTGCGTCCCTCAGCGCGGCGAGCGTCTTGGCGCCCATCCCGCCCTTGCCGACCACCGCGCGCACGCCGTAGCGGCGGATGATGTCGGCCTGGTAGGGCTCCTCGCGAATACTGGTCGTCGGTCCGGCCGCCGTCACGGTCCATCCCTCACCCTGTCTGGCCACGACAGGCCCGCAGTGATACAGCACCGACCCGCGCAGGTCGACGGGCGGCTCGTGCTTCATCAGGTACGCATGCACCGCGTCGCGGCCCGTGTACACGCGGCCCGACACGAGGACCACGTCGCCGACGTGCAACGCGCGCACCTGTGCCTCCGTCAGCGGCGTCCGCAGCGCGACCTCGCGCCCGGTGCGCTGAAAGCCGGCCTGGTCGGCCATGGCGGCCACCGGAGTGGCCGGATCGCGATAGAGCCATCGCTTGATGGCCGAGGTGCCCCCGTCGAGCACGACGCCAAGGCGACGGAACGCCCAGCAGTCGTACGCCACCGACACGAAGAAGCTGGCGGGCAGACGGTTCAGCGCGCCGATCTTGCAGCCGATCAGTGACGTCCGGCCGCCGAAGCCCATCGCGCCGATCCCCAGCCTGTTGACCTCGCCCATGATCGAGGCTTCGAGCTGCGCGAGGCGCGGGTCGGGATTGACGTCGTCGAGCGTGCGGAACAGCTGCTCCTTCGCGTGCACGTAGCCGGAGGTACGGTCGCCGCCGACGCACACTCCGACCGCGCCCGGCGCGCATCCCTTCCCCTGTGCCTGCCACACCGCGTGCAGGATGCACGCGCGCACGCCTTCGAGCGTGCGGTCGGCGCGCCCCAGCCCCGCGAGATCCGCCGGCAGCGAGTACTGGGCGTTCATGTTCTCGCACCCGCCGCCCTTGAGGATCAATTTCACTTCGATATCGTCGTGCTCCCACTGCTCGATGTGCACGATCGGCGTGCCGGGCCCGAGGTTGGTGCCGGAATTGTCGCCGGTGATGGAATCGACGGAGTTCGGACGCAGCTTTCCGCGCCTGGTCGCTTCGGCGACCGCGTCGCGAATCTCCTGCTTCATCACGATCTGGTTGGCGCCGACCGGCGCTTTCACCTCGAAGGTCGGCATGCCGGTGTCCTGGCAGATGGCGCCTTCGCACTCGGCGGCCTGATCGATGTTCTGCGCGATGATCGACAGCGCCTGCGCCGACTGGGTCCCGGGCGTTTCGGCGGCCTTCGCCGCTGTCATGGCCGCACGGACGTCCGGCGGCAGATCGGTCGAGGTGCGGACAATGAGCGTGAGCACGCTGTCGCGAAAGGACGAAGCCATCCGAGCAGTATAATTTACGGGGTACGCCTCCAATGCAATTCAGAACGGAGCGCGATCCTCTCGGCGAGTTCGCCGTCCCCGCTGACGCCTACTACGGCATTCAGACCGCCCGGGCCGCGGCCAATTTCCCGATCAGCGGGCTGCGCGCGCCGGCCGCACTCGTGACGGCCACGGTGCTCATCAAGAAGGCCGCCGCGCAGGCGAACCTGTCGCTCAATCGACTGGACCAGACCGTCGGCGAGGCCGTCGTCCGCGCCGCCGACGAGGTCCTCGGCGGCGCGCTCCGCGACCACTTCGTTGTCGACGTCTACCAGGCGGGAGCCGGTACGTCGCACAACATGAACACAAACGAAGTGCTCGCCAACCGGGCGGCGGAGCTGCTCGGCGGCGCGCGCGGCGAGTACCGCCTCGTGCATCCCAACGACCACGTCAACATGGGACAGTCGACCAACGACGTGTTCCCCACCGCCACGCGGCTCGCGCTGCTGATGGCCCATGGCCCGCTCGTCGCGTCGGCCCGCGCGTTGTCGGCCTCGTGCGCCGCCAAGGCGCGGCAGTTCGACGCGGTGCTGAAAGTGGGCCGGACGCACCTGCAGGACGCCGTGCCGATGACCCTCGGACAGGAATTCGCCGGGTATGCGGGCTGTCTCTCGCACGCCGCCGACGACGTGGACCATGCGGCGAAGGGACTCCACGAGCTCAATCTGGGCGCGACCGCCGTCGGCACCGGCCTCAACGCAGGGGAGGATTACGCGTCGCTCGCCGTTGACCACTTGAGCCGCTCCACGGGCCTGCCGCTCACGCCTGCGGCCAACCGCTTCCGTGTGACGCAGAGCATGGGCGACGTCGTTGCGTACTCGGGCGCCATGCGGAGACTCTCGGTCGAGCTGGGCAAGATCGCCAGCGACCTGCGGCTGCTGAGTATGGGCCCGCGCGCGGGCATCGGCGAGGTGACGCTGCCCGCGGTGCAGCCCGGATCGTCCATCATGCCGGGCAAGGTGAACCCGTCGATCCCGGAGATGGTCAACCAGGTGTGCTACCAGGTGATGGGGTGCGACGTCACCATCGCGGTGGCGGCGGAAGCGGGCCAGCTCGAGCTCAACGTGATGATGCCGGTCATCGCCTGGAACGCGCTCCACGCGTCGACCATCCTGCGCGAGGCGATGACCGCGCTGCGGCTCCGATGCGTTGACGGCATCGAGGCGGATGCCGCGCGGTGCCGCGAGCTGCTCGACCGCAGCACCGCCACGGCCACCGCCTTGAGCCCGCATCTCGGGTACGCCACCACCGCGGAGATTGCGAAGGAGTCGATCAGCACCGGACAATCGATCCGTGAGATCGTCCTCGCACGCGGCCTGATGGACGCTGCGCAGCTCGCCCGCGTCCTGTCGGTGGAGAACATGACGCGGCCGGGCGTCGTCGGTGAGGTGAAACGATGATCGGCCGTCACGCCGGTGGGAAAGCCTGCCTCTCCGCGTGTGCCGCGATCGTTGTACTGGCCGTCGTCCCGGCCGGCGTTGTAGCCGGCCTGCCGGCACAGGTACCCGCAGGCGAACGGCACGGCCGGCTGTTTCCCCCGCAGGACCTCGGCCTGCTCGAAGGACCCGACCGTGCCACGTGGCAGAAGCCCGACGACATCATGGACGCGCTCGGCATTGCCGACGGCGCGTCGGTGGCCGACATCGGCGCCGGCGCGGGCTGGTTCACCATCCGGCTCGCCCGCCGTGTCGGGCCGAACGGCGTCGTGATCGCGCAGGACGTCCAGCGCCAGATGCTCGAGGCCATCCGGCGCCGGGTCGCGCGCGAGGGGCTGCGAAACGTCCAGACGCGGCTCGGGTCCGACAGCACGCCGAACCTGCCGCTACGGTCGCTCGACGCGGTGCTCGTCGTCGACGTCTATCCCGAAGTTGAAAACCGCGTGGCGTTCCTTCGCAACCTCGCCGCCGCGCTCAAGCAGAATGGGCGCATCGGAATCGTGAACTACAAGCCGGGCGACGGCGGTCCGGGGCCGGCGCCCGTCGAAGGCGTGCGCGTGGACAGCGCGGCCGTCGAACGCGATGCCCAGGCGGCGGGCCTGCGCGTGGCCGCCCGCCAGACACTGCCGTACCAATACTTGCTCGTCCTGGGACGCTGAGCGGTCACCCGGATCGACCCCTGCAGTACAATTCTGCGGTGATGCGTTCATCTGGCTCCTTCACGACGTTTGTCGGCGCGCTGTCCATGCGAAGCGACGTACATGCCCGCGCGCTTCGGGTCGGCGCCACGCTGTTCCTCACGGCGTTGACGGCCGCCGCCGCGCAGCTGAGCGCGCCGCTGCCGTTCACCGAAGTTCCCTTCACGCTCCAGCCGATGGTCGTGCTGCTCGCCGGTCTGGCGCTCGGGTCCCGCCTCGCGCTCGGCAGCCAGCTGCTGTACCTGCTCGCCGGCATCGCGGGGCTCCCGGTGTTCGCGCCCTCCGGCGCGCTTCCACCAGGGGCGCTGCGGCTGCTCGGGCCTACCGGCGGCTACCTGATGGCCTACCCGCTGGCCGCCTGGTGCGTCGGTCGTCTGGCAGAGCGCGGATTCGACCGGCGGTACCTCCCGTCGGTACTGGCCATGGCCGTTGGACTCGCCGTGATCTACGCCGGCGGCGCCGTGTGGCTGGCGTTTTTCGCCAGAAGCGTGGTCCAGACCGGGGCTGTCGGACTGCAGGCCGCACTCGCGTCGGGCGTCTATCCGTTTGTCGTCGCGGACGCGCTGAAACTGCTCGCGGCCGCCGGCATCGTCCCGGGCCTGTGGACGCTCTTCGGCCGCATGTGCACACCGCGTTAACGATCGCCGGCAGCGACCCGAGCGGCGGCGCGGGCATTCAAGCCGACCTCAAGACGTTTGCCGCACATGGCGTCTACGGCCTGAGCGTCGTGACCGCAATAACCGCGCAGAATACGCTCGGCGTGACCGCCGTGGACGCCATGTCGTCGGATCTCGTGACCGCGCAGATCGAAGCCGTCGTATCCGACATCCGGCCGGAGGCAGCCAAGACGGGGTTGCTGCCGACCGCCGCCATCGTCGAATCCGTCGCCGCCGCGGTGGCCGCTCTCGAGAGTCCGCTGCTCGTCGTCGACCCGGTCATGATCGCCAAGAGCGGCACCGCATTGATGGACGACGAAGCGGTTGCGGCGATGAGGACCGAGCTCCTGCGGCGGGCGTTCGTCGTGACGCCGAACATCCCGGAGGCGGAAGCGCTCTCGGGGACGACGATCCGAACCGAGAACGATCGACGCGAGGCGGCGCGGCGAATCCACCGACTGGGCGCGGGAGCCGTCGTGATCACGGGCGGTCACCTGCCATCGCACGACATCGTGGACCTGCTGTACGACGGCCATACGTTTGCCGATTTTCGCGGCGAACGCGTGGCCGGCCGGAACACGCACGGCACGGGGTGCACCTTCGCCGCCGCGATCGCAGCGATGCTGGCCTGCGGCCGCTCGCTCGCGGACGCGGTGCCGCGAGCCCAGCAGTACGTCGCGGGCGCGATCCGCCACGCGCCCGGATTGGGTCGGGGGCACGGACCGATGGACCACTTCTGGAATCGTTCGGATCGTTCGGACCGTTCGGGACGTTCGTAACGTTCGGGCCGTTCAGAACGCCACGCGAACATCCCGAACGATCCGAACGTCCCGAACGGTCCGTTATACTGACGGTATGCCCCAGGTGGCGGTCACATCGGCGCCGCTCGATCTGCAGGCACTGACACGTGACGTGGCCGGACCCGGCGCCGGCGACGGCGCCGTCGTCACGTTCGCCGGCCTGGTCCGCGACCACAATCAGGGCCGACGGGTGCGCTTTCTGGAGTACGAAGCGTACGAGCCGCTGGCCGTTCGGGCGCTGGCGAGAATTGTCGACGAGGTGCGGGCGGCCTGGCCCGACGTGCGGGTCGGCCTGCACCACCGGATCGGGCGGCTCGAGATCGGCGAGGCCAGCGTCATCATCGCCGCCGCGTCGCCGCATCGCAGCCACGCGTTCGCCGCGTGCCGCTACGCGATCGAGCGCGTGAAGCAGATGGTGCCGATCTGGAAGCGCGAATATTTCGAGGGCGGCGACACGTGGCTCGAGGGCGCCACCGCCGATCCCGACGACGAACAGGCGAAGCAGGAGGCATACAGAATCGCATGCGCGTGACCGTACGCCTCTTCGCGCGGCTGCGCGACCTGGCCGGCGCCGGGGAGCTGCTTCGCGACGTCCCCGACGCCGCCACGGTGGGCACTGTCTGGCGATCATTGACCGTGGAGATGCCGGCGCTTGCGGCGTACGAGAGCACGATGTCGGTGGCAGTGAACGCCGAATACGCGCGGATGACCGCGTCGGTGCACGACGGCGACGAAGTCGCCTTCCTGCCGCCGGTCTCAGGCGGATGACGACGTATGTTCGACAAACTCAGCACTTTTGAGTCGCAGTACGAGGAGCTGGCCGCCCGCCTCGGCACGGCCGACCTTCAGGCCGACCCGGCTGAATACCGGAAGTCGGCGAAGAAGCTGTCGGAGCTCGAGCCCCTCGTCCAGAAGTACCGCGAGTACAAGGCGGTCCGGAAGGACATCGAGGGTGCGCAGGAGCTCGTCGCCGGCAGCGACCCGGAAATGCGCGAGCTCGCGCAGGAGGAGCTGAAGTCCCTCGAGGCCCGGCGCGACGCGTTGCTCGCCGAACTGCGCATCCTCCTCGTGCCGAAGGACCCGAACGACGAGAAGAACATCATTCTCGAAATCCGCGCGGGCACCGGCGGTGAAGAAGCGGCGCTGTTCGCCGCCGAACTGTTCCGGATGTACAGCCGCTTTGCCGAGCGCCAGGGCTGGAAGATGGACGTGATGTCGACGAGTGAGAGCGCCACCGGCGGGGCCAAGGAGATTGTGGCGTCGATCGAGGGCCGCGGCGTCTACAGCCGGTTGAAGTACGAAAGCGGCGTGCACCGCGTCCAGCGCGTGCCGGCTACCGAGGCGAGCGGCCGTATCCACACGTCGACGGCGACGGTCGCCGTGCTGCCGGAGGCACAGGAAGTCGACATCCAGATCAACGACAAGGATCTGCGGGTGGACACCTTCTGTTCCAGCGGTCCCGGCGGGCAGAGCGTCAACACCACGTACTCGGCGGTCCGCATCACACACATCCCGACCGGCATGGTCGTCTCGCAGCAGGATGAGAAGTCGCAGATCAAGAACCGCGCGAAAGCCATGAAGGTGCTGCGCGCGCGCCTCTACGAAATGGAGATGCAGAAGCAGCACGACGCGATCGCCAGGGAGCGCCGCGGGCAGGTCGGGACCGGCGAGCGCTCGGAGAAGATCCGGACGTACAACTTCCCGCAGAGCCGCATCACCGACCACCGCATCAACTACACCACCCACCGGCTGCACGACGTGCTCGAGGGCGATCCGGCCGAGATGCTCGACCAGGTGATCGCCTTCTACAACGCCGAGAAGCTCAAGGAAGCGACGACGGTCTGACGACACGAACCCTGTTTCAGGCGCTCGCCTGGGCGCGGGCGCGGCTGGTCGCCGTGGGCATCGCCGAGACGGAAGCGGCTATCGACGCTGCCCTCTACGCGCGCACGATCCTCGGGTGGGACCGCGCGCGTCTGGCGGCCGAACAGCACCACGCCGCGCCCGCCGGCCTCGAGCCGCAGTTCTCGGCGTGGGTCGCGCGGCGCGAACGTCGCGAGCCGAGCGCCTATATCGTCGGTGTCCGCGAATTCTGGGGACTCGACTTCACCGTCACGCCCTCGGTCCTCATCCCGCGCCCCGAGACGGAATTCATCGTCGAGGAAGCGCTGCGCGTGGTGCGGGGGCAGGAGCGGATTGCCGACATCGGCACCGGCAGCGGCTGCGTGGCCGTGGCGCTCGCCCACGACTGCGGCGGGTGCCGGGTCGTCGCCTCCGACGTGTCGGCGGAAGCGCTCGAGGTCGCGCGCGCCAATGCGATCCGGCATGCCGTGGCCGACCGGGTGACGTTCGTCCATACGTCCTACCTCGACCGCGTGGACGGGCCGTTCGACGTGATCACGGCCAATCCGCCCTACGTCAAGGACGGCGACAAGCCGGCGCTCGCACTCGCCGTACGGCACGAGCCGGAGGTCGCCTTGTTCGGCGGCGCCGGAGGGCTGCGCGACATCGGCGGCGTGCTCGATGCCGCCGCGGCGAAGCTCGGGCCCGGCGGCTGGCTGTTCATGGAATTCGGCTACGACCAGGAAGACGATGTCGCAGCGCTGGTCGCGCGGCACCGGGAGCTCCGGCTGGTGCGCGTGCGCGACGATCTGCAGGGGATTCCGCGAACGGCTATCATTCACCGCGAATGAGCGACTGCCTCTTCTGCCAGATCATCGAGGGCCGGATTCCCGCCGCGATGGTCCACCAGGACGACACGCTCGTGGCGTTCAGGGACATCAACCCGCAGGCACCGCTGCACCTGCTGATCGTGCCTCGGAAGCACATCGCGTCCCTCAACGACCTCTCACCGGAGGATGACGCGCTCATCGGCGTGCTGATGCGGCGAGCGGCAGCGCTGGCCAGGGCGCACGGGTACGAGGAGCGCGGTTATCGGACGGTGTTCAACACGAACCGCGAGGCCGGCCAGACGGTCTTTCACATCCACCTGCACCTGCTCGCGGGGCGCAGCCTGGCGTGGCCGCCCGGCTAGGTCGTCTCAGGCTCGCGCCCGCGCGCTACTTCTCCGGCTTCGCGTATGCGCTGACCGTCGCAATCGCGTCGGCGTCCGATTTCGGCCGCTGGCGCGCCATGAGCGACACCCATTCGGTGGGTTTGGTCCCCTTGACGGCGCCGACCGAGGCCTCGGGCACCCGCACCTTCACCGTGATCAGGTCGCCGCTCACGTCACGCGAGCCCAGTTCCGCCGGCAGCGCGAAGAACTCGACGATCTGCTGGCCCGGATCGTACCTGGTGACGCGGCGCACGGCGCCTGCGTGAATGTCCTGTCCCGACCACGTCAGCAGAACGCGATCGCCGGGATTCAGCCGCTCCACGTCAGGGGCGGCCTGGCGCAGCAGCCGTGCCTTCACTGTCAGCGTGCGGCTGGCAGGATCGAGGGAGACGAACTCGCCGTGCCAGAGATAGGTGTCTCCCGCGCTCAGCTGCGGCGGGGCCGGTGCGGGCGCCCCGCCTCGACCGCGTCCCTGCGCCGAGGCGACCGACGTCCCCGCACAGACGGCACACACCGCCACGACGATCAATGACCTGAACATAGATCCTCCGTTGACGCACCACAGGGCAGCACCCCGGTATCTTGCGGCGAGTAGTTATACATCAAGTCGTCCGCGGCCTGCGGCGCGTGGTCACGGTCAGAGCAGCGGCGGCAGCTCTGACAGATCGCGGATGACGGGCACGTCCGGCGGCACGGGCGAGGTCGCGCGGGGCGAGCGCTGCAGCAGAACCGCGCGCATGCCGACGCGCAGGGCTCCGTCGATGTCGTGCGGCAGGCTGTCGCCGACCATCACCGACTCGCCCGCCGACACGCCAGCCAGCAGCAGCGCCGATTCGAAGATGCTCGGGTGCGGCTTCAGGTAGCCGTGCTCGGACGAGGAGACCGTCGCGGCGATGAGCCCCTCCAGCTCGAAATGCTGCTGGAACGACGCGAGGCTGCGATGCGAATTCGAGATCAGACCGACTTTCAGGCCGCGCGCTGACAGCGCGCGCAGCGCCGGCGCCACATCGTCGTAGAGAACGAAGTGCTGGCAGGCGGCCCACTCGGCATAGATTTCCTCCGCGCACGCGTCGAGCCGATCGCCTGTTCCGCCCATTTCCTCGATGATCCGCCGCGTGTAGCGGACGAAGATGCGCGCGTCGTAGATGTGATCGCGCTCGTCTTCCAGGATGGACGAGGCCGCCGCGACCGCACTGCCAAACCGAGCGGGATCCACGTCGATGCCGTGGCGCCGGCAGAACGCCGCGTATCCCTCGCCCTGAAAGGTCGGGCCCGGATAGATCAGCGTGAAATCGACGTCGAAGAAAACCGCTCTAGCCGGTGGGCGCATAGGGACCGGCAATCACCGCCGTCGCCCGCGCGGGCACGAGCGTCCGGCGCGCGGCTTCGTGCACGTCGTCGCGGGTGACCGCCCGCAGCCGCTCGGGAATGCGCAGATCGTAGTCGAGGCCCAGGCCGAAAAATTCCACGGTCTGCAGAAACGTGGCGATGCCGGCGTTCGTTTCGAGCGTCCGCGGCATCGACCCGATCAGGTACTGCTTCGACTCGGTCAGTTCCCGCTCGGTCGGGCCGTCGGCCGCCAGTCTGGTGAGTTCCTCATCGATGGAGGCCAGCGCGCGGTCGACGTTCGCGGGACTCACGCCGGCGCGGATGATGAAGGGCCCGGGAATCACGTTCGCGTCGAGCGAGCTGAACACGTAGTACGCCATCCCCTGCCGCTCGCGGATGCTGTCGCCGAGCCGGCCGCCGAGCGAATACTGGCCGAGAATGTTGTTCATCAGCCAGTAGGCGTTGAAGGCCGGATCCGACCGGCGGATACCGGTGAAGCCGTAGGCGATGTCGGCCTGCGCCTTGTTCATCATCGGGACAACCCGGACGCGCCGGACCCCCGCTGGCGGCGGCGCCTCGAGCGCGACGGCGGGCGCCGGCGGAGCCTGCCAGGCGCCAAACGCCAAGCGGGCCGCGTCGACGGCGCGCGCCGGCTCGAGATCCCCGACCAGCACGAGCGACAGCGAGCCCGGACCGAACCGCGCCGCGTGAAACCGCTCGAGCGCGGCGCGGTCGATCCCCTCCACGCTCTCGACCGAACCCCGCGGGCGGCGGCCGTACCCATGCGCGGGGCCGTAAAGGTCGGCCAGCAGGCCTTCGGTCGCGACCGTCGCCGGACTGTCCTCGTCCTGGCGGATCAGCGTCACGATCTCGCTCCGCCGCGTGCGGACCGTGTCCTCGGGAAACGCCGGATGCCGGACGATGTCGGCCAGCAGATCGAGAATGGCGTCGAGATCGTCGATCAAGCAGGTGCACACCAGCGACAGGACGTGGCGATTCACCGATGTCGACAACGAGACGCCGCGGCGATCGAGCGCCTCCGCGATGTCCTCACCGCGGCGCGCGTGCGTCCCACGATCGATCGTCCGTGAGACGAAGTGCGCCAGCCCGGCCTGCGCGGGCGGATCGCACACCGTGCCGGCCGCGACGGTCGCGTTGATCGTGACGGCGGGAGTGGTCGGCGACTGCTGTGCGATGACGACCGCGCCGTTGTCGAGCACGGCCCGGACGGGCGCGAGACCGCGATGATGCGCGGTGGTCATGGGGCCCCTTCGCCCGAGCCCACCGGCCGCGGCTCGAACCAGCCGATGGTCCGGTTGACCGCAGCCAGCCGCCCGGCGGCAGCCGCCGCGACGCTCTCGAGGGTGACCGCCTCGATTCGCGCCTGGAGCGACGCCACGCCGCGCCAGCTCGCGATGGTCTCGAAGTATCCGAGCTGATGCGCGATGTGCGTGATGCTGTCGTTTTCAAAGACGAGGCGCGCCCGCAGCTGGTGAATGGCCTTCTCGAGCTCGCCCGGCGTGATCCCGTGCGTCCGCACCCTGTCGAGCTCCTCGACAAGGACCGCCTCGAGGCTGGCCAGCGGCGTGCCGGCCGTCGCGGTCGCCGACATCGTATAGAGAAAGGGTTCGGCGGTCGGCACCAGGCCGCCGCTCACCGACGAGGCGAGGCCCGCGTCCACGAGCGCGCGGTACAGCCGTGCGCTCCGCTGTGGCGGCGGCGTGCGGAAGCTCGCCCAGAGGTTGACCCCCTTGGCTCCCGTCAGGACGGCGTCGAGCACGAGCATCGGGAAAAAGTCGGCGTCGCCGATCGCGGGAGCGCGGACGCCCACCTTCAGGTAGGCCGTCGTCCCTTCCCGTGACACCATGAGGCGCCGTTCGCCCAGCTGCGCCGGCTCGACGGTGAGCGGCCGCCGCACTACCTCGACCGGCCTGACGCCGCCGAAATGGCGGACGACGCCGCGCATCGCGTCGCGGGCATCGATGTCGCCGACGATCACCAGGGTGGCGTTGTTCGGCACGTAGAACCGGCGGTAATGAGCGTACAGGTCGTCGCGTGTCATGGTCTGCAGGTCGGAGAGCCAGCCAATCGTCGGATGGCGGTACGGGTGCGACTTGAACGCGACGGCGGTCAGCTCCTGATCGAGCAGCGTGTCGGGATCGTTCTCGCCGCCCTGGAGCTCCGAAATAATGACGGTTCGCTCCGATTCGCAGTCGGCCGGGTCGTAGAGGCAGCTGGCCATCCGCTCGGACTCGATGAACAGCATGCGATCGAGCGCGTCGCGCGTCGCGGTCTCCGTGTACGTGGTCTGATCGATCCAGGTGTAGCCGTTCCAGTAGCCGCCGAACTGCTCGATGATGCCCTTGACCTTGTCGCGCGGGATGTTGGTGGTGCCCTTGAAGTTCATGTGCTCCACCCAGTGCGACACGCCGGTCTGGCCGGTCGTCTCGTCCTTCGATCCGACGCGGTACCAGCACCACACGGATGCCAGGGGTGCCGTGTGCAGCTCCTGGATCAGGACGCGGAGGCCATTGTCGAGGGTTTCGTCGTGCACGCGCGTTCCGGCCGCAGCAGCATGTTCGAGCGAGGCCATCTCCGCATTATAGAATTTGGGGACAGATGCCCGAGTGGAAAGAGACCGTCAACCTGCCGCGCACAGGTTTTCCGATGAAAGCCAATCTGCAGACCGCCGAGCCGGAAGCGCTGGCGCGGTGGGCGGCCATGGATCTGTACGGCCAGATCCGCGCACGGCGCCGTGGATCTCCGAAATTCGTGCTCCACGACGGTCCACCGTACGCGAACGCGCAGATCCACCTCGGGACCGCGCTCAACAAGATCCTCAAGGACTTCGTAGTGAAGTCGCGCACGATGACCGGCTTCGACGCGCCGTTCGTGCCGGGCTACGACTGCCACGGGCTGCCGATCGAGCTGCGCGTCGATCGCGAGCTCGGGCCGAAGAAGCGCGAGATGTCGCGCGCCGACATTCGCCGCGCCTGCCGTGCGTACGCGGAGCGGTACATCGGCGTCATGACGGCCGAATTCCAGCGCCTGATGGTGTTCGGCAAGTGGGATCGTCCGTACGTGACGATGAACCCTCAGTACCAGGGCGACATCGCCCGGGCGCTCGGCACATTCGTGGCGCGCGGTCTCGTCTACAAGGGCAAGAAGCCGGTCCATTGGTGCATCCATTGCCGGACGGCGCTGGCTGAAGCCGAGGTGGAATACGAGGATCACTCCTCGCCGTCGATCTACGTCGAATTCCCGATCGGGCCGGCGGGCGCCACGGACCTCGCGGCGCGGGTGCCGGCGCTGGCCGGACGGGACGTGTCGGTCCTCATCTGGACGACGACGCCCTGGACCATTCCGTCCAACCTGGCGATCGCCTTTCATCCCGAGCTCGACTACGCCGCGTACGAGGTCGATGGGCGGGCGGTGATTGTCGCCGAAGGCCTGTTCGAGCGCGTCGGCGCGGCCGTCGGCCGCCATTTCGGTGCACCGGTCGCGCGGATGACGGGACGCCAGCTCGAGGGCGTCCGCTTCCGCCATCCGCTGTACGAGCGCGACGCCGTCGGTGTGCTGGCTGATTACGTGACGCTCGAACAGGGCACCGGCGCCGTGCACACGGCGCCCGGCCACGGCGCAGACGACTTCCTCACCGGCGTCAGGTACGGCCTCGACATCTACGCGCCCGTCGGGCCTGGCGGGCACTTCCTTGACACGGTCGGCCTGTTCGGCGGCCAACGGGTGTTCGATGCGAACCCCCACGTCGAGCAGGCGCTGGCCGCACGGGGACGCCTGTGGCACCGCGAGACGTTCGACCACCAGTACCCGCACTGCTGGCGGTGCCACAACCCGGTGATCTTCCTCGCCACTTCGCAGTGGTTCGTCCGCATGGATGGTGACCCGGTCATTGCGTGCGAGGACGGCCGGACGCGGACGCTCCGGGACGCGGCGCGGCATGCCATCGACAACCAGGTGCGCTGGATTCCGGCGTGGGGCCGCGACCGCATCTACAACATGGTGTCGAACCGCCCCGACTGGTGCATCTCGCGCCAGCGCGCCTGGGGCGTGCCGATTCCCGCTGTGGACTGCACGGCGTGCGGCGAGGCCGTCCTGACGGCCGAGCTCGTCGAGCGCGCGGCTGCGCTCTTCGATCGGTACAGCGCCGACGCGTGGTACGAGCGCCCGATTGCCGAGTTCCTGCCGCCGGGCCTGGCGTGTCCGGCCTGCGGCGGGACGACGTTCGAGCGCGAAACGGACATCCTCGACGTCTGGTTCGACTCGGGATCGAGCCACGAGGCCGTCCTCCCGCGGTACGACGATCTGTCATGGCCCTCAGACATGTACCTGGAGGGGAGCGACCAGCACCGGGGATGGTTCCAGAGCTCGCTGCTCGTGGCGCTCGCCACGCGAGGCCGCCCGCCGTTCCGCGAGGTCCTGACGCACGGCTTCCTGATCGACCTCGAGGGCCGCAAGATGTCGAAGTCGCGCGGCAACGCCATCGTGCCGCAGGAGGTCATCAAGGAAAGCGGCGCGGAGATCATCCGGCTGTGGGTCGCGATGACCGAATTCACCGAGGAGCTGCGCGTCAGCAAGGAGATCCTCACGCGCGTCGTCGATGTGTACCGGAAGCTGCGGAACACGTGCCGGATTCTCGTGGCCAACCTCTACGATTTCGACCCGGCGGCGGACCTGGTGCCGCTCGCCGAGCTCGATGTCGTCGACCGGTACGCCCTGGCGCGATACGCCGAGGCAGTGGACCGGATGCGCCGCGGCTACGACGAGTACGACTTCTCCACCGTCGCGCAGACACTGAATACGTTGACCACGATCGACCTCAGCGCCTTCTACGTCGATGTGACGAAGGACCGGATGTACACGTTTGCGGCGGCGTCGCGCGAGCGCCGGTCCACGCAAACGGCGATGTACGTCATCTGCGACGGGCTGGCACGGCTCCTGGCGCCGATCCTGCCGGTGACGGCCGACGATCTGTGGCGCCACCTGCCGGGACCGCGATCCGCGTCGGTCCACCTCGACGACTTCCCCGATGCCTCGGCATGGCGTAATCCCGATCTCCTGGGCACGTGGAAGCGGTTGCTCGACGCGCGGGACACCGCGCACGCCGCGCTCGAACAGAAGCGCAAGGACAAGGTGATTGGCAACTCGCTCGGCGCGCGCGTCACGATTCAGGCAACCGGTTCGATCGGCGCGTTGCTCGAACAGCACCGCGCGTATCTGCCGATGCTGTTCATCGTGTCCGACGTCGCACTGCGGGCCGGGGTGCCCGACGGCCCCGACAGCCTGACGATCGACGTCGAACGGGCGCCGGGCGTGAAATGCGAGCGGTGCTGGCGGTACGTGCCCCGGATCCGCACCGATCCCGCCTGGGCCGGTCTGTGCGACCGGTGCGTCGCGGCACTGGCCGAACCGGTCAAGCGGTAATGGCGCGTCCGGGACGTCTCCAGATCGAGCTCGCGGTGGTCCTGGCCGTCGTCGCGCTCGACCAGGCGGTGAAAGCGCTGGTCCGCCAGACGCTCGAGCTGCATGAGAGCGTGGAGGTGATTCCCGCGTGGCTCAACCTGACGCGGGTGCACAATTACGGCGCCGCGTTCGGCCTGATGAATGCCGCCGACTTCCCGATGAAGACGGTCGTGCTGTCGCTCGTGGCCGCGCTGGCGCTCGGAGCGCTCGCCTGGTACGGCGCCACGCTCCCGGCCGGACAGCGGCTCGCACGGGCGGGGCTGGCGCTCATGGTCGGGGGCGCCGCCGGGAACCTCATCGACCGGCTGGGATCGGGCTACGTCGTGGATTTCGTCGATGTCCACTGGCGCGCCTGGCATTTCTGGGCGTTCAACGTGGCGGACGCCGCCATCACCGTGGGCGTCTCGCTTATGATTCTCGACTTGCTGCAGATAGGAAGGCGCCGTGTATCCAGAGCTGTTTAGCCTCGGCCCCGTGACCATCTACTCCTACGGCGTGCTGCTCGCCGTCTCGTACCTGCTCGGCCTCTGGCTGGCGATGCGGCGGGCGCGCCGGTGGGGGCTCGACGCCAACCGGATTCTCGACCTGGGCATCTACATCATCATCGCGGCGCTCGTCGGCGCGAAGCTCCTCCTCCTCGTCGTCGACTACGACCAGTTCAGCCGCTCGCCGGCGGACCTGCTGTCGCTCGCCCGGTCGGGAGGCGTCTTCTACGGCGGGTTGATTCTCGCGGTCCTCGTCGGCTTCTGGTACGTCTCGCGCCACCGCCTGCCGTTCTGGACGACGTGCGACGTGTTCGCGCCGGGGATCGCGCTCGGACACGTGACTGGCCGGCTCGGCTGCCTGGCCGCGGGATGCTGCTACGGCCGGCCGACGAGCGTCGCGTGGGCGATCACGTTCACGAATCCGCTGGCCGCCGCCAACGTCGGCACGCCGCTCGGCATCCCGCTCCACCCCACCCAGCTCTACGAAGCCGGCGCGGAGCTCCTCATCCTCGGCGTGCTGCTGGCGACCGAGCGCCGCGGCCGCGCCTTTCGCGGCCGGACGTTCTGGGCGTACATGTTTCTGTACGCGGTCTCGCGGTTCATCATCGAGTTCTATCGCGGCGACCCGCGCGGGGTGGTGCTGGGACTCTCGACGTCGCAGTTCATCTCCGTGGTGCTCGCGCCGCTGAGCCTCATCATGCTGGTGTGGCTGTCGAGGCAGTCGCCGGACACGCCGCGGGAAATGGAGCGGGGCCGCAACCTCGCCGCCTAGGCGTGCCGCTCGAGTTCACGGTTCCGTCGGAGTTCGACGGGCAGCGGCTCGATCGATTTCTCGTCTCCGTCCTCGATGGCTATTCGCGGTCGCAGATCCAGAAGCTGATCGCCGACGGCCACGTGCAGGTCGCGCGCCGGGAGGCCCGCGCCAACCTCACGATGCACGAGCAGGACCTCGTCACGATCGACCCGCCAGCGGTCGCCCCGTCGCGGGTGGCCGGCGAGGCGCTGCCGATCGAGATCCTGTACGAGGACGCGGATCTCGCCGTGCTGAACAAGCCGGCGGGCATGGTCGTCCATCCGGGCGCGGGCCACGCGTCGGGAACGCTGGTCAACGCGCTCCTCCACCACCTGTCCGACCTGAGCGGGATCGGCGGCGAGCTCAGGCCCGGAATCGTGCACCGGCTCGACCGCGGCACGTCCGGCGTGATGGTCGTCGCGAAACACGATGCCGCGCACCAGGAACTGGCCCGGCAGTTTCACGATCGCGAAGTGGAGAAGGAATACGTGGCGCTCGTGTGGGGCGTCGTGCAGGCGGGCCGGCGCATCGATGCCGCGATCGGCCGCGACCCGGTGGACCGTCAGAAGATGTCGGCGCGCGCCCGGCACGCCCGGCACGCCGTGACCCGGATTACGCGGGCGCATCACCTGCGCGGCGTCACCCTCTGCCAGGTCGCGATCCACACGGGGCGCACGCACCAGATCCGCGTCCACCTGAGCGCAATCGGCCACCCGATCGTCGGCGACTCGGTCTACGGCGGGCTGCGCCGGCGGGTGCCCGGCGATCTGCGCGCCCTGCAGCGCCTCCAGCGCCCGTTCCTCCACGCCGAGCGACTCGTCTTTACCCATCCGCGCGACGGCCGCCGTATGGAATTCACCGTGCCTCTGCCGGACGATCTGGCGCGCGTGCTCGACGATCTCCCTGGATGGAAAGACGATGGATAGACCGATCGTACCAACGCAGATTCGGAAGGCATTCGAAGGGCGTATCTTCACGGTGAGCGTGGAATCCATCACGCTGCCCCGCGGCGAGCGCCTGGAGGCCGAGATCGTCCGGCATCCCGGATCGGTCGTCCTCATCCCGCTGACCCGCGACGGCGAGATCGTGCTCGTGCGGCAGTACCGGCACGCGATCGGCCGCGCCGTGTGGGAACTGCCGGCCGGCAGCCTCAAGCACGGTGAGGACCCGCGGGCTGCGGCGCTCCGGGAATGCCACGAGGAGACCGGGCTCGTCCCCACGGCGCTCGAGCTGCTCGGCCGCTTCTATCCGACGCCGGGCTATTGCGACGAGGAGATGCATTTCTATCGCGCGACGGGCCTGCGCCCGCCGATCGCGGGCGACGCCGCCGTGCACCAGGATGAGGACGAGGACATCGAGCCCAAGGCCTTTTCATTGGCGGCCATTCGGCAGATGGTCCGGTCGGGAGAGATCGTCGATCTCAAGACGGCGGCCGGACTGGCCTTGATCGGTCAGGCAGGCTGACGCCTGCGCTCTACCGGCGGTTCACTGCACCCGCGGCTGGGGGCGGTGTTCGGTTGTCCGCTGACCCACCGGCTTCGGGGCTGGCAGCAGCGCGAGCAGCAGCACTTCGTCGACGCCCTGCACGAAGTGGACGGTCAGGTCGCGGCGGAGTTCCTCGGTGAGATCCTCGCTGACGTCCTTCTCGTTCTGCCGCGGCAGAATGATCTCGCGAATGCCCACCCGCCGCGCCGCGAGCACCTTCTCCTTGATACCGCCGACGGGCAGCACGCGTCCCGACAGCGTAATTTCGCCCGTCATGGCAATGTCCCCCCGGACCGGCCGGCGCGTCACCTCGGACGCCAGCGCGGCCGCGAGGGTCACGCCCGCCGACGGGCCGTCCTTCGGAATGGCGCCCGAGGGCACGTGCAGGTGGATTTCCGAGTGTTCGAAGAAATCGGGGTCGGCGCCGTACGCCGCGGCGTGCGCACGAAACCAGGACAGCGCCGCCCGCGCCGACTCCTTCATCACTTCGCCGAGCTGACCGGTGAGCGTGAGCGTGCCGGTTCCCGACATCCGCGACGCCTCCACGAACAGCACCTCGCCGCCGGCGGGCGTCCAGGCCAGTCCGATCGCCACGCCCGGATCCCTGGTGCGCTCGTGGACGTCCTCGTCAAGAAACCGAGGCGCGCCGAGCAGTCGGGTGACGACGTCTGGCGTCACGACGACCGGCGCCATGTCGCCCTCGGCGCGGCGGCGCGCGGCCTTGCGGCAGACCGCGGCAATCTCGCGCTCCAGATTCCGCACGCCGGCCTCCCGCGTGTACCCGCGGACGATCGCGGCGATGGCGGAATCGGTCATCGTGAGCTGCTCGGCGGTCAGGCCGTGGTTCTTCACCTGCTTGGCGACAAGGTGCTCACGGGCGATGGCGAGCTTCTCCTCTTCCGTGTACCCCGGGATTTCGAGCACTTCCATCCGGTCGCGCAGCGCCGGCGGCACCGGGTCGAGCACGTTGGCAGTCGTGATGAACAGCACCTCCGACAGATCGAACGGCACGTCGAGATAGTGGTCGCGGAATGTGAAGTTCTGCTCGGGATCGAGCACCTCGAGCAGCGCCGACGCCGGGTCGCCGCGGAAGTCCGACCCCAGTTTGTCGATCTCGTCGAGGATGAAAACGGGGTTCTTCGACTCGGCGCGGCGCAGGCCCTGGATGATCTGGCCCGGCAGTGCGCCGATGTAAGTCCGACGATGGCCACGGATCTCCGCCTCGTCGCGCATGCCGCCAAGTGAGACCCGCACGAACGTGCGCGACAGCGACCGCGCGATCGAGCGGGCGAGCGATGTCTTGCCGACCCCGGGCGGGCCGACGAAGCAGAGAATCGGCCCCTTCATCTCGGGATTCAACTTGCGCACCGCCAGGTACTCGAGGATGCGGTCCTTGGCCTTTTCGAGGCCGGTGTGGTCGGCGTCGAGCACGTCCTTGGTCAGGCGAAGATCAATGACCTCCTCGGTGCGCCTCTGCCACGGCAGCATGACGAGCCAGTCCAGATACGTGCGCGAGACGGTGTACTCCGCGGCCGCGACGGGCATCTTGGCGAGCCGGTCGAGCTCGCGCTGCGCTTCCTTCCGTACCGGGTCCGGCATGCCCGCCGCGTCGATCTTCTGCTGGAGCTCCTCGACTTCCTTCGTCTGGTCGTCGCCCTCTCCGAGCTCCTTTTGAATGGCCTTCATCTGCTCGCGCAGGAAGTACTCGCGCTGATTCTTTCCAACCTCGGACTGCACCTGCGACTGGATCTTCGATCCGAGCTCGAGTACTTCGAGCTCCTTGATCAGGATGCGGTTGAGATTGTCCATGCGCGTCCGCACGTCGAGCGTCTCGAGCAACACCTGCTTGAAGGCGGTCTCTAGCGTCGTGACGCTCGAGGCGATGAAATCGGCCAGCCGTCCGGCGTCGGCGATGCTGGACGCGAGGGTCTGCAGGTCGTCCGACAGCAGCGGCGAGAGAGACACGACGCGCTGAAAATTCGCCTTGACGTTCCGGAGCAGCGCGTCGATCTCGAGGCGATCCGTCTCCTGCGTCGTGTCCGCCGCCGCACGCACGCGCGCCCGCAGGTACGGGCGCACCGAGGTCACCTCGTCGAGCGTCAGCCGCGTGAGACCCTGGACGATCAGGCGCAGGCTGCCGTCCGGCAGCTTGAACATCTTGTGAATGTGACTGGCGGTGCCGATGGGGTAGAGATCGGCCTGCTGCGGCTCCTCGAGGGAGGCGTCGCGCTGCGTGAAGACGCCAATCAGCTTGCCCCCCGAGATGGCCTCGTCGATCAGGCGTACCGAACTCTCCCGCGCCACCGCCAGCGGCATGAACGAGTTCGGGAACAGCACCGTGTCGCGCAGCGGCAGGATCGGGAGCTCTTCGGGTATCGCGTCGGTGCGATCGCCCACCGAGAGTTCCTGGAGATCGGGCACCTGGTCCTGATCACTCATCGGCAGCTCCAAACAGCAAGGGCGGCCCTGAGGCCGCCCTGCACGCGTTCCGATTTGAACGGTCCGAACCGTCTCAGTTGGACATGTCGAAAAACAGCGTCGAGGATCCGCGCTTCTGCGCCAGCATCCGCTCGCGCTGTTCGGCCGTTTCACGCGCCGCCTCGCAGTCCTTGCAGCGCACGGCAAACGGCAACGCCCGGAGACGCGCCTCGGCGATTTCCTCACCGCACTCGAAGCAGTTGCCGTAGGTGCCCTCATCGTGCCGGCGGAGCGCCTCGTTGATCTTGTTGAGCGTCTCCGACTTCATCTGGATGAGCGCGAACTCGATGTCTTCCTGGATGTCGACCTCGGAACTTTCGCCCTGGTCGAACACGTCGCGATCCTTGCTGCCTTCGGCCCGCACGTCGCGAATCCTGCCCTGCACCTCGGTCATCAGCTCGCGGCGGCGTTCCTCAAGCATCTGCTTCAACTCGTTGTACCGGCTCGTCTTCGCCGATGCCTTCGCAGCCCTTGTCTTGGTCGCCATGATGCCTGCCGCTCCCTTCCGCGCCGCCAAATGTACTTATCGACAGCTTGTGTTCTGCACGTGCAATGCAATTACGATGCCCATGAACCTATTGCCTGATACGCTGGCCGAATAACTATCGTGACATTACCCGGATCGTCGGCTTCGGTCATTCGTAATAACGTCTTATATATCAATAGTTTGCAAACATAAATCAAAAGACCTATGTTCGCGATGCCACCAGCCGTCTCTCTGTATTAGACGCAGAAAGCTCCTGTCGGGCCTTTGTATGAGCGTCATCAGGAGAAGACATCTCGACGCATGAACTGTG
>JACQZV010000124.1 GCA_016213695.1 Acidobacteriota bacterium | reverse complement strand
CGTGAAGTGGCGGAACCAGAGGATCTCCATCCCGAGCGCGGCCAGGCCGGTCATCGCCAGCGCCAGGCTCGTGAGCACGACGGGACGCGTACTCAGGTCCGGCTGAAGCCGGACACTACGTACGTCGTTCGCGCCCGGCTGGAGCCGGACACTACGTACGTCGTTCGCGCCCGGCTGGAGCCGGACACCACGTACATCGTTCGCGCCCGGCTGGAGCCGGACACTACGTACCTGCACGCGCCGTCGCTTCCCGGTGCTCGTAGTGTCCGGCTTCAGCCGGACCCTCGCGCGTCGTGCGAGGTACAGCGCGCCGACGCCCGCGACGGCGTTCAAGACGACCGCCGCGACCTGCGTCTCGAAGAGCCCCCATGCCGGCACGAGTGCGAAGTCGGTGAGCACGGCGCCGAGCGCCGCGCCCGCCGTGTTGACGCCGTAGAGGACGGCGATCCGCCACCCGCTCGTGTCGAGATCGCCACGCACCAGATGCCGGATGAGCAGCGTAAGCGTGCCGCCCATCAGGAGCGTCATCGGCGTCAGCAGCACGATCGCGATGGCTCCGCGGGCCAGGTAGGACGCGGTCGAGAGTGCGTACCAGCCGTTCGGCTCGCGCACGTATGACGAGACGAGCGCGGAAAGCGCGCCAAGGTGCGGCAGCACGAGCGCGATCGCCAGCCCCATCCCGGCGATCGCCAGCTCGAACCGCCCGTACGTCCGCAGCAGGGAATCGGGACGCGCCGCGTACCGGCGGTCGGCCCAGGCGCCGATGAGCCAGCTGCCCGCGCCGAGGCCGAGCATGAACACGGCGACGACCGTCGAGGCCGAGTAGATGGTGTTGCCGAAGACGTTGCCGAACATCCGGACCCAGACGACCTGATAGACGAGGCCGCTGACGCCGGAGAGGAAGAAGAGAAGGTGGATCAAAGAAGAAGGCCCCAGCCTCAGGGCCCAGGGCTCAGGTGGCCTCAGTAATCAACTGAGGCCTCCGCTGAGGCCTGAGGCCTGAGCCCTGGGGCCTGCGTGGTTTACCGCGTGCCCGTGGTCGGCGCGGCCCGCTTCGCGATGAGGAACGCCGGGTTGGCGCCGGCGCGCGGGCGGAATTTCTGCGCGCCGCCGTTGTCGACTTCCGCCACGTACAGGTTGCCCTCCGAATCGACGTGCATCCCGTGGACGCCCCAGAAGCCGCCCGGGAAATTCCCCCACGTCCCGAACGTGTACTGCAGGTTGCCGCCGAGGTCGTACTTGATCATCTTGGACGAGGCGCGGTCGAACGCCCAGAGCATCCGCGAACCGTCCATGTAGACCAGGTGAATGTCGGCCGGGGGCCGCCCGACGCTCCAGCTGTCGAGATACTTGCCGTTGGCGTCGAAGACCTGGATGCGGCGGTTGCCGCGGTCGTTCACGAACACGCGGCCGGTCTGCGGATCGACCGCCACGCCGTGCACGTTGTTGAAGTAGCTGGGGCGCGTCTCCTTGCCGGCCTCCCCCTTCTCGCCCCACGTCATCAGGAACTTGCCGGTCTTGTCGAACTTGACGACGCGCGTGTTGGCGTAGCCGTCGGCCACGTAGAAGTCGCCGTTGGGCGCCCACGCCATGAACGTCGGGCGGTAGAAGTGCTTGTCGTCGTTGCCCGGGACGTTCGGCGTGCCGAGCGTCTGCAGCAGCTTCTTGCCGTCGTTGCTGAACCGGAAGATCGCGTGCCGGTAGTCGTCCACGATCCAGACGTCTTTCTGCGGATCGTACGGGCTCTCGAAGACCGAGTGCGGCCGGCGGAACATCGTGTCGTACTGCGTCCAGTCCTCGATATGGTTGCCCTGGGCGTCGACGACGTTGATGATGCGCCCCCACTTGTAATCGACACCCGGCTGTCCGGCGTCGAGGTCATCGCCCGGCTCCTGCGTCCCCGTCTTGAAGAGCGCGCCGGGCGGGCTGGCCGAGGTGTTGTCGCGCCACGGCAGCCGGCCGATGGGGAACTCGATGCTCGGCGCGATCTTCACCGTCTTGGGCCGCTCGACCTCGGGGAGCATGCCGCGCTCGAGCACGAACACGCGGTTCGGGGTCTCCGCGAACACGCCCTGCCCCGCGCCCCACGTCCACTTGCCGACGCCCGGCACCGACGAGAGCGGCTTGGGCCAGCCGGCCACCGGCTCGTAGGCGCCGAACATGTCTTGCCCGCCTCTCTCGGCCGGCACGGCGGCCACACGCATCTGCTGCTGCGCCTGCCCCTGCACAGACGCGATCTGGGTGCCGAGCACGACGCTCACAACCAGCGCGACCGCCATCAATGCAACTAACGACGCACGCTTACGCATTGTGTTCCTCCACGTGGTCTCTGGTCTCTGGTCTCTGGTCTCTGGCGGACCAAAGACGAGAGACCAAAGACCAAAGACTTATCGAGTGCTGTTGACTACCGCCGTGTTCTTCTTCATCCACGCCGCGATCCACTTGAGGATCTCGTCGCTGTTCTTCTCGAGCATCATCACGTGGCTGTTGCCGCGGAGGCCGACGTCCTCCATGCGATAGAACTCGACCTGCGCGCCCGCCTGCTTCAGGAACTTCGGGATGCACGGATCGAAGACACGATGATACGTCGCGTTGGCCGACGCCATCAGAATCCTGATGTTCTGCCAGCGGGCCAGCTTGCGCGCCGGCTCCTCCTGCATCCAGCAGCGCGCCTCATCGGGCCGCTCCTGCGCCGCTTCGAGCTTTACCTTGAGGTCCGCAGGCGAGGCGGCCGGCGGGTTGTACTCGTAGCGGCTGGTCGTGAGGCCCCAGGAGTTCGGGTTGCGCGGCCCCGCCTCGACCTTGGCCGTGTCGACGTTGCCGAACTGCGGGCCGCCCGGCTCGAGCGCCACCATGAGCGGCACCTGGTTGGGCCGCTGCTCGGCGATGTCGAAGCCGAAGCCGCCCCCCTGCGAATGCGTGAAGAGGATGACCGGCGCGCCGATCATGTCGAGCAGCGCGACGCCGGCCGGCGGCGTGAGCGCGCCGGTCGCGCCCGCAAACGCCACCTGGCTCCTCATGAACGTGTCAAAGATCGGATCGCCGACCTTCCCCGCCCCCGGCCACTGCGTGTGGTTCTTCGCCAGCGGGAAGTCGCCCCGCTCGCGCGCGTTGGTCCAGATGCGCTCGATCTCGAGCGCCGTCCTGACGTTGAGGTTGCCGTCGAGCGGCGTCTTGCCGTCGGGCCCGGGCAGCGGCACGTACGTCGACCGTCCGCGCGCCGGGTAATCGACGACGTAGACGACGTAGCCGTCGTCGAGGAGGCGATACGCCCAGCCCGGACGGCCGTCGGGCGTCTGCATCCACTGCGTGCCGGTCTGCCCGTTGGCGTGCCAGAGGATCACCGGGTAGGGCTGCCGGATCTGCTTCGGCACGTACACCTCGGTGTACATCGCGCCGCGCATCACGCGGCGGTCGCCGTCGAGCGCGTACTGGCCGCCCGCGTAGAACACTCCCTTGCGGGCGATCGCGTCGGTGGGAAACGTCGCGATCGTCTTCGGCGGCATCGCCTTCGACGCGCTCTCACCGCGCCCCGGCTTCGCGTTCGCGCTCAGCCAGCCCCCGATGTACTTGGCGATGTCGGCGCTGTTCTTCTCGAGCATCGGCAGATGGCTGTTGCCCGACAGGCCGACCGTCTCCTCTTCGACGTACTGCGTCCTGACGCCCGCCTGATTGAGCCATTTCGCGAGGCAGTGGTCGTACTCGCGGTGGTAGCTCGCGTCCATCGAGAGGAACAGCACCGGAATGCGCTGCAGGTTCTTCAGCTTGCGCGCCGGCTCCTGCTGCACGTAGCAGGGCACCTTGTCGGGCGAGGGCGCCTGCGCCTCGAGCGTCGTCTGAAGTTCTTTCGGATCGCTGATTGGCGGATCGTAGGTGATCGGGTTGTTGGCGACGCCCCACACCTGCCCGCCACCGCCGCCGCCGCCCGTCGCGTTGTACGCCACTTTCGCGTTGTCGACGCTGCGGATCGGTGGCGACTGCGGCTCGACGGTCGCGATGGCCTTGACGAGAGTCGGCCGCGCGTCGGCGACAAGCCAGCCGGCGGTCCCTCCCTGCGAGTGGGTCAGCAGGATGACCGGCGTGTCGATCGCGTCGAGCAGCGCGACGTACGCGTCGCGCGTCATCGTCTCGCCGCTGATGCCGCCCTGATACTGCACCTGCGATTTCGCGAAGGCGTCGAACACCGGATCCCCGATGCGGCCCGTGCCGGGCCACTGGGTGTGCTTCTTCGCGCCCGGGAAGCGCCCGAGCGACGCGGAGGCCGTGAAGGCCGGTTCGAGGCTCGGCGCCGTGCGCATCGTGAGCGGGCCGTCGACGCCGGGCACGTACTGCGACCGGCCGCGCGTCGGGACGTCCGTCAGGTAGACGACGTAGCCCATGTCGAGGAAGTTGTAGGCCCAGCCCGGGCGGCCGTCCGGCGTCTGCAACCAGGCGGCGCCGGTCCCTTCCGCGCCGTGGATGAAGACGATCGGGTACGGCGACTTGATCTGCTTCGGCACCATCACCTCGACGTACATGGCGCCGCCCATCGTCGATTCCTTGTTCTCGCCCAGCGCGCCGACGTATTTCCCGCCGGCGAACCAGAAGCCCTGGCGCGCGACGTTGGCAAGCGAGACGGTCGGAATCGCGGCCGGCGGCGCGGCTTTCGCCGCACTCTGCGCGGACGCCTCGGACCAGAGGCCGCCGAGCGACAGGAGTACTGCCAACGCGATCGTGCACGGCTTCATACGTTCATCCCTTCAGGGGTCAGACCCTGGTCTGGCCCCGACCAGCGGTTGTAGGCCGGAGTGCCGGCAATGTCAAGAGATCCCGGGCCCGCGCGGGTTTCGGAGGACTATAATCCGAGTGGCTCCTCTGCGGTTGCCGGAGACGGGAGGCAGGATCATGACGACCCGGTGGCGGCGCGCCGCGGGTATTTCGCTCGTCCTTGCGTCGACGGCCTGGCAGGCGGACGCCCTGGCGCAGGACGGGCGCGCGGCGCTCGAACGCTACGTCGCCTCGCATCAGCGCGCCATCGTGCTGGAGCTGGTCGACCTGGTCTCGATTCCCAACACGGCTGCCGATTCCGACAACATCCGGCGCAACGCGGCGCTGCTCCGCGACATGCTGCGCCGGCGCAGCTTCACCACCGAAATCCTCGAGACCGACAGCAACCCGCTCGTCTGGGGCGAGCTCAGGGTTCCCGGAGCCACGCGCACGCTGCTCATCTGGGCGCATTACGACGGCCAGCCGGTGGACCCGAAAGCCTGGCGGCAGGCCAACCCGTTCAACCCCGTGCTCCGGGCCGGGCGCCTGGAAGACGGCGCGAAAGAACTGTCGGGGCTGCGGTCGCTCGACAAGTTCGATCCGAACTGGCGCCTCTACGCACGGTCGGCCTCCGATGACAAGGCGCCGATTGTGGCGCTTCTGGCGGCCGTCGATGCCCTGAAGGCCTCGGGTATGGCGCTGTCGTCCAACGTGCGCGTCGTCCTCGATGGCGAGGCCGGGGCGGGGGGCCTCGCGGCGGCGTTTCCGAAGTATCGCGACAAGCTGACGGCGAACGTCATGCTGCTGCTGGAAGGCCCGGCCCATCCGAGCGGCCGGCCGACCATCGCCTTCGGCGTGCGCGGGTACCTGGCGATGGATGTCACGGTGTACGGTCCCAAGGTCGCGGTCAACAGCGGCAACTACGGCAACTGGGTGCCGAATCCGGCGCTCGGGCTCGCCCGGCTGCTGGCCTCGATGAAAGACGACGAGGGGCGCGTGCTCGTCGACGGATTCTACGATGGCGTCGGCACGCTGACGGCCGAGGAACAGGCCATGCTCGCCGCCGTGCCCGACGAGCCGGCCAGCCTCATGAAACTCTTCGGGATCGCGGCGCCCGTACGCTCGGATCTGTCCTTACAGCAGGCCCTGCAGCTTCCCGCGCTGAACATTCGCGCGTTGTCGAGCGGCGTGATCGGCGGGGACGCGACGCTGGTCATTCCCGACCGCGCCACGGCGCTGCTCGAGGTGCGGCTGGTGAAGGAGACGCCGGCCAAAGCGATGGCCGACAAGCTGATGGCGCACATCGGCGCGCAGGGGTATCACATCGTGCACTCGGAGCCCGATGATGACACCCGCAGCCGGTATCCGCACATCGCCAAGGTGGTCCTGCGCGGCACGGCGGGCGCGGGGTGGCGCACGCCGCCGCTGGCGCCCGAGGCGCAGATGGTCACGGCGGCGGTCACGCGCATGCTGGGCGAGCCGCCCGTGCTCATCCGCACGATGGGACAGCGGGTCAACATGGCGCCGTTCATCGAGGCCATGGGAGCGCCCGCGATCGTCCTGCCGACCGTCAATTTCGACAACAATCAGACGGCCGAGAACGAGAACCTGCGCCTCGGCCATCTCTTCACGGGGATCCTCACGCTCGCCGCGGTGCTGACGATGTGAGGAGGGGGCCAGGGAGTCAGAACCGGAAGAGCCTGGTCACCTTCACGACAAACGATTGATTCTGCAGCGGCGCAAACCGGGTTCCGGCAAGCTCGCGCCCGTCGGAGTACACCACAAAGAGATCGCTGCCGGGCCGGTACTCCCACCGGAGCCGCACGTTGGACGACATCGCCCTGCTGCTCGAGTTGTATTGCACCAGCGCGCTCGCCGCCATGCGCGTATTCACGGCGAAGGTCGCGCGGGAGCCGAGCAGGCGCGTGCTGAACCGGCCCACCGACAGGTCGATCCAGTTGAGGGAGATGCGCGGTTCGATCGCGAACTGCGAGTTGATCTCCACGCGCCCGTTGTAGCCGACCTCGGTGCGGGTCCCGTCGTAAAAGCTGCCGATCGACCCGTTGATCCGCCCGGTGAGTTTTCGCTGCGGGCTCATGTAGTACTGCGTCTGAATGCCCTCGAAGCTGTACCCGCCCGGGCGGATCGCGATCCCTTTGGCAATCTCGAAGGGCTCCCGGATCAGCTCGTAGTTGCGCGTGTAGTCCATCGACCAGAAGCCGCCGCTGTTGAATTCCACGCGCGTCGAGGCCTGCGCCTCGCGTGATTCCAGCCTCCCGCCGGGATCGGTGATGTAGTCGAGGCTGCCTTCCGCCGAGACCTTGCGGGCCAGACGGCTCGCCCGCGGCCGCCGGCTCACGCGGCCCTGCCCGTAGGTGCGCCGGAAACTCTCCCGGCGGAGAAACCCCACCTCGGGATTGAACGCGTCGCCGACCGTGAGGTGCTCGAGGTTCATGCCGTACAGGTCTCCGGCATACGCGAGCTGCGCCAGGTAGCTGGCGTCATCGCCCCGGCGCCCAGGCGTCCGGCTCCGGGCGTAGTAGCTGTTAATCGTCAGGTTCTCGAAAAACGCGAGCGCCGCGTCGACGCCCATCACCTGGCTGGAATCCTGGCCGACGGCATGCGGCGCTCGCTCGGTGCCGATGAAGCCGATAGCGCTGCGCCGCAGGATGTCGCGCCGCACCCGGACGACGGAGAAGTTCGTGGCCGGGGTGCCGCCGGTCTGCGCCGCCTTCGTCTCGATATTGAGCGCGCCGACCGTGTAGCGTCCCTGGCGCCCCGTCACCCGGCCGCCGGCGAGAATGGGCACCTTCTGGCCTTCGTTGAGGCCTATGCGGCGGCTGAAGAACACCACCGGCGTCAGCGGTGTCGCGACGCCCGAAAAGCCGCCCTCCCGGCCGGGGCCAAACGCGAAGATGCCCTGACCCTCAAGAAAGAAGTCGCGCTTCTCGGGAAAGAAGAGGCTGAAACGCGTGAGATTGACCTGCTGTTCGTCTTCCTCGACTTGCGCGAAATCCGTGTTGTAGGTCACATCGGCCGTCAGGCCCCTGGTCAGCCCGTACTTCACGTCCACGCCTGCGTCGCCGCTCACGTCGTTCGACAGGACGGGCACGCTCTGGCGATTCGTCGTCACTCCCGAGATCGCGTAGGGTTTGATTTCGAGGTTCCGGCCCTGCGGCGGGACCTCCAGACCCACGAGCGTGGCGGCCGACGACAGCTTGTTGATCCCCCGGCCGCCGTACGAGGCCGGAACGCCGGCCAGATACGAGCGCTCGTTCTTCCAGCGCACCACCCGCTGCATGTTGATGCCCCAGACCTGCGCGCCGCTCGCCCGGTAGCGGAGCGACTTGAACGGAATGACGAACTCGGCGCTCCACCCCTCGTCGGTACGCGCCCCCCTCACGTCCCACACCGTGTTCCAGTCGGTGTTGGTGGTGCGTTCGTCGCTGATTTCCTGATCGCGCAGCGCACCGAGCGCGTTGGTCTGGAAGGAGAAGCCGCTCCGGCGGTCGTAGAACGTGTCGATGGCCAGCTGGACGTTGTCGTTCTGGAAAATGTTGTTGCCGTCCCGGCGCATTTCGTTGGCGATGATGCGATCCGGCTGGCTGTCGAGGCAGCGCACGGCGATGTAGAGGTTGGTGGCGTCGAAAAAGATCCACATCTCGGTCCGCTCGGTTGCCGGCTCGCCCTCGTGCGGTTCCTGCTGCACGAAATCGCCGATCGCGCGGACCTGGGTGTAGATCGGATCGCGGAGCAGCCCGTCCACCACGAGCGGCTCCGAGAGCCGTACCGCCCGGACGGTGACCCGTCCCTCGGCGTCGCGTGCGACCACCTCCGGAGCGTTGGGGGCCTCGGGGCCGTCGATCGCCACCTGGCCCTGGCCGAACGCGGATGGCACGGTCGCACTCCCCGCGGCGCAGACAAAGAGTGCCGTCAACAAACGTCTGCCGACGCGATCCATGGTGCTCTTCGGACGATACCATGGGGCTTCTGGCTCCAGGCCTGAAGCCGTAATTGAATCCCCCTTCCGGCCGGTATAGAGTTCGCTCACCTTTCTCTATAAGGAGCACGCATGTCTGACCGTCGGGACTTCTTCAGGACCGTCGCCGGCACGGCCGCCGCCCTCTACGCGACCGGCCGCGGCGCCGCCAGTGCCGTACAGGCGCCGACGGCGCGCCGGCAGGTGTCGATCGCGGGTCGCCGCGTGCGCGTCGTCGACGTGCACGCGCACACCAACGTCCCGCTGGCCGGCGTCGTCAAGGGAACGCCGTTCGAGAAACAGGGCAACGCGCAGCCCGGACTCGACGAGCGCATCCTCGTGATGGACAAGGCCGGCGTCGACACGCAGGCGCTCAGCATCAACGGCTTCTGGTGGTACGAGGCAAAGGACCAGGGACTCGCCCGCGCCATCTGCAACGCCCAGAACGAAGGGCTGGCGCAGCTGGTCAAGAAATACCCGGGGCGCTTCGTCGCCATGGCGTCGGTGCCGCTCCAGTTCCCCGAGCTCGCGGCCGAGATCCTGCAGGACGCGGTGACGCGCTTCGGCGCGCGCGGCGTGACGCTCGGCGGGCATGCCAACGGCGAGGACCTGTCCCTGCCGAAGTACGATCCGTTCTGGGCGAAGGCCGCCGAGATGGGCGAGCTGGTGTTCATGCACCCGGGCGGCTCGGAGAACATCATTCGGGACGGCGCCTGGCGCGGGCGGGGCGATCTGAACAACATCATCGGCAACCCGCTCGAAACGACGTACTTCCTGTCGCGCCTGATCTTCGACGGCGTCTTCGATCGGCATCCGCGCCTGCGGGTCTGCGGGGCGCATGCGGGGGGCTACCTCCCCTCCTACGTGATGCGCACCGACGTGGCGTGCGAGGTGCGCAACAACGCCAACTGCGCGAACAAGAAGCGGCCGAAGGAGTACCTGCGGTCGCAGATCCTCATCGACACGATGGTGTTCTCGGAAGAAGGCCTGCGGCATCTGGTGGCGGAAGTGGGTGTGAGCCAGCTCGTCTACGGCACCGACAACCCGTTCAACTGGCCGGTCACCGTCGATCTCGTGCTCAACGCGCCGTTCCTCAACAACGCGGAAAAGGAACAGATCCTGAGCGGCAACCTGATGAAGCTGCTGCGGATTGCCTCCTGACCCGTGACATGTGCAGGGTCAGGCGTCAGACGGGAGGATGCATGCGCGCCCTTGCAAGACTGCTCGCTGTGCCATGAGAACGATCGTCGTGGGCGTCTTCCTTGGCGCGGCCCTGGCCTCCACCCCGATGCAGGCGCACCATTCCTTCATCACGCAGTTCGACCCTGCAAAGCCCGTCACGCTGACCGGCCCGATCACGAAGGTCGAGTGGACCAATCCGCACATCTATTTCTATCTCGATGTGAAGGACGCCACGGGAGCCGTCGTCAGCTGGGCGGTTGAAATGGGCAATCCGCTCGCGCTCATCCGCCTCGGCTGGACGCGCATGGACCTGAAGGTGGGTGATGTGGTGACCGCGGAGGGCTCCCTGGCCAGAGACGGCACCAGGCTGATGAATGCGAAGGCGGTGCTCCTGAACGGCAAGAAGATGTTCGCCGGCTCGAGCCAGGCGACGATACCCTAGGTCACCTTCGACGCGGATTCCCAACGGATAGAACGATGCCGAATCGCAGACAGTTCCTGAAGACGATGGCCGCCACGACGGCAGGCGCCTGCCTCACCAGTCGCATCACGGCGCAGACTCCTGCGCGTCGCCAGATTTCGATCGGCGGGCGCCGGGTGAAGGTCATCGACGTCCACAACCACTGGGACATGCCGCTGCCGATGGAGCTCGTCAAGGGGACGCCCTTCGAGGAGCACGCCAAGGGCCCCGGTCTCGACGACCGCAGCGCCGTCCTCGACAGGCTCGGGATCGACGTGGCGGCGGTGAGCGTCAACGACTTCTGGTGGTACGACGCGAAAGACCGCGGCCTGGCGCGCGCCATCTGCGGCTACCACAACGAGACGCTCGCGACGTGGAACCGGCAGCACCCGGATCGGCTGGTCGGCATGGCGTCGGTGCCGCTGCAGTTCCCCGACCTGGCCGCGGAGATGCTACAGGAGGCGGTCACGCGGTTCGGCGCGCGCGGCGTCACCGTCGGCGGCCACGTCGCCGGCGAGAGCCTGTCGCTCGCCAGGTTCGATCCGTTCTGGGCAAAAGCGGCCGAGATGCGCGAGCTGGTGTTCATGCACCCGAACGGGTCGGCGAACCTGCTGAAGGAGGGCGCGCTCGCCGGCCGCGGCGGGCTCGGCAACATCGTCGGCAATCCGCTCGAGACGACGGTGTTCCTGTCGCGGCTGATGTTCGACGGCACCTTCGACAAGTTCCCGGCGCTGCGCGTCTGCGGCGCGCACGGCGGCGGCTACCTCCCGTCGTATCTCGGACGGACCGACGTCGCGTGCGGGCGGCCGAACCAGAACTGCATCATCAAACGGAAACCCGCCGACTATCTGCGCGAGCAGATTCTGGCCGACAGCATGGTCTTCACGGGCGACGGCCTGCGGCATCTGGTCGCCGAGCTGGGCGCCGGGCAGGTGGTGTACGGTACGGACACGCCGTTTGGCTGGCCGGCGCCGGTCGACTACATCCTCAACACGCCGTCTCTCAGCAACGCGGAGAAGGAACAGATCCTCGGCGGCAATCTCATGAAGCTGCTGCGGATTGCGTCGTAGACATCGTCTTTGGTCTTTGGTCTTTGGTCTTTGGTGACGAAAGACCAGAGACGAAAGACCAGAGACTGAAGGCCGGAGATTACACTCATGGATTCTCGTAGAGATTTCTTCAAGACCGTCGCGGGCGCGGCGGCGGGCGCGACTGTGCTCGGGCGCAACGTCTTGGCCCCGAGCCGCGTCGATGCGCAAACGCCGCCTGCCCGCCGGCAGGTCTCGATTGGCGGCACGCGCGTCCGCGTCGTCGACATCCACGCGCACGCGACGGTGCCGGAGGTCGATCCGGTCGTCAAAGGCACCGCATACGAGCGCAACGCCGGCGGCCGGCCGCTCGGGGCCGATCGGATCGCGCTCATCGACAAACAGGGCATCGACGTGCAGGTGCTCAGCATCAACGGCTTCTGGTGGTGGGAGGTCAAGGAGCGCGACGTCGCGGACCGGATCGTCCGCGCGCAGAACGAGGGGCTCGCGAGGTTCGTCAGCCAGCACCCCGACCGGTTCGTGGCGATGGCGTCAACCTCGCTGCAGTTTCCGGATCTGGCCGCGCAACAGCTCGAGGACGGCGTCAAGCGCCTCGGCCTGCGCGCGGCCGCCATCGGCGGCCACGTCAACGGCGAGGATCTGTCGCTCCCGAAATTCGACCCGTTCTGGGCGAAGGCCGCCGAGCTCGGCGTCGTGGTCTTCATGCATCCGGGCGGCGCCGACAACATCATCAGGGACGGGGCGTGGCGCGGCCGCGGCGACATCGGCAACATCATCGGCAATCCGCTCGAGACCACGTACTTCCTCTCACGTCTGATCTTCGACGGCACCTTCGACAAGTTCCCCGGTCTGCGTGTCGCCGCGGCACACGCCGGCGGCTACCTGCCGTCGTACATGATGCGGACCGACGTGGCGTGCGAGGTGCGTAACAACGCCAATTGCGCCAACAAGAAGCGGCCGAAGGAGTACCTGCGGTCGCAGATTCTCGTGGACACGATGGTCTTCTCGGATGAAGGCCTGCGCCACCTGGTCGCCGAAATGGGCGTCAGCCAGATCGTCTACGGCACCGACAATCCGCTGAACTGGCCCGTGACGGTCGATCTCGTGCTGAACGCCTCGTGGCTGAGCAACGCCGACAAGGAAGCGATCCTTGGCGGAAACCTGACGAAGTTATTGCGTATTACGTAACCCCTGCTGGACCCTGCATCACCCCTTGTGAGGACTTGAATGAATTTCGTGAGGCGGTTTCTGACCGTCGGCGTCCTTCTGAGCCTTCCCGCACTGGCCTTCGCGCAGGAGGCCACCCTGACCGGCACCGTGACCGATACGACCGGCGCCGTGCTGCCCGGCGTCACCGTCACGGCCACCAACGACGCGACCGGCAACACCTTTACGGCTGTCACCGATGAACGGGGTATCTACCGCATGCCCGTGCGCGTCGGGACGTACCAGCTCACGACGGAGCTTCAGGGCTTTGCCACGGCGACCCGGACGGGCGTGCCGCTGCTCGTCGGGCAGACCGCCAATGTCAACGTCCAGATGTCGCCGTCCACCGTGCAGGAAACCGTCACGGTGACGGCCGAGGCGCCGCTGCTCAACGTGACGACGTCGACGCTCGGCGGCAACGTCGATCCGACCCAGGTGCAGGAGCTGCCGGTGAACGGGCGCAACTGGATGGCGCTGGCACTGCTCGCGCCGGGCAGCCGCACCAGCTCGACCAACGCCGTCACACCGCTCCCCGACCGGAACGGCGGCGAGGCGCGCGAGTTCCAGCTCAACATGGACGGCCAGCAGGTCTCGAACGAGATCGGCACGGGCAACCAGCCGCGCTACAGCCAGGACGCGATCGCCGAGTTCCAGTTCGTCTCCAACCGGTTCGACGCCACGCAGGGCCGTTCGTCCGGGGTGCAGGTGAACGCGATCACGAAGTCGGGTACGAACCAGTTCTCGGGGCTCGTCCGCGGCAACTTCCGCAACAGCCGGTTCAACGCGGAGAATCCGGTGCTCCGGCGCGTCGAGCCGATCAACAACCAGCAGCTCAGCGTCGCGGCCGGCGGTCCGATCATCCGCGACCGGCTGCACTATTTCGGCAACGTCGAGTACGAGCGCGAGCCGCGCAGCAGCATCTGGAACACCCCGTACCCGTTCCTGAACGTCGAGCTGCACGGCGACCGGACGATCAAGCTCGGCGGCGTCCGCGGCGACTATCAGATCTCGAACGCGGTCCGCGTGATGGGCAAGGGCGGATGGGGACGGCTGTGGGAGCCGTTCGGCGCCGGGGCGGCCAACAACAGCCCGGCCGCGACCAACACCACCTCCGAGCACAATAACGAGGGGATCGGCCAGCTGACGCAGGTGCTGTCGAACCGCGCGGTCAACGAGGCGCGGGTCGGCTACGCCTTCTTCAACCTCGCCAACCAGAACCTCACCAGCTGGTCGAACCACTGGCAGAAAGCCAACGGGGTCAACACCGGATCGCCGCGTATCTCGTTCACCGGCTTCAACATCACCGGCAACACGAACCACCCGCGCCACCAGGACCAGACCGTCTGGACCTTCAGAGACGACTTCACGTTCTCCTACGAGGCAGGCGGGCGCCACGACCTGCGGGCCGGCGGCGAGTACCTCAAGCGCCACCAGATCCAGGCCAACTGCCGGCAGTGCATGGGGGTGATCGACGCGCGCGGCGGCCCGCTGCCGACCTCGGCCCAGCTGCAGGCGTGGTTTCCCGATCCGTTCAACGCCGACACCTGGAACCTCGCCGCGATTTCACCGCTCGTGCGGACCTACACGATCGGGATCGGCAATTTCAACGTGCTGCTCGACTCGTACAAGGCGGGCGCGTGGGCGCAGGACGACTGGCGTCTCTCGAACCGGCTGACGCTCAATCTCGGCCTGCGGTGGGACGCGTCGCTGCACGGGTTCGCCAATGACGTCGAGGTGCTGCCGTGGCAGATGGCCGGCCTCCCCGACGACTACGACAACATCGAGCCGCGGCTCGGCTTTGCGTACCAGCTGAACGATCGCACGGTGGTGCGCGGCGGGTCGGGGTTGTACTACGGCGACACGCTCGGCGCGGACTTCTCGTTTGCCACCGGCAACGCCCAGATCTCCAACGTGGAATTCGCCAACGACGGCCGGGCAAACTTCGCGCTGGACCCGACCAACGGTCAGGGCCTGCCGACCTACGAGCAGGCGCTGACGCGGTTTTGCGACTCACCCGCCCAGGCGGCCAACTTCGCGGCGTGGCGGGCGCGCGGCTTCACCGGCGCGACCCCCTGCCTGACGCGCGCGCTCCAGGAGTTCCGCGGGCCGGCGGAGTACATCCACGTGCCGAGAACGTGGCAGACCTCCATCGGCTTCCAGCGGCAGCTGGGCGCCACGATGGCCGTGGAAGCCGACTACGTCTACAGCCAGGGCCGCGACGAGAAGGACGTCATCGACAACGTCAACCTGACGTTCAACCCGGCCACCGGCGCCAACTACCCGGCGTCGGACCGCGCGCGGCGCGTCGATCCGCGGTGGGGCAACACGTCGATGAGCGTCCACACGGGCAGGTCCAGCTACCATGCGCTGCAGAGCGCGTTCACCAAGCGGTACAGCCATCGCTGGCAGGCGTCGGCCACCTACACGCTGGCGGGCCTCTGGAATGCCGATTCGTTCCCGTTCAGCGGGCTGAAGCCGGTGTCATTTACCACGCAGCCCGATCTCGGCGGCGAATGGGGCTTCTCGCAGGACGACCAGCGCCACCGTTTCGTGCTCAACGGCATCTGGCAGGTCGGGCACGGCTTCCAGCTGAGCGGCCTCCACTACTTCGGCGCCGGCAACCGTCTGGCGACGACCTACGGCGGCGACCTCCGCGGCTTCGGCGGCGGCAGCGCGAGGCTGCGTCCGAACGGGACGATCGTCCCTCGCAACACGCTGCTCGGCCCGGTACAGAACCGCACCGACCTGCGCGTGCAGCAGCGCGTGCCGCTGCCCGGCGGGATGTCGATTGACGGGATTGCCGAGCTCTTCAACCTGTTCAACCGGACCAACTACACGCTCGGCATCACCGAGAGCCAGCCGGCGAACTACCTGAAGCCGACCGCCGGCCAGTACCGGACGATGCAGCTCGGGTTCAGATTGAGCTTCTGATAGAGTCGAACGAAGGAGGATAAGTGATGACACGAAGGATCGTCCTGGGCGTCCTGCTGGCCGCCGGCGCGCTCTCACTGACGGTGGCGGCCATGCAGCAGCCCGCCGCGCAGCCGCGCGTGGTCGAGGCCGACAAGGTGAAGGACAACCTGTACGTCCTCAAGGGCGGGGGCGGCAACTCGTCGGTTTTTATCACCGCGACCGGCGTGGTCGTGGTGGACACGAAGAACCCGGGCTGGGGGCAGCCGCTGCTCGACAAGATCAAGACCATCACGAACAAGCCGGTCACGATGATCATCAACACGCATACCCACGGCGATCATGTGAGCGGCAACGTCGAGTTTCCCGCCAACATCGACATCGTCACGCACGAGAACACCGCGGCCAACATGAAGGAGATGCGGCCCAACTCGTCGGCGCCGCCGAACCCGAACCCGCCGAACATCTTCAAGGACAACGGCGGCAAGGGGCTGGCGAAGCGGACGTTCAAGGACAGGATGACGATCGGCCGCGGCGCCGACCAGATTGACCTGCTCTACTTCGGCCGCGCCCACACCAACGGCGACGCAATGGTGTTCTTCCCGGCGCTCCGCGTGCTCCACATCGCGGACGCGTTCCCGGGGTCCGAGCTGCCGATCATGGACGGGAACAACGGCGGGACGGGCACCGGCTATGCCGAGACGCTGACCAAGGCGCTCGCCTTCTCCGAGAAGAACGCCGACATCCTGATCAACGGACACAACAACAACACCAGCACGAACGCGGACCTGAAAGCGTACATCCAGTTCATCCGCGGGTACGTCGGCGAGGTGCAGGCGGCCAAGAAGGCCGG
>JACQZV010000116.1 GCA_016213695.1 Acidobacteriota bacterium | reverse complement strand
TCGGCGCCGCTCGGGACAGACCCCTCGATCGTGCTCGGGTCCTGAGGTTCTGAGGCGTGTGGCGAAGTCTGCTCGTCCATCGCCCTCATTATCTCCCAGGTGCCGCGGGAGGACGCCGCCCACGTGCGGAGGAGGACAGTCGGCGGGCCGCCGCCCCGCCACCCCGCCGCGGCGGCGAATTCGGGCCGGTTTCCACGGGCCCCATCGGTACATCCTTTGCTCCGCTCCGCCCGCATAGTCGCGAACCGGCCGCTTTTGCGACCGCGAAACGGTCGGCAGTAAGATGGCTGACGTGCACGACGTGCCCGGAACGCGGGGTCCGGCGAGGAGACGTCCATGAGCAAGCGCGGTCCGGTTGCAGTCGCGGCGTTGCTGGCGGGGTGGCTGCTGACGCCGTGCGCGGCGTGGGCGCAGACCCCCTTCATCCCCTATTTCGGGAAGAACCAGATCCGCTACGACAACTTCCGGTGGCAGATCTATACGACCGACCATTTCGAGATCTACTACTACCCCGAGCTCGAGCAGCACCTGGAACGGGTGGCCGGCTACGCGGAGAGCGCGTACCAGCATGTCAGCGCGGAGCTCAAGTACGACCTCGCGTTCAAGATTCCGCTGATCCTGTTCAAGACGAGCAGCGAATTTCAGCAGCAGAATGTCATCCCCGGCGCCGCCCAGGAGGGCGTCCAGGCGTTCGCCGAGCCGACGCGCTACCGCATCGTCATGCCGATCGACGAGCCGCCGGACCGCCTGTACCACACGATCGTCCACGAGCTCACCCACCAGTTCGAGTTCGACATCATTCCCACGTCGCTGATCCGCCGCAACGTGCCGCTCTGGGTGAACGAGGGGCTCTCCGACTACATGGCCGGCGACTGGGTGCCGATCGACCTGATGACGGTGCGCGACGCCGCGGTCGCCGACATCGTGCCGAAGATGACCGAGCTCGAGGGGTACGCGAACGTCGGCAACGTCCGCATGGTCTACAACCTCGGGCACGCGCTGTTCGAGTTCGTCGAGTCGCGCTGGGGGAAGGAGGGCATCCGCCAGTTCCTCTTCTCGCTCCGCAAGTCGGTGATCGGCGGCGGCGAGGACGCCTACATGGAGGCGTTCCGCCTGTCGCCCGAGGAGTTCGATCAGGAATTCGACAAGTACCTCAAGGACCGCTTCAAGCCGTTCCGCGACAAGGAGCGTCCGGCCGACTACGGCCGCAATCTGGCCCCGAACCCGGAGAAGTCGCGGTTCGTCGGCGCCTACTCGATCGAACCGTCGCCCTCGGGCGATCTCATTGCCATGGCGGTGGGCAACCGCCGCGACCGCGAGCTGGACATCGTGCTCGTCTCGTCAAAGGATGGGTCGATCATCCGGAATCTCACCAACGAATTCGACCAGGACAAGGGGTTCGAGTTCATCATCCAGCCGGGCATGCGCTTCAATACGGTGCCGTGGCTCTCGTGGGGACCGGCCGGCGACCGGCTCGCCTATTTCGTGCGCCGGGAGAAATGGCGCACGCTCATCCTCCAGAACGTCCTCACGCGCGGCATCGAACAGCGCGTCGAGCTGCGTGAGGTGGACGATCCCGAGTCGCCCGACATCTCCCCCGACGGAACCAAGGTGGTATTCGCGGCGCTGCAGGGCGGCGTCGGCGACATCTACGTGGTCGATCTGGAGACGCGCGCGCTGACGAATCTGACGAAGGACGCGTTCGCCGACTCGGGGCCGACCTGGGCGCCCGACGGCCGCTCGATCGTCTATGTCGCCCGCGTCAGCGGCAACGAGAAACTGTTCCGTCTCGACCTCGCCAGCGGACAGAAGACGCAGATCACCTTCGGCACGCATGACGACTCGGCCGCGCAGTTCCTCGACGACGACACGCTGGTGTTCTCGTCGACGGCCATCGACCCGGCCAAGCCGGTCGACGCCGCGATGGCGCGCAACGGCAACGTCCACAACATCTGGACGCTCGGTCTGAAGACGGGCCAGCTCCGCCAGTACACCGATGCGCTCGGCGGCAATACGTCGCCGGTCGTGCTGCAGACCGGCAAGCAGGAGCCGCGTATCGCGTTCGTCAGCTACTACAAGGGCGAGTGGGAGCTGCACACGCTCGACCGGCGCGAGCCGCTCGCCACCGCTGCGACGTCCGATTTCGGCGCGCCCGGTCCCATCATCGATTTCCAGGCGCCGCTGTCGCACACGCTGATTGCCGACAACAAGCGCCGCAAGGGCGCCTTCGAGAAGCTGTTCCTCGACGGGCGGCCGCCGCTCAACGTCGGCGTCACCAGCAGCGGCGACGTGTTCGGCGGGTCCGCCGTCACCTTCAGCGACGTGCTCGGCGACAAGCAGATGAGCATGTACGCGGCGTCGATCTCGCAGTACCGCACGCTCGCCTTCTCCTTCTTCAACGCCGCGCGCCGCTTCAACTACTCGGTGCAGGGGTTCTCGCAGACGCAGTTCTTCTACGGTGCCCTCGAAGGGGTGTTCTACGACCCGATCTACTCGAGCCTCATCGCCGCCGACCGCGACCTCGCCGTGGCAACGCGGACCGTGCGCGGCGGCACGGCGTTCGGCATCTGGCCGATCGATAGATACCGGCGCGTGGAGCTGTTCGGCGGCCTCCTCCAGTATCGCGAGGAATTCAACGACCCGAGCCTGCAGACCTACTCCGAGCAGTACCAGTCACAGCAGTTCGGACGCCAGCTGTTCCGGAGCGGCACGTACATCCCGCTCGGCGTGAACTACGTCCAGGAGACGACGGTGTTCCGCGAGTTCGGGCCGCTGGCCGGCAACACGATGCGGCTCTCCTACGAAGTGTCGCCCAACATCGGCAGCACGCTGGGGCGGCAGACGGGAGACGTCGACGCGCGCTACTACCTGCGGCTCGGCGGCACCGGCCTGCTCGCGCTCCGCGCCAAGGCCTTCAGGAGCTTTGGCGATGCGCCCGACTTCATGTACTTCGGCGGCAACTCCGAGATGCGCGGCTACCAGTACCTCGAATTCATCGGCTCGCAGGCCGGGTTCCTCAACGCGGAGCTCCGCTTCCCGTTCATCGAGGCGATGCTCACGCCGCTCGGCGTGCTCGGCGGGGTGCGCGGCGTGCTCTTCGCCGACATGGGCGGCGCCAGCTTCGGGGGACAGCCGTTCACGTGGCTCTCGACCAGGTCGGAGCTCTACACGCCGGTCGTCGGGGTCAACCAGTCGAACCTCGGCACGCTGACGCCCGTGTTCGGCCCACCCACACGGGTGGACGGCTTGCGCCTGGTGGACGCGCGCGCCTCCTACGGCATCGGGCTCGAGACGTTCGCGCTCGGCTTCCCGGTGCATTTTGACTGGGCGTGGCGCACGCTTCTGAACAAGCCGTGGGAGGACCTGCGGTTCGCGGCCGAGGGCGGCAGCTCCGCGTTCCGCAAGCCGCGGTTCGCCGTCTGGATCGGGTACGACTTCTAGTTTAGCTGGCCAGTTTCTCCAACCGCAGCTCGCTGCGCCCCATGTCCATCGAGACGCGATAGTCGCTCAGGAACCGGTGGCCGACGATGCCACCCACCTGAAAGCCGAGGAGGACGCTCGGTGCCCGGAGGTTCAGGACGGCGAGCCCCACGTTGCGGTACTCGATTTCGTCGAAGTCCACATCCACGCCCGGCAGCAGATACGCGTTCGTGTCGATGCCGGACATGCCGAAGACGCGGAGCGGACTCCGGCGCACCGGCGTCATCGAGAGCGCGCTGGCGGTCTCGGCGCTGATCGAGATCAGCTCGCCGCCGGTATCGACCACGAAGTAGGTCGGGTGCGTCGAGTTGAGCATGCCCCGCACCATCGGCAGCCGGTTCATCCGCATCGGCAGGACGACGTCGGCCTGGCTCGCGGGGAGCGTGCGCGCCAGCACGACCTCCCGGCGTGTGTAGTCGATCACGACCGACAGGCCGAGCGCGAGCGGCGACAGGCTCTCCCGCTGCCAGCGCGGCAGGGCGTTGCGGACCGCGCCGCGGATCGCCACCGGCACGTTGCGCATGCGCAGCCCGCCGATTTCCAGCAGGTCGGCCCGCCCCATGTCGAGGCGCCTGAGCGCGGGAATCCCGACGCCGGCCGTCAGCGTGGACGTGATCGCACCGACCCCGGCCCGCCGGGCGGTCGTGTCCGACAGCCCCGTCCGCTCGGAGCCCGTATCGAGGACAAACTCGACCGGCGTTCTGTTCACCCGTCCCTGCAGCACGATCTTCTTGTCCACGAGCTTGAACGGGATGCGGTGGACGCGCGCGACATCGCCCTCAATCTGCTGCGGCACGCGGCCCTTGAAGCTCCTGAGAAGCCGCACCTTGCTCTGAAAGAGCGCCGCCATCTGATTGTCCTCGCGCGGCGCGCGCGGCGGCAGCAGGGCCACATACTCTTCGAAGGCGGCCGCTGCCTCCTCGTACCGGTTCAGCCGTTCGTAGACGAGGCCGATGAGGGCGTGGATCTCGGCGTCCCTGGGCGACTGCCCCGCGGCGGTGGCCGCCTCCTCGAGCGCTTCCGGCAGGCGGCTGTGCGAGGCCAGCGAGCGCGCCAGCCCGAAGCGCGCGCGCGTGCTCCCCGGCGCCTCGTCGAGGGCCTTGCGGTACGCCTCGTCCGCCTCGTCAAACTGCCCGTTCGCCCACAGCGCGTCGCCGAGCAGCGTCTCGGCTTCCGCACCGGGCGCCGAGCCGTCGTTCAGGAGGCCGGCCTCGCGCAGCGCGAGTTCGAACTCGGCGATGCGCAGCGCCGATCGCACCTTGCCCTTCCGCGCGCGCGTGACGAGGTCCTCATCGTCGGCGTGCGTGGCGCTCTCGTACGCGCCGAGCGCTTCGCGGTAATGCGCCGATTCGTACAGCTCGGTGGCAAGCTGGTACTGGGCGGCCGGGTCGACGGCGGTCGCCTGGCTGGCGGCGCGAAGGCCGAGGGTGGACAGGGCGGCGACGGCGGCAACCGAGAGTACGAAACCACGGGTGGCAGACATCACTGGACGCTCCAATCGGGCTGTTAGTCCCCGCGCGCCTACTTCTGGTAATACTGTGCGTTCATCGGGATGAAGCGCGCCCATTTCTCCGGCGTCTCATCCAGCGTGAAAATCGCCTCGACCGGGCACGCCGGCACGCACGCGCCGCAGTCGATGCACTCATCCGGGTGGATATACAGCATCTCGGTCGCCTCGAAGCCGGGCTCGTCCTTGCGTGGATGAATGCAATCCACCGGACACACATCGACGCACGCTGCATCCTTCGTGCCCACGCATGGTTCGCAGATGATATACGCCACGGCGTGGAAGTATAACTCGGGGAATTGGCCGGGCCGGGTCGCGGCCGCCGTCCTGGTGCTCTTGGCCGCGGCCGTCGCCGCGGAGCCGCCGCCCGCCCCGTGGCGTGAGGCGCCGGGGCTCGCCGCGATCTTTGCGCCGCGCGGACCGCAGGCGGCCGCCTACCGCGCGTACGTGTCACCGGCGAACCTCGACGCGGTGCTGCGCGAGTTCGCGTCGGACCCCTCCCTGCTGCGCGCGCCCGGCGCCTGGACGCCGCAGGACCTGGCGCCGGCCGATGCATTCGGGCAGGGCGGCACCTATGATCGCTCGACGGTGGCGCGGCTGTACGGCTCCGGGCGTGCGCGCGTGGCGCGCGGCGCCCGCGTCGAGGACGAGCGGATCGTGGAGTCGTGGACGCTGATTTCGCCCTATCCCGACCCGGCGCGGCGGCGGCTCGAACCGGGCACCCTGCTCCTCATCGTGCGCTTGCCGTAACATGACACGCGTGGCCTCGTCGCTGACCAACCGCGTCTTCCTGGCCTGCACCCTGCTGGCGATGCTCTCGCTCGGGTTTGCGTTCTACTTCGTGAACGAGCGGGCGGCGACGGCCGCCGAAGACGAGCTCCGGCGCGGGCTGGTCGAAGCGGGCAGCCTCGTCGATCAGCATGCGGCGACGCGCACCGACCACTTCACCCGGCTGGCGCGCGTGGTCGCCGACCTGCCGAAGCTGAAAGCCGCGGTCGAGACCGACGACCCGCCGACCGTGCAGCCGCTGGCCGACGAGTACCGCGGGGAAGTCGGCGCCGACCTCCTCATGCTCACGGGACGGAAGGGCCGCATCCTCGGGTCGGCCGGCGACGCGGCGCCGGACGTGCCGGGGCTCCTCGGTGACGTCGATCTCGAATCGGCCGACGACATCTCGACGTTCCGGCCGCACGGGCGCGGCGTGCTGCAGCTCGTGAGCGTGCCGATCCTGCTGGAGGGCGCGCTGCCGGTCATGCTCGGCCGGCTCACCGTCGGGTTCTTCCTCGACGACCGGCTGGCGGCGGAATTCAAGGGCTTGACCGGGAGCGAGATTGCCTTCGGGGCCGAAGGCCGCATCCTGGCGTCCACGCTCCCGGCCGCGTCGCGTGCGGTGCTCGCGCGCGCCATCGGCACCACGGCCGCGGCGCCGATCACGCTCGGCGACGAGGACTACCTGGTGCTCGCCCGGCCGCTGCAGGCGGCCGGCGCCGCCGGCCCCGTCGCGCTCATCCTCCGGTCGCGGACCGAGCGGCTGCAGTTCCTCACCACGATTCGCACGGGCCTCGCCGGCGTGCTCGTGGTGACGCTGCTCCTGGCGACGCTGCTCAGCTACGGCGTGGCCCGCACGATGACCCGCCCGCTCGCGGCCATCACCAGCGCCATGCGCGACGTTGCCGCCACCGGCGACCTCACGCGCAAGGTCACGCTGAAGACCCGCGCCCTCGACGACGAGGACGCGCGCACGCTGGCTGCGGCGTTCAACACGCTGACCGAGTCGATCGCGCGGTTCCAGCGCGAGGCGGCGCAGAAGGAGCGCCTGTCGGCCCTCGGCCGCCTGTCCACCGTCATCGCGCACGAAATCCGCAATCCGCTCATGATCATCCGTGCGTCGCTGGCGACGCTGCGCGAGGGCGAGCGGGTCGGGCCGGCGGAGCTGCGCGACGCGATTGCGGACATCGACGAAGAGACGACCCGCCTCAACCGCGTCGTCACGGAGGTGCTTGACTTCGCGCGGCCCATCCGGTTCGAGCTGGCCGACGCGGACCTGAACCGGATCTGCCGCGCCTCGGTCGACGCCGCCTGGACCGGGGGCGCCGCCGAGGATGTGGCGCTCGATCTCGATCCGGCGGCCGCCGCCGTCGTCACCGATGCGGAGCGCCTGCGCACCGCGCTGGTGAACGTGCTGACCAACGCCCGCCACGCCGTGCGGGCCGTCGCCGCCAGCGACGCCGCGCCGGACGTGCACCTCCGGACCCACCGTGTGAACGGCCGGGTCGTCATCGCCATTCAGGATCGCGGCACCGGCATCACGTCCGAGGATCTGGCGCGCATCTTCGATCCGTACTTCACGACGCGCCGCGCCGGCACCGGCCTCGGCCTGCCGATTGCCAAGAACATCATCGAAGGGCTCGGCGGCACCATCAGCGTGTCGAGCCGCCCCGGCCACGGCACCGAGATCCGCATCGACCTGCCGCAGTCGACGCCTCCGCCGCCGGCATGACGTCCTCCCACGGCTCCATCCTGCTGGCCGACGACGAGGAAAAGATCCTGAAGCGTCTGGGCCGCGCGCTGCGGGACGAGGGGCACGATGTCGTCGAGGCCACGACCATCCGCGAAGCGCAGCGCCACCTCGGCGAGCGCGCCTTCGACCTGCTCGTCGTCGACAACGTGATGCCCGACATGACCGGCCTCGAGTTCATTCGAGAGCTCTCGCAGACGCTCGCACCGGCCGAGCGGCCGCAGATGGTCATCATGACGGCGCACGGCTCGACGCAGATCGTGCGCGAGGCGTTCAAGCTGGGCGTCGAGGACTTCCTCGAGAAGCCGTTCGAAGTGGACGAGTTGCTCGCGCTGGCGCGACGCGCCGTCACGAGTCTGCGGCTGCAGACCGAACGGCAGTACCTCATCAGCGAGCGCGACGCCGAGTTCAACCACTACGGGATCGTCGGCCGCAGCCGCGCGATGCAGGAGGTCATCGACCGGGCAGATCTCGTCGCGCAGAGCAAGAGCACCGTGCTTATCACGGGCGAAACCGGTACCGGCAAGGAAATGGTGGCGCGGCTCATCCATCACCGCAGCGCGCAGCGGGAGATGCCGCTCATCAAGGTGAACTGCGCCGCCATCCCGGAGACGCTGCTCGAATCGGAGCTGTTCGGCCACGTCCGCGGCGCGTTCACCGGGGCCACGATGACCAAGCGGGGCAAGTTCGCCCTGGCCGACGGCGGATCGATCTTCCTCGACGAGATCGGCACGCTCAACCCTTCGGTCCAGTCGAAGCTGCTGCGCGTGCTCCAGGAGCGCGAGTTCGAGCCGCTCGGCGCCGAGCGCACGCAGCGGGTCGACGTGCGCGTCATCGCCGCCACCAATCGCGATCTCAAGCAGATGGTGAGCGATGGGCGTTTCCAGGAGGACCTCTACTACCGCCTCAACGTGATCCCGATTCCCCTTCCGCCGCTCCGAGAGCGGCCTGAGGACATTCCGGTGCTGGTCGATCATTTCGTCGAGAAGCACCGGCAGCGCACCGGCAAGCGCATCGATCGGGTGGACGCCGGCGTCGTCAAGGCGCTGGAACGGTACGACTGGCCGGGCAACGTCCGCGAGCTCGAGAACACCATCGAGCGCGCCGTCGTGCTGGCGACCGACCCGGTCATGACGACCGCGTCGATCTCACTGCTCGGCGCGACGTCGGCTCCGCCCCCCGGCCTGCCGTCGCTGCGGCTGCACCAGAACCTGGAGTGGGTCGAACGCGAGACCATCCGGCGGGCGCTGGAGCAGGCGGGCGGCGTCAAGAAGGAGGCCGCCGAACTGATGGGCATCAGCCAGCGCGCGCTAAGCTATTATCTGGCCAAGTACCGGATCGACTGAGTTTCGCTTCTCGTCACAATTTACTTCCACGGTAATCGACCGGAGATCGTATGCCCGCAAGTGTCGTGGCAAGTCAGCGGGCCCGGCGGCACCGGGCTTGCTTTCATCATGGCTGCCTTTCTTGGGCGTCCATGCCGCTGACTCGTTCGGTCACGATTGCGGCCTGCGCCGCCGCGGGGTTGCTGGCGTCGTACGATCGGACGAGCGGCGCCGCACCCGCCCAGGCGCCCGGGCCGAGGGTGGTCGAGGTGGTCGCCAGGCGCTACGAGTTCGTCCCCTCGACGATCGAGGTCGTCGAGGGCGAGCGCGTGCGCATCGTCGTGACGTCGGGCGACGGCCTCCACGGCTTCGGGATCAAGCAGTTCAAGGTGTCGAAGGAAATCCCGAGAGGCGCGACCGTGACCGTGGACTTCACGGCGAACGCAGCCGGGGAGTTTCCGTTCCTGTGCACCGAGTTCTGCGGTGACGGCCACGAGGGGATGAAGGGCGTGCTGGTCGTGAAGGCGCGGGACGCGGTCACACCATAAGGAGCATCGATGCGGATACAGGTCATGATGGGCGGCGCGCTGCTGGCGTTGTGCGTCGTCTCGGCGGGCTGCGACGAGCAGCTGTCGGATCTCACGGGGCCGACCCCCAGTCTCGAGCCGACGTTCAGCAGCATTCAGCGTGACATCTTCAATACGACCGATGCGTCCGGCCGCACGGCGTGCACCCAGTGTCACAGCGACGCGGGCGGCCGCACGCCGACGGGCGGGCTGAACCTGCGCGAGGGTGTCGCGTACGCGAATCTTGTCGGCGTGGCGACCCGGGGCAAGCCCGGCACGATCCGTGTCGTGGCCGGCGACCCCGAGAGCAGCTACCTCATTCACAAGCTCGAGGGACGGGCGGATATCGCGGGCGTCCGCATGCCGCGCGGGAACGGGCCGTTCCTGACTCCGGGGCAAATGCTCGTGATCAAGCGCTGGATCGAGCTTGGCGCGCGTAACAATTAGGAGCGAATGATGATGAAGGCGCGGGTACTCCTCGTCGTGACAGGGTTCGCCGTCGGGCTCGGCTGGAGCGCGCCCGCGGCCGCGCAGGGCGCCGCGACACCGCCGGCGCGCCAGGTCGCCGATGACGTCGATCTCGACCTGGTTCCACTGCAGCCGGACTTTACCGTCGTCGCGCTGCCCACCGCGCTGCGGCTGCCGCGCTACAAGAGCTCGTTCCGCGTCACCCACCGCTTCGGGCGGCCGCTCGGTGACGGCAGTTTTGGCGACCTTGCGGCCGACTTCTTCGGCCTGGACTCCGGCGCGCAGATCGGCCTGGAGTACCGGTTCGGACTCACGCGGGGCACGCAGGTCGGCATTCACCGGACGAGCAACCGCACGATCGAGTTCTTCGCCGAGCGCGACCTGATGCAGGAGCGCGACGGCCGCCCCGTGAACATGGCGTTTCTGGCGGCCATCGACGGGACGAACAACTTCCACGACAGTTACTCGCCCGCGCTCGGCGTCGTCGTCTCGCGGACGCTCCCCCGGATCGGCACGGTATTTCTGCAGCCGATCTGGGTGAACAACGCGAACCCGCTGCCCTCGGCGCTCGTCGATGACAACAACACGTTCCTGCTCGGCGTCGGCACGCGTCTGCGGGTGCGGCCGACGGTCTACCTGGTCGGCGAAATCATTCCCCGCGTTGCCGGCCACGATCCGGGCGTCAGCCAGGCGTCGTTCGGCCTCGAGAAACGGGCCGGCGGGCACGTGTTCCAGCTCAACTTCTCCAACGGGATCGGCACCACGATGGGACAGATTGCGCGTGGCGGCACGGCGAAAGACGACTGGTATCTGGGGTTCAATATCTCGAGGAAATTCTTCTGATGTCCAGGGGACTGGCCGCCGTCGTCGCGGGCGCGATCGTGGCGGCCTCGGCTTGCGGGGGCGGCAGCTCCGGCGGCGGAAACACCACGACGCCCACACCCACAGGCCCCTCGACCCCGTCGGGCGGCACCACGATCACGATTACGGCCAGCGGCGTGTCGCCCGCTGCTCTCACGGTCGAGGTCGGGTCGCGCGTCACATTCGTCAACAGCGACACGCGTAACCACGACATGGCGTCCGATCCCCACCCGGAGCACTCGAACTGCCCGGCGATCAACGACGTCGGGTTCCTGACGCCCGGACAGTCGAAGACGACGGGGAACCTGACGACCGCGCGCACGTGCGGCTTCCACGACCACGATCAGCCGTCGACCCGGTCGCTGCAGGGGACGATTACGGTCCGATAAACCTTCGGCGCCCGAGCCGCGCGCGGTGACGCGCTACTCCGTACTCTCGCCCGGCTTCAGCTCGAGCACCTGCACCCCGCGCGGTTCGACGAGCGCGCGCAGCGCCGCCGGCGTCCCGGTCAGCAGCGGGAATGTGCCCCAGTGCATCGGCACCACCTGGCGCACGCCGAGCAGGTCGCACGCGGCGGCGGCCGCCGCCGGATCCATCGTGAACCGGTCGCCAATGGGCAGGAACGCGATATCCGGCTTGTGCATCTCTCCGATGAGCCGCATGTCGCCGAAGAGCGCGGTGTCGCCGGCGAAGTACAGCGCCATGCCGTCTTCCAGCCGCACCACGTATCCGGCCGGCTCCCCCATGTAGACCATCGTGCCGGTGTCCACGAAGCCGCTGCTGTGCCGCGCGTCGGTCATCGTGACCCGCACGCCGGCCACCTGCTGCGAGCCGCCCTTGTTCATCGGCAGCACGTTCGCAATCCCCTTCCGGCGCACCCAGTCGCACAGTTCGGGCGCGGCGACGACCGGCGCGCCGCTGTCGCGCGCCGCCGACACGAGATCGCCCATGTGGTCGCCGTGGCCGTGCGAGACGAGGATGGCGTCGGCCGCCGGCGGCTTCTTCATCGAAGCGGGACAGGCGGGGTTCTCGACGAACCAGGGGTCGAAGAGCAGCCGCGCGCCGCCCGGCGTTCGCAGGAGAAACGTGCTGTGCCCGAACCACGTGATGCGGAGTCTGTCCACGTCGAATGCCATTGTAGAAGCCGGTACAGGATAATTGAGGGGAGATGTCGGTTGAGGCGCCCGTCGAGTTCGTGAGACAGCGCGAGAGGAAACCCGACTGGCTGAAGGTGCGCGCCCCCGGATCGGCGAACTACCTCCATCTCAAGGGGCTGATGCGCGAACTGAAGCTCCACACGGTGTGCGAGGAAGCGCACTGCCCCAACATCGGCGAATGCTGGCACCACGGCACCGCCACCTTCATGATCCTCGGCGACGTCTGCACGCGCGCCTGCGCGTACTGCGCGGTCGCGCACGGCCGTCCCGGCGAGGCCGATCCCGCGGAGCCGGCGCGCGTGGCCGGCGCCATCGAGGCGATGGCGCTGCGGCACGCCGTGATTACCTCGGTCGATCGCGACGACCTGGCGGACGGCGGCGCGTCCCTCTTCGCGGACACCATCCGCCAGACCCGCGCGCGCGTGCCCACCTGCCGGATCGAGGTGCTGATTCCTGATTTTCAGGGCGTGGCCGCATCGCTGCAGACCGTGCTCGATGCCGGTCCGGACGTGCTCAACCACAACATCGAGACCGTGCCGCGGCTCTACCGGATGGCGCGCTCCGGCGGCCGGTATCCGCGCTCGATCGAACTGCTGGATCGGGCGCGCCGCTATGCCCCGGACATCCCCACAAAAACCGGCATCATGGTGGGCCTCGGCGAGGACCTCGGCGAGATCGCTCCGGTGTTCGACGATCTCCGGGCGGCTGGCGTGTCGCTCCTCACGATCGGCCAGTACCTGCGCCCCACGCCGGCGCACGCTCCGATGGCCCGCTATTACCACCCGGACGAGTTCGCGGAACTGAAGCGCGCGGCGCTCGCGAAGGGCTTCGCGCACGTCGAATCGGGGCCGCTGGTCCGCAGCTCGTATCACGCCCGCGAACAGGCCGACGCCGTCATCGGTCCTGAGTAGCCGATATTCCGTGTCTCTGTGTCTCCGTGGCCCGTCGCGGTGCGTGGTGCCACGCATCGGGCGTTACCGGAAGACCCGCAGCAACCGCGACACCGGGTCGTAATACCGGGTCACCACCCGCTCCTTGAGCGGAATGATGGCGTTGTCGGTGATGTGGATGTGCTCGGGGCACACCTTCGTGCAGCACTTCGTGATGTTGCAGTAGCCGATGCCGTACCGCTCCTTGAGATCCGGCACGCGATCGGCCGTATCGAGCGGATTCATCTCGAGGTTGGCGGTGTACACGAAGAACCGCGGGCCGATGAATTCGTCGTGCTTGCCGTGGTCCCGGAGCACGTGGCACACGTCCTGGCAGAGGAAGCACTCGATGCACTTGCGGAATTCCTGCACGCGGTCGGCGTCGCGCTGCGCCATCCGCCAGGTCCCGTCCGGCGCGTCGGGCGTCCGGGGCGTGAACTTCGTGATTTCCTTCTTCACCCGGAAGTTCCACGACACGTCGGTGACCAGGTCCTTGACGGACGGAAACGCGCGCATCGGCTCCACCGTCACCGGCTCCCACAGGTTCAGGTCGTCGAGCCGGGTCATGCACATGAGCCGCGGGTTGCCGTTGATCTCCGCGGAGCACGACCCGCACTTGCCGGCCTTGCAGTTCCACCGGACCGCGAGGTCGGGCGCCTGCTCGGCCTGGATCCTGTGGACGACGTCGAGAACGACCATGCCTTCCGACACCGTCGTGTGGAATGTCTGAAACGTGCCGTCGCCGCCCGGATGGGTGCGCCAGATCTTGAACGTCGCCTCGCCGATCACGATGTTTGCTCCTCGATGACCTGTTGCAGTTCGGGGGGCATCGGAGGAATCGGCACCCGCGACACCTGCATGGCGCCTCCGCCGGCCTGTTTCACCATGACGTTGATCCTGGAGAACTCCTGCGTCTTGTCCGGATAGTCCTCCCGGAAGTGGCCGCCCCGGCTCTCACGGCGCTCGAGCGCCGACCGGGTCACCGCCTCCGACACGACCATCAGATTCCGGAGATCGAGCGCAGTGTGCCAGCCGGCGTGATACTCGCGCCCGCCGGCGACGCCCGCCCGGGCCGCGCGCGCCTGCAGGCCGGCAAGCTTCTCGAGCGCCTCGCGCATCTCGTCCTCGTTGCGGACGATCCCCACGAGGTTCTGCATCGTCTCCTGCAGGTCCTGCTGCACACGGTACGGGTTCTCGCCGCGCTCGCCGCGCTCGAACGGCTCGACCGCCGTCTTCTCCGCGCGCGCAACGGCGGCGTCATCGAGCCTCGGCGCCGACTGCCGCCGCGCCCACTCGGCGGCGTATTCGCCGGCACGCTTGCCGAACACGACGATGTCCGACAACGAGTTGCCGCCAAGCCGGTTCGCGCCGTTAATACCAGACGCGCACTCGCCGGCCGCGAACAGCCCGGGCACGGTCGACATCTGCGAGTCGGCGTCGACACGGATGCCGCCCATGACGTAGTGCGTGGTCGGGCCGATCTCCATCGGCTCCTTCGTGATGTCCAGATTGGCCAGCTGCATGAACTGGTGGTACATGCTCGGCAGCTTGCGCTTGATGTGCTCCTCGGCGTTCGGCAGCTTCTCCTTGATCCAGGCGATGTCCAGATACACGCCGCCGTGGGGCGACCCGCGCCCCTCCTTCACCTCGCGGACGATGCAGCGGGCGACATGATCGCGGGTGAGCAGCTCCGGGGGGCGCCGGGCGCTCTTGTCGTTCATCACATACCGCCAGCCCTCCTCGGGGTCGGCGGCGGTCTGCGGTCTGTAGTTCTCGGGAATGTCGTCAAACATGAACCGGCGGCCTTCGCTGTTCTTGAGCACCCCGCCTTCGCCGCGCACCCCCTCGGTGACGAGCAGGCCTTTGACGCTCAGCGGCCAGATCATGCCGGTCGGATGGAACTGGACGAACTCCATGTCGATCAGCTCCGCCCCGGCGCGGTACGCCAGCGCGTGGCCGTCGCCGGTCCCCTCCCAGCTGTTGCTCGTCACCTTGTAGGCGCGGCCGATGCCGCCGGTCGCCAGGATGATCGCCTTGGCCGCAAACACATGAAACCGGCCGCGCTCGCGGTCGTAGGCCAGCGCGCCCGCCACGCGGCCCCCGTCGAGGATCAGATCGACGACCGTGTGCTCCATGTGGACGGTCACGCCCAGATGAATCGTGTGGTCCTGGAGGGTGCGAATCAGTTCGAGGCCGGTGCGGTCGCCGACGTGCGCCAGACGCGGGTAGCGGTGGCCGCCGAAATTCCGCTGGTTGATCCGGCCGTCCGGCGTACGGTCGAAGACGGCGCCCCACGCCTCGAGCTCGCGCACCCGGTCGGGCGCTTCCTTCGCATGGAGTTCCGCCATGCGCCAGTTGTTGACGTACTGGCCACCGCGCATCGTGTCGGCGAAGTGCACCTTCCAGTTGTCGCGGTCGTCGTTATGGCTGAGCGACGCGGCCATGCCCCCCTCGGCCATGACGGTGTGCGCCTTGCCGAGCAGCGACTTGCAGATCAGGCCGACCGAGACCCCGGCGGCGGACGCCTCGATCGCCGCCCGCAGGCCCGCGCCGCCCGCCCCGATGATGAGGACGTCGTACGAATACGTTGCGCCGGCCATCAAAGGATCCTCAGGTCCGTCCAGATGCCCATCGAGCACAGGCGAACGTAGATGTCGGCAAAGGCCACCGAGCAGAGACTGAGCCAGGCAAAGAGCTGGTGCCGGTAGTTGAGCGAGCTCGAGCACGCATACGCGCGGTCGCAGACCGGACGGGTCGACACCTCGTCGTGCGCGCCGCCCACTATATGGCGCATCACGTGGCACCCGAGCGTGTAGCAGCTGAGGAGCACGACGTTGACGGCCAGCACGATCGTGCCGAGGCCAATCCCGAACCGCGTCGCGCCCGTCGCCTCGTCCCTGAACCAGAGCGCCAGCCAGACGTCCCACGAGAGCAGGAACAGGAAGATCACCGCAATCCACATGAAATAGCGGTGCACGTTCTGGACGACCAGCGGAAACGAGCGCTCACCCCAGTAGCTGCTCCGCGGCTCGCCGACGGCGCATCCGGGCGGGTCGGCCCAGAACGACTTGTAGTACGCGCCGCGATAGTAGTAGCAGGTGACCCGGAAGAGCCCCGGGAACGGCAGGATCAGCAGCGCCGGTGAAAAGGGAATCCCGGCGGGAATCCACGCCGGCTTGGGTCCGAACCAGGCGTGGGGCGAGTCGCCCCACAGCTCCGGCGCGTAGAAGGGCGACAGATACGGCCCGTAGGTGTAATGCGCGTTCTGAAACGCCGCCCAGGTGGCGTAGACGATGAACAGCGTGAGGCCGACGAAGACGGCGAGCGGCGCCGCCCACCAGTAATCGCGCCGCGTCGTCGATCCAAAACCGCGCGACGCGATCTGTACCGGGATGACGTCCATCACCGTTTCGGGGCGTCGATCTTGATCTGCGCCAGCGCGTCCATCGTCGACGGGAGTGCGGTCTTGCCCGCCGGGTACTTCGACGCGCTCAGGATCTGCGCGATGAGATCCGCCGTCTGCTCCGGAGAGAGCGACCCGGGATTGAGCGCCGGCATCGTCATGCTGATCTTCTCGAACAGGTCGCCGAGCGTCTTCCCCTGCCAGCTGGTGACGAACGGATCGCCGGTGAGCGCCGGGATGACCTCGTTGCCTTTCAGGTCCTCCCCGTGGCACGCGGCGCACTGTTCCTTGTAGAGCCCCATACCGCGCTTGGCCTGCTCCTCGGTGTAGACGCCGGCGGCCAGCGACGGCGCCTGGGCGCGCACCACCTGCAGACCCGCCACCGCCGTCAGTACAGCACACGTCGCAATCAGAATAAGTGTTGTGCTCTTCATGTGTCCTCGGTGTCCAAGTGTACCTCCATTCGGCGTCTCCCGTGTATCCTCCATCACCGTGGGAGCAACCTCCGATGTGATTTCGCCCGGACTGGCCGACGTTCATGCCGGCATCGTCGCGTGCGAGCGCTGTCCGCGGCTGCGCGCCTACTGCCGCCGCGTGGCGCGGGAGAAAAAGCGCGCGCATCGCGCAGACACGTACTGGGGCCGGCCCGTACCGGGCTTCGGCGATCCCGATGCGCGGCTGCTGCTCGTCGGCCTCGCGCCGGCGGCGCACGGCGCGAATCGCACCGGCCGCCCGTTCACCGGCGACGGATCGGGCGATTTCCTGATGTCGGCGCTGCACCGCACCGGATTCGCGAACATCGCCACGTCGCGGCATCCCGACGACGGCCTGCGTTTGAGCGACGCGTACATCCTGTCGGCCGTGCGGTGCGCGCCGCCCGACAACAAGCCCCGGCCCGAGGAGATCACGCGGTGCCTCGGCCATCTGGAGGCGGAGCTCGCGCACCTGCGGCGCGTCCGCGTGGTCGTGGCTCTTGGCAGGATTGGATTCGACGCCTGGCTGCAGCTGCTGAAACGGCGCGGCGCCGGGCTGTCGCCCAAGCCGCAGTTCGGCCACGGCGTGGTCGTGCGCGCGTCGCCCGTGCTCATCGGCTGCTATCACCCGAGCCGGCAGAACACGAACACGGGCACGCTGACGGCGCCGATGATGGAGCGCGTCTTCCGGCAGGCGAAACGGCTGCTCAGCCGATGATGCCGCGGAGCGTGCGCGTGTCGAGATTGCCGCCGGTCATCACGCACACAAACCTCTTCCCGCCGACCATCGCGGCCTGCTGACGGGCCGCCGCGAGCGGCGCGGCGCCCGCGCCCTCGGCCAGGTTGTGCGTCCGCTGCAGCGCGGCCCGCACGCCCTCCCTGATCGCCTCCTCGTCGAGCGTGACGACGTCGGCCAGTCCGGTCTTCAGCACGGCAAACGTCAGGTCAAACGTCGTCCGCGTCGCCATGCCCTCGGCGAACGTCGCCACGCGGTCGTGCTGCACGCGCGCGGGACCGCGCCACGACCGCGCGAACGCGTCGGCGCCCGCCGCCTGCACGCCGACGACCTTCGCGCGCGCCCCTCTGCCGCTGCCGGCGATGCAGCACCCGGCCGCGCCGCTGCCGCCGCCGATCGGGACGAAGACGTAGTCGGCGTCGGGCAGCGCGTCGAAGATCTCCAGCGCGTAGGTCCCGACGCCGGCGATCAGGTGGGGCTCGTTGGCCGAGTGCACGTAGCGCCACCCTTCGCGCGGCGCGAGCGCCTCGACGCGTTCCCGGGCCTCGTCGAAGTCGCGCCCGTACTCGACGACGGTGGCGCCGAGCGCGCGCATGGCGGCCACCTTATCCGGGTTGCTGTCGATCGGCACGACGATGTGGCACCGGACGCCGTGCACCCGGCACGCAAACGCCACCGACTGGCCGTGATTGCCGGTGCTGGCGCTCGCGACGCCGCGGCGCCGCTCCTCGGGCGTGAGCTGCGCGACCAGGTTCAGGCCGCCGCGCACCTTGAACGCGCCGGTCGGATTGTGATTCTCGTGCTTCACCCACGCCTCGCACCCGAGCCACTCGTCGAGCAGCGGGTAGCGGAGCAGGGGGGTCGGCTGCAGGTGCGCGTACACCCGCGGCCGCGCGGCCTCGATGTCCTGGAGCGAGGGCGGGTTCACCGGACTGTTCCCCCGGCGGGCTCGCTGTGCGGCACGCGTCCCACGTACGCGTCACGGACGCGAACGGCGAGATCGGGCCGGTTGCTGATCAGCGCGTCGACCTCCCACGCGAGCAGGCGGCGCATGTCCGCTTCCTCATCGACGGTCCACACCTGCACGGCGAGCCCCGCCCGGTGCGCGTACCGGATGAAGCGCGGCGACACGATCCGCAGCCGGCCGGCATGCTCGGGCACCTGGTAGCCGCCGTAGCGCGGCCCGCGCGCGGGCCAGCGCGCCCACGTCCGGTAGACCGCCAGCTGCACCTCGCGGTAGGACGCGCTCGTCGCCATCTCGGGCAGCGCGGCCCGCGCGGCCGCCGCGCTGCGCGCTCCGTACCCCGCGGCGCACACTCGTTCCACCGCACCGGCGCGACGGACTTCCCGCGCCACCGCCTCGCCCATCGCCGCCGAGTCCACTTTCATCTCGACGATGATCCGCACGTCAGGGCAGCGGTGCAACACCTCCGTGAGTGTGGGAACGCCGATGCCCTGCCGGCTGAAGGGATAGGCGCCGCCGGCGGCAAAACGGCATCCGGCGTCGAGTCGAGCCAGATCGGCGGCGGTCAGCGCGCCCACCGGCCCGGAGCCCGATGTGGTCCGATCGACCGTCGCATCGTGGTGCACGACGGGGACGCCGTCTGCCGACAGATGCACATCGAGCTCGAGGCCGTCGGCACCCGCCGCGAGCCCGCGGTCGAAGGCGGCCAGCGTGTTTTCGGGACCGAGCGCGCAGCCCCCGCGGTGGGCGAAGATCAGCGGGCGGGACGAGTCGAAGAAAGGCACGCGTCACAATTGTGCCTTGTGCCTTGAGCCTTGTGACGTGTGACTTGATAGAATCGCTCCATGTCGAACCCCACGGCGGCAGCCACGCTCGGCGACCTGCGGCGCGCGGTGGCCGGCGGCGCCGTGCCGCACCGCAGCGTCCACGAGGAAGCGCGTCAGAACCTGATCCGCAAGCTGCGCGCCGGCGAAACGCTCTTCCCCGGCATCGTCGGCTACGACGACACGGTGGTGCCGCAGCTCGTCAACGCGCTGCTGTCCCGCCACAACTTCATCCTGCTCGGCCTGCGCGGCCAGGCCAAGACGCGGCTCCTGCGCGCGCTCGTCACGCTGCTCGACGAGGCGATCCCGGTCGTCGCCGGCTGCGAGATCAACGACGACCCGCTGTCGCCGATCTGCGCGACGTGCCGCGCGCGCATCGCCAGCGAAGGCGACCGGACGCCGGTGGCGTGGCTCCCGCGCGAGGCGCGCTACGTCGAAAAGCTCGCGACGCCCGATGTGACGATTGCCGACATGGTCGGCGACATCGATCCGATCAAGGCGGCGAAGTCAGGCCTGCAGCTGTCGAGCGAGCTGACGATGCACTACGGACTGCTGCCGCGCGCCAACCGCGGGATCTTCGCCATCAACGAGCTGCCCGACCTCGCCGGGAAGATCCAGGTGGGGCTCTTCAACATCCTGCAGGAAGGCGACGTGCAGATTAAGGGGTATCCGGTGCGCCTGCCGCTCGACCTCCTCATGGCGTTCACGGCGAATCCGGAGGACTACACGGCGCGCGGCAAGATCATCACGCCCCTCAAGGACCGGATCGGTTCGGAGATCCGCACGCACTACCCCGCCGGGCGTGCCGACGGAATGAAGATCACCGCGCAGGAGGCGTGGCTCAGCCGCGACGGCGCCGACATCCGCGCCGAGGTGCCGAGCTTTGTCGCCGAGGTCGTCGAGGAGATTGCGTTCCAGGCGCGGCAGGATCGGCGCATCGACAAGCGCTCGGGCGTCAGCCAGCGCCTGCCGATCTCGGCCATCGAGAACGTGGTGTCGAACGCCGAGCGGCGCGCCCTGGTCAACCGCGAACCGGTGGCCGTGGCGCGCGTGACCGACATCTACGCGGCGCTGCCGTCGATGACCGGCAAGTTCGAGCTTGAGTACGAGGGCGAGCTCAAGGGCGCCGAGGCGATTGCCCGCGAGCTGGTGCGCGCCGCCGTCGCGACCGTGGGCGACGGGTACATGTCGCACCTCGAGCTGCGCCAGGTCATCGAGTGGTTCGACCTCGGCGGGAGCCTGCAGCTGTCGGACGCGACGAGCGCCGACGAGCTGCTCGGGCGCGCGCGCGAGGTGCAGGGGCTGGTCGAGCTCGCGCACGCCGCCGGCATCCCGCCGGATGCGGCGCCGCCCCTGCTGGCGTCCGGCGTCGATTTCGTCCTGGAGGGGCTGTACGCGCTGAAGAAGATCGGCCGCAGCGAGGAGCGCGGGTACCACGCCGCGGAGACACCCGTGCGCCGCCCCGTCGCGCGCGAAGCCGCCCTGGCCGCGGAGACGCCGCTGCCCGCGGGGGGCAAGAAGAAGTACTACAACTGACTTGTGACTTGTGACTTGTGAAATACCGCTACACCAAGTACACCGGCAGCCTGCTCGACGAGATCGATCTCGAGGATCTCGTCTCGAAGCTCTCCGACCTGCTCCTCTCGAGCGGCTTCAGCAACCCGTGGGGCGACCCGTCGGACGGCGACGACGACCGGACGATGCAGGCGCTGCACGACGCCATTCTCGAGGCGCTGTTCAGCGGCGGGGTGCTCTCGGACGAGGCGCTCGAGAACCTGCTGGGCGAGCCGGCCGACGGCGATCAGGAATCGGCGCGCCAGCAGATTGAGGATCTCATCCAGCAGATCATCGAGCGCATGATGGAGCGCGGCTTCATCACGCCGGCGCCCGACCTGGACCGGGAGCGCGAGTGGCGGCAGGGCGCCGGCGGGGGCCGCGGCGAGGACGCCGGGCCGGTCATGTTCGAGGTGACCGACAAGGCGCTCGATTTCCTCGGCTACCGCGCCCTGCGCGATCTGCTCGGATCGGTCGGGCGCAGCAGCGCCGGCCGCCACGACACCCGGCACCTGGCGACCGGCGTCGAAACCGCCGCCGCCCCGAAGCCGTACGAATTCGGCGACACGCTCAACCTCGACCCGAGCGGCACGATCCTCAACGCCGTGCAGCGCCTCCACGCCGAAGGCCGGGCCGTGGCGTCGGGATCGGGCCCGGGTGCGGGCATCGCCGTCGAATACCAGGACCTGATGGTCGCGCAGAGCGAGTACCAGAGCTCCTGCGCGACCGTGATCATGCTCGACTGCAGCCACAGCATGATCCTGTACGGCGAGGATCGGTTCACGCCGGCCAAGCGCGTCGCGCTGGCGCTGTCCCACCTGATTCGCACGCAGTATCCCGGCGACTCGCTCAGCGCGGTGCTGTTCCACGACTCGGCCGAGGAGATTCCGCTCAAGGAACTCGGCCGCGTGCGCGTCGGGCCGTACTACACGAACACCCGTGAAGGCCTGCGGCTGGCACGGCGCATCCTGGAGCGCCAGCGGAAGGACATGCGCCAGATCGTCATGGTGACCGACGGCAAGCCGTCGGCGATCACGCGTCCCGACGGCCAGATCTACAAGAACGCGTTCGGCCTCGACCCGTACATCGTGGCCGAGACATTCGCCGAGGTGAACGCCTGCCAGAAGGCCGGCATCATGATCAATACGTTCATGCTGGCGCGCGACCCGGATCTGGTGGCCTTCGTCCGGCGCGTGGCGGCCATCTGCCGCGGCAAGGCGTATTTCACGACGCCGTACACGCTCGGTCAGTACGTGCTGATGGACTACATGAACCGGAAGACCCGGACCATCCATTAGCGGCCATGCTGCCTCCGACGATCCCGATCTTCCCGCTTCCGAACGTCGTCCTCTTTCCCAACGTGTTCCTGCCGCTGCACATCTTCGAGCCGCGGTATCGCGCGATGGTCGCCGACGCGCTCGACGGCGACCGGATCATCGGGATGGTGCTGCTGCAGCCCGGGCACGACGCCGACTACGAGGGCCGGCCGCCCGTGTTCCCGATCGGCTGCGCCGGCGTCGTCACGCACGCCGAGCCGCTCGCCGACGGCCGCTTTCACATCGTCGTGCGCGGGCTGGAGCGGTTCCGTATCAGCCGCGAGGACGGCAGCAGGGCGTACCGGCTGGCGCATGTCGATCCGATGCCGGAGGCGGTGGCCGACGACGACCGCAGCGAGCTCCGCCGGCACCGCCGGCGCCTCGAGGCGCTGATCGCGGCGGCCGTCGAACGGGCCGGCGCCGAGCCGCGCTTCCCTCCCGCGGTCCCGGACGAAGACCTGGTGAACGCCCTGGCGCAGTACGTCGAGCTCGAACCGCTCGAGCGGCAGGCGCTGCTCGAGCGCGAGGGAGTCCTCGCGCGCTGCCGCGCGCTCATCGAGCTGCTGGAGATGCGGACGCTCACGCCGCGGGCGGCCTGGAAGGGAAAGGTCGTGCACTGATCTCAGCGCAAGCCGCGGTGGAGCCGCTCCGCCAGCACGGCGATGATCCGCTCGCCGTGGAAGCGGCCGTTCTCGATGAAAATCGAGCCGGTGTTGCGCCCCGCCACGGCGCCGCCGGCGATGAACAGGTTCGGGACGTTGGTCTCGAACGTCTCCGGATTCAGGTCGGGCACGAGCGTCTCGTCGTGGCAGCGGATGCCGGCGCGGCGCATCAGGTCGACGTCCGGCCGATAGCCGGTCAGCAGCAACACCGCATCGGCGGGGATCTCCTCGCGCCCGCCAGTCTGCCCTTCCACGGCCGGCTCGACGACGACGACGTTCGGGCGGATCTCCACGACACGCGTCTCGAAGCGCGTCGCGATCGATCCTGCCTTGATCCGGTTCTCGATGTCGGGACGCACCCAGTACTTGATCGAGTCGCCAAGCGCCGCGCGGCGGTGCACGAGGGTGACATGCGCGCCCGAGCGAAACAGCTCCAGCGCGGCCTCGGCCGCGGAGTTCTTGCCGCCGACAATCACGACGCGCTGCCGGTAGTAGGGGTGGGGTTCCTTGTAGTAGTGCGCGACGTGCGGCAGATCCTCGCCGGGAATGCCGAGGTAGTTGGGATGGTCGTAGTACCCGATCGCGAGTACCACGGCCCGGGCTTCACGGACGCGCCGGACGCCGTTCTGCCGGGTCCGCTCCTCGGCACCCGGCCTACGGTCGCCTGCAACCTCCTGCGTCGTCACCGCGAACACGTCACCTTCACGTTCGATCGCCACGACTTGCTCGTGGAAGGAGATCTGAATCCCGTACGTGTCGACCGCGCGGCGGTAGTAGCGCAGCGATTCCAGCCGCGTCGGCTTGTCGTACGGGGTGATGAGCGGCAGGCCGCCAATCTCGAGCAGTTCCGGCGTGGTGAAGTACACCATGTGCGTCGGAAAATTGAAGATCGAGTTGACGAGCACGCCCTTCTCGACGATGACGTAGTCGAGGCTCTGCTGCGTGGCCGCAATCGCGGTCGCGAGGCCGGATGGTCCAGCGCCGACGATGAGAACGTCACGAACGGACATGTATCACCGGAAAGGCGCGGCGGAACGCCTGGACGCGACGGAACGCCGCGATACGACGGACCACCGAGGCACGGAGGCACCGAGAAGCATACTCACAAGATACTTCGGTGTCTCAGGGCCTCGGCGGTACGTGGACGTGAGCGCTATTGCAGCGGCGCCGGCAGCGCCGACCGCCCCATCAGGTACTGGTCGATCCCGCGCGCGGCGGATCGTCCTTCGGCAATCGCCCAGACGATGAGCGACTGGCCGCGCTGCATGTCGCCGGCGGCGAAGACACCCGGCACGCTCGTCATCCAGCGCTCGTCGCGCCAGACGGTGCCGCGCTCGGTGAGCTTCACGCCGAGGTCCGTGACGAGCGGACCGCGCTCGGCGCCGACAAACCCCATCGCCAGCAGCACCAGTTCGGCGGGAATCTCGAACTCGGAGCCGGCGAGGGGCGCGAAGGTCGTGCGGCCGTCGGCGCCGCGCGCCATCTCCACCTTCACAGCCTGCAGCGCGCGGACGCGCCCCTGCGCGTTGCCGACAAACCGCTGGGTCGACACGGAATAGAGCCGCTCGCCGCCCTCTTCATGGGCCGTCGAGACCCGGAAGATGTTGGGCCATAGCGGCCACGGATTGTCCGCCGCGCGCTCGAGCGGCGGCTTCGGCAGCAGCTCGAGCTGCGTCACCGACTTCGCCCCCTGCCGGTGCGCCGTCCCGAGGCAGTCCGCGCCGGTGTCGCCGCCGCCGATGATGATCACGTGCTTGCCGTGCGCGGAGATGAACCGGTCGTCGGGAATCGCGTCGCCCTCGCAGCGCCGGTTCTGCAGCGTCAGGTACTCCATCGCGAAATGCACTCCGCGCAGCTCGCGCCCGGGCACGGTCAGGTCGCGTGCGTGGCCCGCGCCGGCGGCGAGGAGCACCGCGTCGAAATCGCGGCGCAACTGCTCGACTGGCACGTCCCGGCCGACGTCGGTGCCCGGCCTGAAGATCACTCCTTCGGCGCCCATCACCGCCAAGCGGCGGTCGAGCACCCGCTTCTCCATCTTGAACTCGGGGATGCCGTACCGCAGCAGGCCGCCAATCCGATCTGACCGCTCGAAGACGGTCACGGTGTGGCCGGCGCGGTTGAGCTGGTCGGCCGCCGCCAGCCCGGCCGGCCCCGATCCGACCACCGCCACGGTCTTCGACGTGCGCGTCGCGGGAGGGGTCGGCGTCACCCAGCCTTCGTCGAACGCCCGATCGATGATCGCCACCTCGATGTCCTTGATCGTCACCGGGTCGTCGTTGATGCCGAGCACGCACGAGCCCTCGCACGGCGCCGGGCAGAGTCGTCCGGTGAACTCCGGGAAGTTGTTCGTGGCGTGCAGGCGGTCGATCGCGGCCCGCCACCGGTCGTGATAGACGAGGTCGTTCCAGTCGGGAATCAGATTGCCGAGCGGGCAGCCCTGGTGGCAGAAGGGAATGCCGCAGTCCATGCAGCGCGCGCCCTGCGCCTGCAGGTCGCCGGCCTCCGACCTCAGATACACCTCGCGCCAGTCGTGGAGGCGCTCCTCGACGGGCCGCGTCGGGTGCTTCTTCCGCCTGATTTCGATGAAACCGGTGATTTTGCCCATGTGCCCCGGTCCGGCTAAAGCCGGACACTACGTCCGTCTGGTGCGCTCGCGTCCTTCGCCACATACGCAACATCGGGGAGCGCGCCGGCCACGGCCGCGGCGGCGCGGCGCTTCGCCTCGGCCGCCAGCGCCCGCTTGTACTCGCGCGGCATCACCCGGACGATGCGGCGCTCGAGGGCGGGCCAGTCGTCCAGGAGACCGGCGGCGTACCGGCTGCCCGTATACGTGACGTGCTTCATCAGCATGACGTGCACGAGCGCGAGTTCCTCAACGTCCACGAGCGGCTCGAGGTCCACCATGCCGCGGTTGCACCGGCGATCGAACTGCGAGTCGCCGTCGAGCACGTAGGCGATGCCGCCGCTCATGCCGGCGGCGAAATTCCGCCCCGTGCGCCCCAGGATCAGCACGCGGCCGCCCGTCATGTACTCGCACCCGTGGTCGCCGACACCCTCGACCACCACGCTGGCGCCGCTGTTGCGGACGCAGAAGCGCTCGCCCGCCACGCCGCTGATGTAGGCGTCGCCGCCGGTGGCGCCGTAGAACGCCACGTTGCCGAGGATGATGTTCTCCTCGGTCCGGAACGTGGAGCGGAGCGGCGGATACGCGACCAGCCGGCCGCCGGAGAGCCCCTTGCCGAAGCCGTCGTTGGCGTCGCCGACGAGCGTCATCGTGATCCCGCGCGGCAGGAAGGCGCCGAAGCTCTGTCCGGCCGACCCGGTGAACGTCATCCGGATCGTGTCGTCGGGCAGCCCCGCGCCTCCGTACCGTGTCGTGACTTCGTAGCCGAGCATCGTCCCGACCGTGCGGTCCGAGTTCCGAATGAACGAGCTGAACGTCACCGGCGTGCCGTGCTCCAGCGCCGGCCGGCAGCGCGCGATGAGCTCGTTGTCGAAGGCGCGATCGATCCCGTGGTCCTGCGCGCAGACGTGCCGCCGGGCCACGCTCGCCGGCAGGTCCGGCACGTGCAGCAGCGGCGCCAGGTCGAGCCCGCTCGCCTTCCAGTGGCCGACCGCCGCCTCGATGTCGAGGCAGTCGGCGCGCCCGATCATCTCGTCGACGGCGCGGAACCCGAGCTCGGCCATCAGCTCGCGCACTTCCTGCGCGATGAACCGGAAGAAGGTCTCGACGAACTCGGGTTTGCCCGTGAATTTCCTGCGCAGCTCGGGGTCCTGGGTCGCGACGCCCACCGGGCACGTATTCAGGTGGCAGACGCGCATCATGACGCAGCCCATCACGACCAGCGGCGCCGTGGCGAAGCCGTATTCCTCCGCGCCGAGGAGCGCGCCGATGACGACATCGCGCCCCGTCTTGAGCTGCCCGTCCACCTGCACGACGATGCGGTCGCGCAGCTTGTTGAGCACCAGCACCTGCTGCGTTTCCGCGAGCCCCAGCTCCCACGGCAGCCCGGCGTGCTTGAGGCTCGTCAGCGGCGACGCGCCGGTGCCGCCGTCGTGCCCCGAGATCAGCACCACGTCGGAGTGCGCCTTGGCCACGCCGGCCGCGACCGTGCCGACCCCGCCTTCGGCCACCAGCTTCACGTGGATCCGGGCGCGCGGGTTCGAGTTCTTCAGGTCGTAGATGAGCTGCGCCAGGTCCTCGATTGAATAGATGTCGTGGTGCGGCGGCGGCGAAATCAGCCCGACGTACGGCGTGGCGTACCGCGTCTTCGCGATCCACGGGTAGACCTTCGCACCCGGGAGCTGGCCCCCCTCACCCGGCTTGGCGCCCTGCGCCATCTTGATCTGCAGGTCGTCGGCGTTCACGAGGTACTCGCTGGTGACGCCGAACCGCGCCGAGGCCACCTGCTTGATCGCGCTGCGCCGCGAATCGCCGTTCGCGTCGGGCACGTAGCGCCCGGGATCCTCGCCACCCTCCCCGGTATTCGACTTGCCGCCGATCCGGTTCATCGCGATCGCGAGCGTCTCGTGCGCCTCCTGGCTGATCGAGCCGTAGGACATCGCGCCGGTCGCGAAACGCCTGATGATCGACTCCACCGGCTCCACTTCGTCGATCGGCACCGGAGGCCCGGCGGGCTTGAACCGGAACAGGCCGCGCAGCGTCGCGCGGTTCCTGTTCTGCTCGTCGACCAGGCGCGTGTACTCCTTGAACACGGTGTACTGCCCGCTGCGCGTCGCATGCTGCAGCTTGAACACCGTGTCGGGATTGAACAGGTGGTACTCGCCGTCGCGGCGCCACTGGTATTCGCCGCCCGCGTCGAGCTCCTCGGTGCCGGCCGGGCGGCGGCCGAACGCCCGCTCGTGGCGGCGGCGCACTTCCTCGCCGATCACGTCGATGCCGACGCCGCCGATGCGCGACGTCGTGTGCGTGAAATAGCGGTCGATGAACGCCTGGCTCAACCCGATCGCCTCGAAGATCTGCGCGCCGCAGTAGCTCTGCAGCGTGGAGATCCCCATCTTCGACATCACCTTGAGGATGCCCTTGTTGAGCGCTTTGATGTAGTGCGCAATCGCCTCGTCGCGCCCGATGCCGGTGAGCATCCCCTGGCGGATCATGTCGTCGATCGTCTCGAACGCCAGGTACGGGTTGACCACTCCGGCGCCGTAGCCCATCAGCAGCGACACGTGGTGCACCTCGCGCGCGTCGCCGCATTCCACGACGAGCGCGCACCGCGTGCGCGTCCCCTCGCGGACCAGATGGTGATGCACGCCGGCCGTCGCCAGGAGGCTCGGAATCGGCGCCTGGCGCGGCCCGACGCCGCGGTCCGACAGGATGAGGATGTCGAAGCCGGCCGCCACCGCCTCGCTCGCCCGGCGGCAGAGCTCGCTCATCGCCGCCTCGAGCCCCGTTCCGCCCCGGTCCGGGTCGAAGAGCAGCGACAGCGTCGTCGACCGGAACGGCATGTCCGGCGCGAGGTGGCGCAGCTTCGCCACGTGCTCGTTGTGGATAATCGGGTACGTGATCGTAATCTGGCGGCACGATTCCGGCTCGGGGTTGAGCAGGTTCCGTTCCGGGCCGATCGTCGAGCCCATGTCGGTCACGATCTCTTCGCGGATCGCGTCGAGCGGCGGGTTCGTCACCTGCGCGAAGAGCTGCTTGAAATAGTCGAACAGCAGCCGCGGCCGCCCCGACAGCACGGCCAGCGACGTGTCGGTCCCCATCGAGCCCACCGGCTCTTCGCCGCCCACGGCCATCGGCGCAATCAGCACGCGCAGATCCTCCTGCGTGTAGCCGAACGCCTGCTGCCGCGTGAGCACCGTCGCGTGATCGGGCTGCTCGGCCCGGGCCGCCGGGAGGTCGTCGATATTGACCAGATGCGCGTCGAGCCACTGCCGGTACGGATGCTGGCTCGCCAGCTCCCGCTTGATTTCGTCGTCATCGACGATGCGGCCCTTGGCCGTGTCGACGAGGAAGATGCGGCCCGGATGCAGCCGCTCCTTGACGAGCACGTCCTCGGGCGCGATGTCGAGCACGCCGACCTCGGACGCCATGATCACCATGTCGTTCTTGGTGACGTAGTAGCGCGAGGGACGCAGGCCGTTGCGGTCGAGCACCGCCCCGATGACGGTGCCGTCGGTGAACGCGATGGACGCCGGACCGTCCCACGGCTCCATGAGGGAGGCGTGATACTGGTAGAACGCTTTCCGGTCCGGGTCCATGCCCGGGTCGCCCGCCCACGGCTCCGGAATCATCATCAGGATGGCGTGCGGCAGCGACCGCCCCGTCATGACGAGGAACTCGAGCACGTTGTCGAAGGTGGCGGTGTCGCTCCCTCCCTCGCGGACGACCGGGAGCAGCTTCTGCAGGTCGTCGCCGAAGACCTCGCTCCGGAGCAGCCCTTCCCGCGCGTGCATCCAGTTGATGTTGCCGCGCAGCGTGTTGATCTCGCCGTTGTGGGCGATGTAGCGGTACGGATGCGCCAGCGGCCACGACGGAAACGTGTTGGTGGAGAACCGCTGGTGCACGAGCGCCAGCGCCGACTCGAGGTCCGAATCGGTGAGATCGGGAAACATCGGCTCGAGCTGCCGCGCCGTCAGCATGCCCTTGTAGATCAGGGTCCGGGCCGAAAGGCTGACGATGTAGAAGAACCGGCGCGACAGCGCGTGGATGTCGAGCGTGTCGGCGGCGCGTTCGATCCGCTTGCGGATCACGTACAGCGCGCGCTCGAAGGCGAGAGGGCTCAGACCCGGCGCCGCGCCGATGAACACGTGCTCGAAGAGCGGCTGCGCCGCCCGGGCGCTGTCGCCGATGAGGCTGTTGTCGTGCGGCACCTCGCGCCACCCGAGCAGCCGCTGCCCCTCCTCCTCGACGATGCGCGCGACGCGCGCCTTGATCGCGTCGCGATCCCGGGCATCGTGCGGGAGGAACACCAGACCGGCGCCATAGGCGCCCGCCGGGGGCAGCGTGACCGGCGCCACCTTGCGGAGAAACCGGTCCGGCATCTGCACGAGAATCCCCGCGCCGTCACCCGTGTTCGCCTCGCAGCCGCAGGCGCCGCGGTGCTCGAGGTTGATGAGGACCGTCATCGCCTTGCGGACGATCTCGTGCGAGCGATGGCCCTTCATGTGGACGACGAAGCCGACGCCGCAGGCATCGTGCTCGGCGCGCGGGTCGTACAGACCCTGAGCCGGCGGGGTCTCAGGGTCGTGCGTCATCGACATGAAGGGACTGTTATACGATCCTCTGAACCATAAGTTAAATACAATGTTCTGACACATCCAATCTGTTTCTGGAATGAATTAGCAGAGAATTGGTGGGCCTGGGACTGCCCTGCCCCCTGCCCCCTGCCCGCTACCCACTGCCCACTGCCCACTGGTCCCGCCCACCCACCCCGGCACAGTGCCAATCCGCTGAAAAACAGGCCTGATCCTGCGGGTTCATCCCTACAATGTGCGGATTGAACACGGACCCCGGCTCACGCCCTGAGGCCTGAGGCCCGAGCCCTGGGCCCTACCAGCGGAGAGACAGATATGCACGCACCGATGAAGTACGTGGAAAAAGGGATGTCCATTGCGGCCAACGGCGTCTGGCAGGCCTTCGCGGCGGCCAACCGCATCGCCCAGAACCCTTCGTTCACGCCTCGCTGGTCGGACAAGCCGCTCCTGAAGTCGCATCAGAAGACCAAGCCGCCGCTCGGCTGGCCCCGCGAGACCGACTCGCTCTGCCCCACGTGCGTGCGCGAGACGCGGCAGGAGATCCTCGACGGCAAGAAGGACGTCTCAATCCTCCTCAACGAGAAGGTCGGCGAGATCAAGGCGACCATTCTGGAGAAGGACGGCAAGATCGTCATGGTCAAGGACTGCCCCATCCACGGGCGCTTCGAGGACGTGATGGCGATGGACACGGCGTTCTTCAAGCACCTCGAGGAGGTGTTCCCGGGCCGCGACATCCGCGCGCACAACGACGAGAAGCTCCACAACCACGGCAGCTCGACGGTGCTCCACGGCCGCGGCTCGGTGCTGACGGTCGACCTCACGAACCGCTGCAACATGATGTGCGACCCGTGCTTCATGGATGCGAACCAGGTGGGGTTCGTCCACGAGCTGACGTGGGAAGACATCAAGCAGGTGCTCGACAACGCGATCACGATCAAGCCGCGCCGCCAGATGTCGGTGCAGTTCTCGGGCGGCGAGCCGACGATGTCGCCGTTCTTCCTCGACGCGGTGCGCTACGCGCGGAAGGTCGGGTACAACAGCGTGCAGGCGGCCACCAACGGCATCGAGTTCGCCAAGAGCCCCGAGTTCGCCAGGGCGGCGGCCGAGGCCGGGCTGCGCTACGCGTACCTGCAGTTTGACGGCATCGGCAACGCCGCCAACGCGCACCGCCGCGTCGGCAACCTCTTCGACGTCAAGCTCCGCGCGATCGAGAACCTCTACAACGCCGGCGTCGACATCGTGCCGGTGATCACGATCGTCAACGGCGTGAACAACGAGCAGGTGGGGCGCGTCATCGAGTTCGCGCTGGACAACCCGAAGCGCATCAACTTCCTCTCGTTCCAGCCGGTCTCGTTCACCGGCCGCGACGAGGAGGTGACGCCCGAGCGGCGCGCCGCCCAGCGCTACACCCTCTCGCACCTGGCCCACGACGTGAAGAACCAGACCGGCATCGGCGAGCCGACCCGCGACTGGTTCCCGATTTCCTTCATGTCCACGTTTACCGACTGGGCGGACGTCGTCCATGGCCCGGATCGCGAATGGGGGCAGCTCACCTGCGGCTGCCACCCGAACTGCGGCATCGGCATGGCGGTGATGATCGACAAGGACACGAAGGAAGCGGTCCCGGTGACGGCCTTCCTGAAGGCCGATCAGCTCGCCAAGGACGTGGCGCAGGTCAATGACGCCGCCCGCGGCAAGTTCCTGTCGGTGGCCGGCATGGCGCTCGCGTTGATGCGGAACTACGACCCGTTCAAGGCACCCACGCACTTCCGGATTGCCGACCTGATGAAGAAGTTCGACAAGACGTTCGGCGCCACCGGCAAGGATTACGGCAAGGTGACCGGCGACCGGACGATCTCGGACATCGAAAAGAGGCGCGGGGACCGCTGGAACTTCCTGTTCATCGCGGGCATGTGGTTCCAGGATCTGTTCAACTACGACTTCCGGCGCACCGAGATGTGCATCATCCCGTATGCGACGCAGCAGGGCGAAATCTCCTTCTGCGCCTACAACACCGGGATCGGCTGGCGCAACATCATCGAAAAGATGCACATGACGGCGACGCTCACGAAGTGGTACGAGGAGCACGGCCGCCACGAGATCTTCGCCGGCGGCAAGGCCGTCAACCTCTCGAGCAAGGATCACTCGCTCGTGCTCAACGCGGAAGCCGTGGCCAAGGGCAAGCAGACCGACCTCGACGATCTCGGCATCGCCAAGAACGCCCGCGAGGAAAAGCTCCAGGCGCGCAAGAAGCCGCTGACGCCCGAGGAGATCCGGCACAACCAGGACATGGAGCGGCTGTATCGCGAGCAGGTGCTCAGGGAACAGCCGACGCTGCAGATTCAGGGGCTCGGCAGACCGAAGAAGAGACAGGACGTCGCCGAGGTCGTGCACAAGCCCACGGTGTAACGGCGGGCTTCAGGCTTAGGGCTTTGGGGGCCGGCGGTTTCACGACCGCCGGCCCTTCGTGTTTCTGCCCGACAAGCCGACCGACCAGGAGCGGGAGCACAAAGTCGAACACAAGGCCGCGCTGTGGACCTTGAATTCCGAGGATTTCGAAGATATCCCCGGATTGACGCTCTACGACGGCTGATAGAATCGGTCGATGCATCTCGACGGCCGCACGGTCATCGTCACGGGCGGCGCGTCCGGCCTCGGCGGCGCCACCGTCGAGACGATCGTCGAGGCCGGCGGCCGCGCGGTCGTGGTCGACATCAACGAGCAGACCGGCAGCGCCATGGCCGCGCGTCTTGGCGGCGCGGTCCGCTTCGTCAGAACCGACGTGACGAGCGACGCCGACATGCAGCGCGCGGTGGACACCGCGGTCAAGACGTTCGGCGGCGTCCACGGTCTCGTCTGCGCGGCCGGCATCGCCACCGCCGAGCGCGTGCTTCCGAAAGACGGCGTGCTCCCGCTCGAGCGGTTCACGCGCATCATCACCGTCAACCTCATCGGGACGTTCAACGCCATCCGGCTCGCCGGAGCGGCCATGGCCGGCAACGCGCCGAACGATGCCGGCGAACGGGGCGTGATTGTCACGACCGCCTCGGTGGCCGCCTTCGACGGCCAGATCGGCCAGGCCGCGTACGCGGCGTCGAAGGGCGGCATCGTGGCGATGACGCTGCCGATCGCACGCGAGTTCGCGCGGATCGGCGTCCGGGTCATGACCATCGCCCCCGGCACCTTCGACACGCCGCTGCTGGCAGGCCTGCCCGACGCCGCGCGCCAGTCGCTGGCGCAGCAGGTGCCGTTCCCGTCGAGGCTCGGCCGCCCGCCCGAATACGCCGCGCTGGTCAGGCACATCTTCGAAAACGAGATGCTGAACGGCGACGTGATCAGGCTCGACGGCGCGATTCGAATGGCGCCGAAGTAGTGGGCAGTAGGCAGTAAACTATCAGACCAGATCCATGTTGACCGCGATCACCGGCGCGCTCGCCGGACTCTTTCACGTGCTGGCGGGCCCGGATCATCTGGCCGCGGTCGCCCCGCTCGCCGTCGACGGGCGGCGGCGCGGGTGGGTGGCAGGCTGGACCTGGGGGCTCGGCCACGCCTCCGGCGTCGTCGTTGTCGCACTGGTGGCGGTACTCCTGCGCGACGTGCTGCCGCCCGTCAGCATCATCTCAGGATGGAGCGAACGCCTGGTCGGCGCGGCGCTCATCGTCGTCGGAGTCTGGGCGCTCCGGCGGAGCATGCACCTCAAGCACGCGCCCCACGCCCACGGACACGTCCATCACGACCACCTGCACGTGCAGGCCGGACCGCGATGGATCAGGCGGCTCGGCCACGCGCATGCCGCGTTCTGCTTCGGCGTCCTGCACGGGGTGGCAGGGAGCTCCCACTTCCTCGGTGTGATTCCCGCGCTCGCGCTCCCCACGCGCGCCGCCTCGGTCACCTACATCGCCGCGTTTGGCGTCGGCACGGTGGCGGCCATGACGCTCTTCGCCGCCGTGGTCAGCCGCGCCTCGAGTCCGACACAGCACCACCACCACACGCATCGCGCGCTCCTGACCGCCTCAGCCCTGCTGGCGATTGTC
>JACQZV010000115.1 GCA_016213695.1 Acidobacteriota bacterium | reverse complement strand
TCTTCGACATGTGGCTAGGGTAGGATTCCTTCGATGCGTATGTTGATCGCCGCCCAGTGCGCGCTCTTGCTCGCGCAGCCCGCGTGGGCGCAGGAGTGGACCGAGTACGAGAATCGCGTGGATCGCTTTACGGTTCCCGCTCCCGGGGCGCCGAAGGTCGATCCGATCACCTGGGACTCCGAGTACGGCGCCCGGTTCCCCGGCCGCGTCTACACGTGGGCGCAGGGGCGGACGCGCTACTCGGTGACGGTCATCGACTACTCGGATGCCGAGCGGATTCACTCGGAGCTCAACCACGTCGCCTATCGGGGAGGTCCCGGGTACTGGACGATCGACATCATGGCTTCGATGGATTATGCCGCGACGCGGTATCGCCAGAAGCCGGGCGTCACGGTGACGTACGACGCGTGGAACTACATCGAGCGGGTGACGGGCCATCAGTTGCAGATCACAAACCCTGACGGCACGCGCTCGTACGTCGGCATCTACCTGCACGAGAACCGCCTGTACATCCTGGACGCGACGGCACCCATGAGCGAGCCGCCGCCGATCATCTTCCAGCAGTCGTTCGGATTCCTCGATGCGGAAGGGAAGCCGGTCCAGTACCGGAGCTTCTACTTCAATCGCCTTCCCGCACCGGCGCCCGGCGGGCGTACCGGTCCGTGATCCACAGGGACGCCGCAGCCGATTCCCCGGTAAGGGGTCTCACGCGTCACGCAGTCGCTGGCTGAACCGACGTGCGGCTGAGGGTGGACCGCCCCACGCGACGTCCATGCGTCGCCGCAACCCGGCGGTTGCGGGAGCGCCTCCATGTAGTCATAATGACCACATGCGAGACAATGTCGTGGGGGCTCGGGAGTTGAAGGTGAGGCTCGGCCGGTACCTCCGCCGCGTCCGCGAGGGGCGCACCCTGGTCGTGACGGACCGAGGCCACCCGGTCGCGGAGCTTCGCCCGATCGGCGTTGAAGCCGAGACCGACGCTGTGCTCGCCAAGCTCGAGGCCGCCGGCGCCATTACGCGACCCGTCAGAAAGCGTGTGCCGCCATTCCGACCGATTGACAGTCGCGGGAAATCGGCCGCGGAGGCGGTCATCGAGGCTCGCGTCGATCGCTTCTGATGCGGTACTTCGACGCCAGTGCCCTGGTGAAGCGGTACGTCCGCGAAAAGGGGAGCGTCAAGGTCCGGCGCCTCCTCTCGTCCGGTGTCTCGGCGACGTGCCGGCTATCGGCCGTCGAGATCATCTCCGCGTTGATGCGACGCTCGCGTGAGGGTGCGTTTGGCGATGCGGAGCGCAATCGCGCCTTCGCAGCGATCCCGGGTGACATGTCTGCCTTGCTGGTTGTCGAGCTGACACCGGAGATCGTGGCCCGGGCACATGCACTGCTGCAGCGTCATACGCTTCGTGCGGGCGATACCATCCAGCTCGCCAGTGCGCTCTTCCTGCAGGAGGAGCTTGGCGAGGAGACGACGTTTGTCGCGTTCGATGAGCGTCTGTCTGCAGCAGCTCGCGGAGAGCACCTGAGGGTAGAGTAACCCCCATGCCCTCAACCTTTCTCAATTTCATCGGCGGCGAATGGGTCGCGTGCCGCACCAGCGCGTCGTTCGCGAACGTGAACCCGGCGAACGTCGACGAGGTCGTCGGCCTGTTCCAGGCGTCGGCAGCTGACGACATCGGTGCGGCGTTCGCGGCCGCGGCGGCGGCCCAGCCGGCGTGGGCGGCGCTGCCGGCGCCCCGGCGGGGCGAATACCTGTTCAAGGCCGCCGAGATTCTCGAATCCAGGCTCGCGTCGCTTGGCGAGGAGATGACGCGCGAAGAGGGGAAGACGCTGCCGGAGGCGACCGCCGAGGTGAAGCGGGCGATCAACATCCTCCGCTACTTCGGCGGCGAAGGCGCCCGGCAGTTCAACCATCAGATCCCGTCGGAACGCGAGAACGTCTTCTGCTTCACCATCCGCAAGCCGCTCGGCGTCGTCGGTCTCATTACGCCATGGAACTTTCCGAGCGCCATCCCGGCCTGGAAGATGGCGCCGGCGCTCGTCGCCGGCAACACCGTGGTGCTGAAGCCGGCCTCGCTCGCGCCCCTGAGCGCGCTCCGCATCGTGCAGGCGCTCGAACAGGCAGGCGTGCCGGCGGGAGTCGTCAATGTCGTCACCGGCGGCGGCGGCGCGGTGGGCGACGCCATGCTCGCACATCCGGCGCTGCGGGCGCTCTCGTTCACCGGCTCGACGGAGGTCGGCAACCTGCTCCACGAGAAGGCGACGCGGCGCAAGCTGCGGGTCCAGCTCGAAATGGGGGGCAAGAACCCGACCATCGTGCTCGCCGACGCCGACCTCGACTCCGCGGCCGCGATTCTCGTCAACGGCGCGTTTTTCTCGACCGGCCAGAAATGCACCGCGTGCAGCCGCGCCATCATCGAACGGCCGATCTACCAGGCGCTCGTCGACCGGTTGATCGCGAAGACGCGCGCCCTGAAGGTCGGCAACGGACTCGAGCCCGGCATCGAGATGGGCCCCGCCGTCGATGAGGCCCAGCTGCGGACCGACCTCTCGTACATCGACATCGCACAGAAGGAAGGGGCGACGCTGCTCTGCGGCGGGCACAGGCTCACCGGCGGTTCGTATGACAAAGGCTATTTCATCGAGCCCACGATCTTCGGCGGCGTCACGGCGGAGATGCGGATCGCGCAGGAGGAGGTGTTCGGACCGGTCCTCGCGCTCCTCGTGGCCGACGACTTTGACGATGCCATCCGGCTGGCGAACGGCGTGAAGTTCGGCCTGTCCGCGTCGATCGTGTCGAACAACCTGTCCCGCGTGCATCAGTTCGTCAATCGCATCGAGGCCGGATTGATTACGGTGAACCTGCCCACGGCCGGCGTGGAGTACCAGTTGCCCTTCGGCGGGACGAAGGCATCCAGCGTCGGCATGCGGGAGCAGGGACAACTGGCGCTCGACTTCTACACCGAGAGTCGAACGGTCTATCTCAAACACACGATCTAGTCCGGCAGGAGACACTCAATGTCCGACACCCCTGGCACCCGCCCCGGCGGGCGGATCCTCGTGGACGCGCTTCGCCTGCACGGCGTCGATCGCCTCTTCTGCGTGCCCGGCGAAAGCTATCTCGACGTGCTGGACGCGCTCTACGACACGCCGCAGATCGCCCTCGTCATCGCCAAGCACGAAGGGGCGGCCGCCAACATGGCGGAGGCGGACGGCAAACTCACGGGGCGGCCCGGGATCTGCTTCGTCACCCGCGGCCCCGGTGCGACCCACGCGAGCGTCGGCGTCCACACGGCGTACCAGGACTCGACGCCGATGATCCTGCTGGTCGGCCAGGTCCAGCGCTCTGCGCGGGGCCGCGAGGCGTTCCAGGAAGTCGAGTTCCGGCAGATGTTCGCCCCTCTCGCCAAGTGGGTGGCCGAGATCGAGACGGCGGATCGGATTCCCGAGTACCTGCTTCGCGCGTTCCAGGTGGCGACGTCCGGCCGCCCGGGGCCGGTGGTGCTGGCGCTGCCGGAGGATGTGCTGGCGGAGGAGTCCTCAGTCCTCGACACACGACCGTTCCGGCCGGTCCAGGCGACGCCGGCCGACGTCGACCTCGCTGCGGTGCGCGCGGAGCTGGAGCGGGCGACGCAGCCACTCCTCATCGCGGGCGGCTCGTGCTGGTCCGATGAGGGGTGCGCCGCGCTCGCCCGCTTCGCCCGGGCAAACGCGTTGCCGGTGCTGGCCTCCTTCCGGCGCCAGGACCTCATCGACAACGACCACGTCTGCTACGCGGGCCATCTCAGCCTCGGCATGCCGCCACACCTGCAGCAGCGCGTGAAGGCGGCGGATCTGATCATCGCCCTCGGCACGCGCCTCGGCGACGTCAACACGATGACGTACTCGCTGCTTCCTCCGCCGCGCCTCTCCGCGCGACTGGTTCATGTGCACCCCGAGCCGACCGAGTTGAATCGTGTCTATCAGGCCGACGTGGCCGTCACCGCCTCACCGTCGGCGGCGGCGATCCGGCTCGCGGCACTGGCGCCGATCGGCGCTCCCCGTTGGAACGCCTGGACCGAATCGGCCCGGCGCGAGTACGAGAAGTTCATCAGGGTCCCGGAGGCCGGACCCCGCCGCGGCGTGGACCTGGCCGTCGTCATCCGGCACCTGGCGACACACCTCCCGGCGAACGCGATCGTCGCGAACGGCGCGGGCAACTTCACCGTCTGGGTGCACCGGTTCTTCACGTACCGTCAGCCGCGCACCGAGCTGGCGCCGACGAGCGGCGCGATGGGGTACGGCTTCCCTGCGTCGATCGCCGCCAGCGTGCGGTATCCCGAGCGGGTGACGGTCTGCGTCGCCGGCGACGGCGACTTCCTGATGTATGCGCAGGAGCTGGCGACCGCGGCGCAGCACGGCGCCCGGGTGATCGTGCTCGTCGTCAACAACGGCATGTACGGCACGATCCGCATGCATCAGGAACGGCGCTTTCCCGGGCGCGTGTCGGGCACCGACCTGGAGGGGCCGGACTTCGTGGCGCTCGCGAAGTCGTTCGGCGCCTACGCCGAACGCGTCGAGACGACCGACGCGTTTGCGTCAGCCTTTGAGCGCGCGCGCGCCGCGGGCCGGTCGGCGGTGCTGGAACTGGTGATGGATCGGGATCAGATCACGCCCGAGCGGCGGCTCAGCGCCTGACGCGTCCGGCCGTTACCGCGATCGCCACGGCGCCCCGAAATAGAACTTGTAGCCCTGCTCGCGGACGAGGGGCAGGTCGCGGTCGCCTTCGCGGCACGACTCTTCGAACAGTTCGTAGCCCCCCGGCGTGGTGTCGCGCACCAATCCCCACGCCACCTTCCAGGGCCGGGTGTAGACGGTCGGGTCCGCGATGGTCGCCTCGTAATGGATGGTGTTGGGATCGACCAGCGTCAGTCGCTCGGTCACGCTCGCAGTGTTCGTGTAGAAGTTGCCCGCGTCATCGATCCACGTGTAGCCGTTGAAATTGGCCGTCTCGATGACCAGCGTGTTGCCGTCCCAGCGGCCGCGTGACAGCCCGTTCCATGTGGTGACATCGCTTCCCACCGGCGGGCGCTGGTCCATCGCAATCACGCGAAACTGGTGGTGATCCTCATGCAGCCACAGGACATGATCGTCGGTCGGCGGCTGCAGGATCTGGCTGGGATCCTGCAGCGCGAGGCGCGGGACGCCGGCCGTCGAGCACGTGGTGCGGGGATCGACGTACTCACGGAAGTTCGTCCCTTCCCGGCCGATCCGCGCCGCCGACGGCTGGTACGGGATCTTCCGGTCCGGCGGCTCGACGATCTCCGGAGCTCCGACGTCCCACCGCTGGTTGGGATCCTTGACGAAGGGATGGTCTTCGGCGACGCCTTCGACGGAGAACGACTGCGTCAGCCGGCTGCGCCAGGTTCCCTGGAGGTCGGGCTTGCCGCTCGGCGTCCGGGGAGGATTGAACGACTTCGCCTTCTGGAGCGCGCAGGCATGCCACTCGAGATTCTCGGTCGGGCATCCGGCGATGATCGGCGGCCGTTCCGGCGTCTGCGCGGCCGCGCGCGGCGCCACCGCCAGCGCCGCAAGAGCAATCACCGTGATGACAACATGAGGATTCACGTCAATCTCCCGCGCTAATTCGTCTTGCGGCGTTCCTGTTCCGTGATGTCCGCCTCCATGAGGAGGCCGGGCACGTAGTCGAGGAGCCGGACGTTCGCTTCCTTTCGCCGGTACAGCACCATGCTCATCTTCCATGGCCGTGTGAAGACTTTCGGGTCCTCGACCGTGACGTCATAGTTGATGTGGTCGGGGCCCGTCATCGTATAGCGCTCGGCGAGGTGCAACGCCTCGCTGTGGAAATTGCCGGCGCGATCGAGCCACGTCTGATCCGTGAAGTGGACGACATCGACGACGAGCGTGTCGCCGTCCCACGTGCCGCGGGAATCGCCGAGCCACCACTCGATCGGCCCCTTCGGATGCGGCGTGCCGTTCGTATAGATAATCCGGACGCCCTGCGCGTATTCGAACGTCATCGCCACCTGGGTCGGCGTCTGGAAGATCTGAAACGGAAACGGCATGTACATGATGCGCGGGACGCCCGGCAGATAGCCCTTCGACTCGGGATCCGCGGTCGCCCGATTGGCGAAGTTCTCCTGTTTGCGCGCGAGCGCCCAGGGCTGGTAGGGGAGGTTGTTGCCTTCAACGACCCCCTGGCCGGCGGGCACGCCGAGCCGCGGGGGGTGGTCCTGGATCTCCCACGCCGCGGGGGCGAGCACTTGCCAGATGCCCTGCAGATTGGGCCGGCCGTCAGGCGTTCGTGGAATCGCGCCGGTCTGCGCAGCGGCGGTGACCTCCGCCAGTGAGACCAGCGCCGCGATCAGCATCGAGCCGGTACACCCGTGTCGCATTCCACCGACCTCCTCCGTGCGTGGAGCAGATAGTAGCAGACTACTTCGCGCCGAAAGTCGGCACCGGCGGCGCCGCGTAGCTCGGGAGGGCGGCCTCGGCGTGAGGCTCGAGGGCCGCGTCGAGCTCGCGCCCGCGCGTCTCCGGCAGCATGGCCGTGGCGATCAGCACGAACACATAGGAGCTGGCGGCACACAGCCCCATGGCGGTGCCGAGGCCCAGCCCGGCGGCCAGCACGCCGACGAGCGCCGGCACCATCGAGCCCACGGCCCGGCCCGTGTTGTAGGCGAACCCCTGCCCGGTGGCCCGGACACGCGTCGGGAACAACTCCGCAAACGTCGCGCCCATCCCGGCAATGATCCCTGACTGAAAGAAGCCGAGCGGGAACCCGAGGAGCAGCACGGCGGTGTTGCCGAGCGGCAGCAGCGTGTAGGCGGCAACCGTCACGGCCGCGGCGCACGCCATGATGACGAACGTCTTGCGGCGGCCCAGCCAGTCGCTCAGGTGAGCGCTGATGACATACCCGAGGAACGAACCAATGATATTGAAACCCAGATAGCCGCCGGTCCCGAGCACTGACAGGCCGCGAACCGTCTTGAGGTACGTGGCCAGCCACGTCAGCACGACGTAATTCCCGCCGAGGCCCCCGGCCGCGAGCATGGATGCCAGGATCGTCCGGCGCCGGAGCCCGGGACCGAAGATCTCCAGGAACTGCAAGCGGGGGCTCTCTGGCGCCGTGGCGCGCATCTCCCGGAAGACCTCGGGCTCTTCCACGTACCGGCGGATCCAGAGCACGAAGAATGCGGGAAGCAGCCCGAGAAAGAAGAGATAGCGCCACGCCGTTTCCGGCGGCGCGATGCTGAACACGATCGTGAAGAGGAGCACGGCGGTGCCGTAGCCGACCGACCAGCCGCTCTGCACGCTGCCGACCGCGCGGCCCCGGATCCGCTTGTCGATCACCTCGCTCATGAGCACGGCGCCGGCGGCCCATTCACCGCCGAAGCCGAGCCCCTGCATGCTGCGGGTGAACAGGAGCTGATCGAACGACTGGGTGAACCCTGACAGGAACGTGAACAGCGCAAACCAGACGATGGTGAGCCGCAGTACGGCGGCGCGGCCGAACCGATCGGCGAGAATGCCGGCCAGCCAGCCGCCGACCGAGGAGAACAGCAGCGCGGCCGTTCCGAGCGTGCCGGCCTGCGCCTGCGACATGCCCCACACCGCGATCAACGTCGGCATGATGACGGCGTAGAGCTGGACGTCCATCGCGTCCAGCGCCCATCCGGTGAAGCAGGCCCAGAACGTGCGCCGCTCGCGCACGTTCATGCTCCCAAACCAGTTCGCCACGGGGGGTATTGGAGCACGGCTCCGCGCGGGTTTCAACGAGGCATCGACCCCCGCCTTCACATAGAATTACCCCGATGCGATCACTGGCTCTGACCTGGGGAGCGCCTGTGCTGGCCGCCGGGTGGTTCACGCTGGCGGCCGCTCCGGCGCGCGCCGTCGCGCAGGTCGCGGACCACCAGTACAGCACGGCGGATATCCAGACCGGCTCGCGCCTGTACGGCGCGCAGTGCGCGCTGTGCCATGGCCAGAATGGCGACGGCGTCGCGGGGGTGAATCTGTCCCGCCAGCAGTTCCGCCGCGCGTCCTCCGATGACGACATTCGCAGCACCATCACCACGGGTGTCCCCGCCGCCGGCATGCCGCCGTTCAGGCTGCAGCCCGCCGAGCTTGACGGCCTCGTGGCCTTCATCCGGTCCGGCTTCGACAGAGACGCGACGCCGTTCGTGGTGGGCGACGCCGGGCGCGGCAAGGCGGTCTATGACGGCAAGGGGGCGTGCGCCACCTGTCACCGGGTCGCCGGCAGGGGCGCCCGCGCCGCGCCGGACCTGAGCGACGTCGGCGCCATCCGCCAGCCGTCCGCGCTTCAGCGGTCCCTGCTCGAGCCCAGCCGCGCCATGCTGCCCATCAATCGCCCCGTGCGCATCGTCACGCGCGAGGGACGCACCATCCGCGGCCGACGGATCAATGAGGACACCGCCACCGTGCAGCTCGTCGATGACGGTGAACGTCTCGTCTCGCTGTCGAAATCCGATATCCGCGAAATCGAGCTTGGCACGACCTCGGGAATGCCGTCCTTTGCCGGCACGCTGACCGGCGAGGAACTGGCGGACCTGCTGGCCTATCTTCTTTCGCTGAAGGGACAGTGATGCGCATCTCTCTGCGATTCGTGCTGTCGCTGGCGGCTGTGTTCGGGTTGTCGCTCCCGGTCGCCGTGCGGGCGCAGGTCACGCCGGAGCGTCTCGACCGGGCCGCGGCAGAGCCGCAGAACTGGCTCACCTACAACGGCGGCTACGACAGCAGGCGCTACAGCACGCTCAATCAGATCACGCCCGGCAATGTGAAGAACCTCGAACAGAAATGGGTGCTGCAGGATCAGGTGTTCGGCGCCTGGGAATCGAATCCGCTCGTCGTCGACGGCATCATGTATGTGACCGAGCGGCCCAACGATGTGATCGCGCTCGATGCGAAAACCGGCAGGGTGTTCTGGCTCTACCGCTACACGCCGTCGCCCGATGCCCGCGTCTGCTGCGGCGCCAACAACCGCGGTGTTGCGATACTGGGCGACACGCTGTTCATGGGGACGCTCGACGCGCACCTCATCGCGATCGATGCGAAAACCGGCCGGCCGCTCTGGAACATCGCCGTGGCCGACGCCAGGCTCGCCTATTCCATCACCATGGCGCCGCTCGTCGTAAAGGACAAAGTGATCGTCGGTGTCGGCGGCGGCGAGTTCGGCATCCGCGGGTTCATCGCCGCCTATGACGGGAAAACGGGGAAGGAAGCCTGGCGCTTCAACACGATTCCCGGACCGGGCGAGCCCGGACACGAGACCTGGAGCGGCGATGACTGGATGCATGGCGGCGCATCGGTCTGGATCACGGGTTCCTTCGATCCGTCGCTGAACCTCACCTATTGGGGCATCGGCAATCCCGGTCCCGACTGGAATCCCAATCAGCGGCCGGGCGACAACCTCTATTCCGATTCCGTGGTGGCGCTCGACGCCGACAGCGGCGCGCTGAAGTGGCACTTTCAGTTCACGCCGAACGACGGCTACGACTACGACGCGGTGCAGGTTCCGGTGCTCGCCGACCTGGAGTGGCAGGGCAGGCCCGCCAAGGTGATGATGTGGGCGAACCGGAACGGCTATTTCTATGTGCTGGATCGGGTCACCGGCAGATTCCTGCTCGGCGAGCCGTTCGTGAAGGTGAACTGGGCGAGCGGCCTCGATCCGAACGGACGCCCGATCCAGACGCCGCAGCCTCCCGGCATGCCGACGTGGCCGGGCAACCAGGGAGGGACCAACTGGTATCCGCCCTCCTTCAGCCCGCGCACGGGGCTGTTCTATTTCTCAGTCTGGGAGAATTACGCGACGATCTACCGTAAAGAGGAACAGGCGTACGTGCCGGGCCGCAATTTCCTTGGCGGCGGCTTCACGGTGGCAGCGCCGGCTCCTGGCGCGCCCACGATCGGCATCGGCCGCCGCGGCCCGATCAACAACTGGACGAACGAAGTCGGCAGCGGCGCCACCGTGGCGCTCGACCCGCGCACCGGCAAGCGCGCCTGGACCTTTCCGCAGTTCGACGTGACCGATGCGGGCATGCTGACGACCGCGTCGGACCTGCTCTTCACCGGCGGGCGGGAGGGCTACTTCTACGCGCTCGATGCGAAGACCGGCAAGGAACTCTGGAAGGCGAATCTCGGCGGCTCGATCGTGATGGCGCCGATCACCTACCGCATCGACGGGCAGCAGTATGTCTCGGTCATTTCCGGGCACACGCTGGTCACCTTCGCGCTCCGGAACTAAAGACCCCGCCCGCGCGTCAGAAGCTCACCCTCACAGAGATCTGTGCCTGCCGCGCCGCGTCGGCGGTGGTGATGAGCCCTGCGGTCACCAGCGGATTTTCCACGTTGGCCTGAGCGCCATACACAATCCGGTTCGGCAGTCCGAGATTCACCCGATTAAGGACGTTGAACACGTCGACGCGCAGTTCGGTGCGCACCGAACTCCCGAAGGGGATCATCTTCATGAACGACAGGTCGACCCGTGAATAGCCGGGAAGCGTAAACCCGTTTCGTGGTGCGTTCCCCAGCGTGCCCAACGCTGGAATCGTGAAGGCGCACGGGTCAAACCACAGGTCCGCCGTCCCCACCGGCGTTCCCGCCTTGATGTTTCCGCACCCGCGCGAGACGCCCTTCGTGACGTCCGCGGGCTTCACACCGGGTATGAGATCCGGCCGGTCGTTCCCGGCCTGCCCCCCGAGCTGACCGCTCCGGGATCGGTTGGTCGTCAGTCCGGGCGTGAACGGCTGTCCTGACGTGGCCTGCACGATCGTCGCAACCTGCCACGTGTTGAACAGCGCCCCCGCGACCGATCCCGGCGCGAACGCGTCGGGAATGCGATAGACGAGATTGCCCCGGTAGCTGAGCCTGACGTCAGTGGGCATGGGCGCCCAATCGTGGCCCCGGTCGAAGGGATTGTCGCTCGTCTGGCCCTCGGCGCCCCCGAAGTCCGTGTTGGAGAAGCCCGAGTAATTGTCCTTCGCGCTCGCCCACGTCAACGAGTTCTGAAACTGGAGGCCTCGACTCAGCCTCTGATTCAGCCGCACCTGGAGCGAATCGTACCGGGACTTCGAGTCAGCGACCTTGAGCTCGATGGTGTTCCAGTACGGACTCACGCGCGGCTCCTGTCCGGTCCAGAACGGACGACCGTCCGCCAGCGTCTGCGACGGCATTCTCGGATTGCCTTCCGCTGTCCTGATGAGATTGACGCCGCGTGAGCCCGCGTAGGCCACCGTCAGGGCCATGTTGGCGACGAGCTCCCGCTCGACGGCGACGTTGTAGTGCCACATGTTGGGCGCGGCCAGGTTGTAATCGATGATGCGAAGCGCCTGCGGCGACCCTTCCGACGGCAACTCGAAAGGCACGGTGAAGGGGGCGTTGTTGACGCGGCTGAGCGACGAGAACGGAGGGGTCCCCGCGACCGCCTGCACAAGCGGCGTCGCCAGGTTGCCCAGGTCGTAGAGGCGCGCGGCCGCGCCTCTCACGGCGGTCTTGCCGTTTCCTCCCACGTCCCACGCAAATCCCAGGCGCGGGCTGACATTGTCCAGCGTGTTGTTCTTGAACAAGGGGCCAAGCGTGGCCTCCGCGTCGGTCAGGATGTTTCGGATCGCCGATTCGCGTCCGAATTTCTCCTTGTAGCGCGTCTGCGGTTCGTACCGCACACCCAGATTCAGCGTCAGGCGGTCGGAGACCTTGAGATCGTCCTGCGCGTAGACGCCGACCGACGTGAACGTCAGCGTCTTGGAATTGGATGAGCCTGGCGACGGCGCCCTCGTGAAGTTCGGCAATCCCTGCAGGAATGTCGTCACATTGGCGAAGCTGGCCTGACCACCGCGCGAAAACGCCTGCTGCACGAACTGCTCGGCACGATTGACCCGCACACCGAACTTCCACGACGACCGGCCGGCGGAGACGTTGGTGTCATTGCTGGCCGTGTAATCCTTCCCCGCGAACGCGCGTGGAAAATTCGCCGACGGCCCTATGTCGGTCACGCCTCCGACCGAGACGATCCCCATCGCCTCGCCGGGCAGGAAGTTGTACCGGGGATCGCTCAGAAGCTGGCTCGGGTAGTCGGCCGTGTAGTGCGCGTCCGGACGGCTGTAGGACACCCTCGTCGTGCTCACGACCGTCGGGCCGAAGATGTGGTTCTCCGACAGCGTCAGGAAGCGGCTCCGGGTTTCGGCATGCGTCTCGTACCCCGGGAAGAAGGTGGCGGCCGTTGTGTCGCCATTGGTCACGGTGTAGCGCCCGAACAGCGTGCTGCTCGCCGACATGTTCGCATCCAGGCGAACCTGCCCGTACAGGTCGGAGGCCGGCTCCGTGAAGACGAACGTATACCGATTCCCCGGGGCATTCGGCGACGGGTACAGATCGACAAGCGGTTTGATCGCCGGATGAATCCGGGGCACCAATCCGCCATCCACATGCGCGGCGGCCGGCAGCGTGTTGGCGATGTTGGTCGTGCCGCGCCGGACCCTCGCGTATTCGACGGTCCCGTGGACGAAGAGTCGATTCTGCCGGAGAGGCCCGCCGAAGGATCCGCCATAGTTGTTGCGGGAAAACTGCGTGCGCTCGTCAGGGTCGTCAAAGTAGTTGGCCGCTTCGAGGTTGCGGTCCCTGTGATACTGAAAGACCGAGCCGTGGAACTGATTGGTCCCGGCCTTGCTCACCATCACGGTTTGACTTCCCATGACGCCGCCATATTCGGCCGGGAAGGCGTTGGTCAGGACCTTGTATTCCTGAATGCCATCGAGTCCGAGCGTCTGGCCGGTCACCGAGGAGGTGGTGACGCCGGTGCCGTTCCGTATGTCCGCCCCGTCCAGTGAATAGCCGTTGGAACGCGGCGGGGCGCCAGAGCTGCTGAACCAGATACCGGGATACGCACTGGCCGAGATCGTCCGGCTTTCGCTCACGCCCGGCTGCATCATGGTCAGGCCGATGTAGTTGCGGCCTTCGAGTGGAAGCGAGGCGATTTCTTCTGCGGTGACGACCGCGCCCAACGCACTTGTCGTGGTCTCGACCAGCGGGGCCTGCCCCGTGACCGTCACGGTCTCCTGGATCGATCCCAGCTCGAGCATCACGTCGATGACGGCTTCCTGCCCGACCTGCAGGCGCACGCCGCTCCGTACCATTGTCCGGAAGCCGGACAGCTCCGCCCGGATTTCATAGGGACCCACCGGCAATGCGGGAAACCTGAAGGCCCCGTCGGCACCGGTCGGCACGCTCCGCGTGAGGCCCGTATCCACGTTCCGGACGGTGACCGTCGCACCCGGGAGCACGCCCCCGGAATCCCTGACCACGCCCACAATGGTGGCCGTGGACTGTGCGAACAGCGGCGCGGCGAGCAGTGCGACGAGCAGAACGGCGAGTGGCGTCGTGACGGCGCGGTGGTCAGTGGTCATGTGATGCTCCCCAGAACAGCGTCAATCTTCCCTGGGATACCGACCGAGGATGTCGACGAGAGATCAAGCCGCGCACGGCTTGTCCTGATGGTCGTCAGCCGGCACGTGAGGCGCTGACCGGCGGCCACAGGCGCAGCGCGCTGTTCGGCCCGGAGGGCGCGTGCACGAGGTACGGCACGACGTTGTGCCCGCCAACCCCGAGCGGCGACTTCGAATTCGCCGCCTCGTAATCGCGGGTGAAGCCGTCGAGCGAGGTGTACTCGTAGAGGATCACGTGCTTCGCCCACCCGGCGACCGAGTTCAGCTTGCGGGTGCGGACGCACGAGGCGGTCGCGCAGTGCGCCGGCATGCGGGACGCCACGTAGCCGGCGTGCATCTCCTCCTCATACTCGACCGGACAGTTGAAGCTGCCGATCTGGATGCACGGCGCCGCGATCATGCCGTCCTGGTACGCGGGAGTGGCGCGGCCTTCGCAGCGGCCGGTCTCCGTCAGGATGTTGACGCGCTCCCCGACCCGCATGGCGACCATCGTCCGCCCCGCGTCCGGCAGCGCGGCGTTCATCGCGCTCGGCGTCGGATTGCCGAACACGTCCGCGTCGGTCGCGCCGACGAGCAGAATGTAGTGATACCCGGTCCCGACCTTCGGATCGGTCGTGTGATGAATCTGCGTCCCGCCGCCCTCGCGCTCCCGCGTGGCATAGTGGGCCGCCCACAGGAACCCCGGACGCGCGAGCAGCGCGGGCAGGTACGTCCCGTGCAGCCAGTTCAGGTAGGCATCCCGCCCTTCGACCGGCAGGTCGTACCAGGTCGCCCAGAGGCCCCGGTCGGGCGGCCCGGCCGGCCGGCGCGCCGCCGATTGCGGCCGCGCACCCTGTCCGAACGCGTCGGCCGTCGCCGTGAGCGCCGTCGCGACGCCGCCTGCGACCTTGAGGAATTCACGACGACGGCGGCCCGCTGATTCGTCATGTCTGGTCATGTATGTCTCGCTGGTTGAGAACCTGACCGATGTCGGCGGGAGTATACGCGATCCGGCTCGGCTGGTTGAGATTGACGCGATTGGGCACTATATTCGGAGAACCGTACGAGGTATTCGACGACAAGGGCGTGTTCACGCGTCGTCGGGCCTCTGGAGGAGGTAGCCGGATGCAGATTCACCACAGCCCCGCCTGGCGGGGTGGGATACTGGCGCTCGCGTGTGTGTGCGCAACGGGAGGCACGGTCTTCGCCCAGTGGCTGTCGCTGCCGCTGCCCGGCACTCCGCGCACCGCGGATGGGAAGCCAAACCTGAAGGCGCCGACGCCGCGCACGCCGGACCGCAAGCCGGACCTGTCCGGCATCTGGCGCAGGGAGAGCGCTCGCCCGAACGAGAATCTGCTGCCCGAGGGGACGGACGCGCCGATGCTGCCGTGGGCGGCCGAGATCTACAAGCACCGCCAGGAGACGTTCGGCTTCGAGAGACCGATGACATTCTGCATGCCGCACGGCGTGCCCGATGCGGTCACGTCACCCTACCCCTTCAAGATCCTCCAGACACCGGGCGTCACGGTCGTCATGTACGAGGAATTCCACAAGTACCGCCAGATTCACACCGACGGACGGTCGCTGCCGGTTGATCCGGATCCCGCCTGGTACGGGTATTCGGTCGGCCGGTGGGACGGCGAGACGTTCGTCGTCGACACCGCCGGCTTCAAGGAGGGCAGCTGGCTCGACAACGGCGGCCACCCGCACACCGAGGCGCTGCGCACGACCGAGCGCTTCCGCCGGACCAGTTTCGGCTCCCTGGAGCTCGGGGTCACCATCGACGACCCCAAGGCGTACTCACGGCCGTGGACGTCAGCGGCGATGCGCTTCGACGTGCAGCCCGACACGGAACTGCTCGAGCATCTCTGTGAGAACAACAGGGACCTCGAGAGTCTGCAGAAGGCCTGGAGCGGACGGGCGGGCGGTCCACCATCTACCGGGGGACAGCGATGAGACGAAGACTCGCGATTGCGCTGTGGGTGGCCTCGATCGCCGCGTCCGGCGGGCGCGTGCTGGCGCATCATTCGTTCGCGGCGGAATTCGACGCGAGCAAGCCGGTCAAGGTGACGGGCGTGGTGACCAAGGTCGAGTGGACGAATCCGCACATCTGGTTCTTCATGGACGTGAAGGGCGAGGACGGCACGGTCGCCAACTGGGGATTTGAGATGGCGAGTCCGAGTCAGCTCCTGCGGGCGGGCTGGAAGCGCACTTCGATGAAGGTCGGTGATGTGGTGGCGGTGGAAGCGAGTCGCGCACGTGACGGCAGCAACGCCGCCAACGCCCAGACCGTCGTGCTGACCAGCACAGGGCAGCGGCTCTTCGCCGGCTCGCCTGGGCAATGACCCATGGCCGCGCTTCTGCTCCCACCTGCGAGCCGGGACAATCACTATCCCTCTAAATTAGCGCGTTCTTCAGGTTGGCGTTGTGCGGCGTGAGCCGTCGCGTTCGAACCGTCGCTCCGGTCGGACGTCGTGGAAAACCGGGCCCTTCACCTCCCGCTCGCTGACCCGCGCAGCTCCGTGAGCTGCGCGGCCGTCACGGTTCGGGCCCGGTTTACCCCTGCCGCGTGTCACGACGCCGACAGTCGCGCCTCTC